>JBJKQP010000137.1:0-4180 GCA_046705105.1 Ignavibacteriaceae bacterium | reverse complement strand
TTACGTTGAACGGAATGCCAAAACGGAACGAATATCTAAAAGATCAACAAAATGCCGAATGCGATTAGGCGATTGGGTTGAGTTGCTCATTATAAGCGTTTTTAACTTTTCCCTTCTTTTCAAATAGGAGTGTAAATAATCTTGTGTAAATGGTTAATTTAGAACTTGAGGCTAAGCGGAGTGAGGCGTAGCCGAACGTAGCTTAGCCTCTGCGAAAGTTCTTGATATTCTATCAGTTAATTTTATCATTATTAATTAACCATTACAGAAAGGATATACACATATGGAGCTTACCGATAAAATGATCGAGCAACTTAAAGCCGATCTATCAAATGCTAAAAGCTACAATGATTTAATGGGAAAAAATGGAGCTATAAAGAAGCTTCTTTCCCGGTCACTTGAACAAATGCTTGAAAGCGAACTGACCGAACAACTTGGATACGAAAAGAATTCACCTATAGGCAACAACAGCGGTAATAGCCGTAACGGCAAAACTCATAAAACCTTAAAAAACGAAAACGGAGAAATACAGATCACTGTTCCCCGTGATCGTAATGGAGAATTTGATCCGATAATAGTCAAAAAATACGAAAGGACAATCGGTCCGATTGAAGATAAAATCATCTCAATGTATTCTAAAGGTATGACCGTCCGTGACATACAATCTCACATTCAAGAGCTGTATGGTCTAGAGGCATCAGCAACGCTAATATCCAATATTACCGACAAGATAGTTCATATAGCTACAGAATGGCAGAACAGACCGTTAGAATCTATTTATCCGATTGTTTTCTTTGATGCGATTCATTACAAAGTAAGAGACGATTCTAAGAAAGTTACCTCAAAAGCTGCTTATACTTGCCTTGCCGTTGATATAAACGGTAGAAAAGATCTGCTCGGCCTCTGGGTCGGAGAATCTGAAGGAGCGAACTTCTGGCTTAATGTTCTGACCGAACTTAAGAACCGAGGAGTAGAAGATATTCTTATTGCTTGCATAGACGGATTAAAGGGATTTCCGGATGCTATAAACTCCATTTTCCCTAAAACCGAAATCCAGCTTTGTGTAATACACCAAATCCGTAACACTTTGAAATATATTGCCTCTAAAGATCAGAAAGAATTTATGAAACAACTCAAGCCGGTTTATAAAGCCCCTACAGAAGAAGCTGCACTTGAAAACCTCAGAGAGCTTGAAGACAGATGGGCTAAGAAATACTCTTTGGCCTTAAAATCTTGGAGACAAAACTGGGATAATCTGGCTACTTTTTTCAAATACCCGGAAGAAATTAGAACCATTATTTACACGACTAATGCGGTCGAAGCAGTGCATAGACAGTTCAGAAAAGTTACGAAATCAAAATCGCTTTTTCCTAACGATGACTCTCTTAAAAAAATGCTATACTTAGCTTATAGAGATTTATCAAAAAAATGGACGAACTCCCTGAGGAACTGGGCTATTGTTATTTCTAATTTTTCTATTACTTTTGAAGACAGGCTTGAACCTTTTTTATGAAGACGAACTGCCATTTACACAAATAATTTTACAGACTCACGGCGTCCGGTTGATTTGCTGGTTATATTGCGTTTTGATTTATAGATTCGATTGATCTAAAATAGATTGGATTTTTAACTTTATATCTGGCAGTTTATTCTTTATTGCGTCCCAAAGAATTTCATAATCGACATTAAAATAGTTATGGATTATTTTATCTCTCATCCCTGCAATTTTCTTCCATTCTATTTCATGATGCTTTTTTCGGAAGTCTGTTGAAAGGTTTTTAACCGCTTCTCCAATTATTTCAAAGCTTCTTGAAAACGCTCTTGTATACATTTCGTTTTCAAAAAATGAGTTGTAATCAAGTCCTTCAGTTGTCTTTAACAGAAAAGTGAGTTCATCAACGATATGTTTCAAATAAACTTCGTTATGCTTCATACCACTGAACTTCATTTTTAATGTAGGGGAGTATATATGGACTGATCCCATTTTCAGTTAAAAGGTCGACTTTTCTATTGAAAATTCTTTCCAATTCAAAGCAAAGTTCCAAGTAATTGTCGAAGGATTTTTCTTCAAAATCGACCAACAGATCAATATCACTTTTGGATGAAGCCTCATCTCTTATGAAAGAGCCGAACAGACCAATTTTTTTTACACGATATTTTTTTAGGAGATTACGGTTTCTATTGAGAACCTCAAAAATCTCCTTAGAAGAAAGATTATTCATAAATCCTTAAATGAATTTAGCGGAAAAATAATAAATGATTTGCTAATAAAATAGTTCCAAAGGCATTATTTCTCAAGCAATATAACGGCGTTGCAACTAACTTGCCGCCCAGAACAGACAGCTAAGTTAGAACTTCACGCCAATAATTAAAAAATATTTTTTACTAAATAAACTTAAACAACAATGCTAAACGAAAAACGCAAATCCCAAATGGCAACAAACCCGAATCGAATGAAGCGGTCAAGTTGAGTTGCGGGTTATATGCGTTTTTAATTTTATAGGGAAAACAGAAAATGGAAAAACAATATGCAACTGTACAAATAGCAGACAGAGTTTTCGGGCACAAGTTTTTAAGCGAAGTTGAAGATGCTTTAAATTCTATGTTTAAAAAGGGATATAAATTCATTTCTTCTTTTTATGCACCGTATTATGTGATTCTGATATTTGAGAAGGTTTCTTAAACAATTTCAAATAAACATTTGAAATTGGGTCAAAAATGGCAACAAGGGCAAATAGTAAGCCGATTATTACTAAAAACGTTTCATATTCTTCATACCAAGTATTAACGTGGAAATTTATAAATGCCTCTTCTGTATACCAAACTAAACCGTCCGAAGAATATGTTGCGATTACTTTAATAGTTTTATCACCTGAACTTTCCGGCACTATAGAAAAATGTTGGTTGACCGTTATTCGAGTGGTATCTGCTGGCAAAGTTACAGGATTATCGCTTTTGAAAAGGGAACTAATTAATTCGGGGAAATGGAGCACCAATATTTCTAATGGTTCTTTATTACCTTTTATAAATATCTTTGAGGTTGCATCTCCGTATAAAGCAAACTTCAAATATTTTGTATCAATTACACCGTTCCCAGAAAGTCCAATGTCAAATGTTAATGTATCGCCTTTGTCAAGTGTAGGGTTTGTTACAACAGACCAAATTTTATAGGACGGTTGCGATTGTGCAAAAATTGAGACAGAAAATAAAACTATTAAAGTAAAATATTTCATATTATGAATAGCATATAACGGTGTTGCCAATAAGCGGTCGCCGCCGAACGAGGATGCCGCTTAAAAAGTAAAAGCCAAGAATTAGAAAAATTTAATTAACATAATTAACAGAAATAAAAACATGAAACGTAAAGACCAAGCCAAAGACAGCAGAAAGCCGAAAGCGAATACGGCGACCGCTTGATTGGCTGGTTATATGCGTTTTTAATTAACCGTTCTTTTATTTAATGAATTACGAAGCTATCCAGATAAACTGGGTTAAACTTCTATTATTAAATGAGAACAATTAATTAACAACTCTTTTTTTATAGAAGTGTAGCTTCAAATAAAAAGGAGTAATAAAATGGAAAACACAGATAAACGACCAATTGAAGAAATCAATATCAAAAAAGATGATATTGTTGAAGCGAATATTAGATTTCAAATTTTTGAGATAGATGGACCATATTTAGAATGTATCTTTTACGATGATGATCATAATATGCATAGCTGTAAGCTTAAAGAAAAAAAACTTACAAGGATAAGAAGGAAAGATTTCTTATGTGCTATACAGCCATAAAATCATCTGGTGAATTTGGTTTACGAGATTTACTGCTTGAACTTCCGCCAAAATTTGTTGGTAATATCTTTGCCAAGGTTTCTAATTCAAATATTTTAGTTTGAGGTGCGTCTTGCTTATCGAACCAAAAGCATTTCGCAGAATTATTATCAATAATAGCTTCAACAAACATTTTTGGGCTATTAGATAAATATTGAAATTTTACAATGTCTTTTTCTTTTATGGTTGACATAGTATTATCCTCTATTTTATGAGTAAGCATATAACGGCGTTGCAAATAACCGGCGCCCCAGAACAAGAAAGCCGATTAGAAAGACAACGCCAATAATTTAGCAGACGGTGCGTAGCTTTCATCATACGCGCCGGCTGCAATAATTTAGTTTAGAAC
>JBJKQP010000136.1:0-34118 GCA_046705105.1 Ignavibacteriaceae bacterium | reverse complement strand
ACATCTTCATGTGTTAAATTTTTATTCACGGGAAAACCGTATATTTCCGTACGGTTGCAGGTAGATATAACAACACCTTCGGACAGCAACTTGCCTTTTATTTTCTGCACAAAAGCTCTTACCTCATCGTCGCTTAAGTATAACGCTTCTCTTAATTCAACCGGTGCGGTTCTATGATTTATTGAGATTGCTAATAACTTCATACTTAATTAATAGAATGAATGAAAACTCTTTGCTAAAAAATTGGTAATAATTGTTGACATAATTGCTATAACAAATCCTAGTATGGAAAGTATAACAACCTTTTTGCCCTGCCACTTACCGAATATTTTAGTGGATATACCTATACCATACAGCAGCCATACGGTAAACGTCCCTATTATTTTGGGATCTGCATAAGAAAAATTCGGAAAGGCTTTAGGCAGCCAGATAATTCCGATTATTATAGTCCAGGTTAGTAATACAAATCCTATTATCGCTGAATAAAAACTTAATTTTTCAAGAACGTCGAGGCTTGGAAGCCTTTCAAAGATTAATCCGAATTTGTTAAGTTTAATATCCTTGTAAAGTATTAAATATAAAAATCCGTAAACAGCAGAGATTGTAATTGCAGAATAACCGATTAATGCAGTAAGGACATGTATTCCCAGCAGATGACTTCTTAAAACTTCTTTAACCTTAAATACATCCTGAATATAAAAAGAAGATATGGTTTGAAAAATTATAGAGATAATTATAATGAATGGACCCGTTCCTCTAATATCTGTAACAAGTTCCAGAATAAAATAAGAAAAGCTTACCGCGAATGCTAAAACCGTAAAGATTTCAAAGACATTGGTAATCGGCGGATGATCAAAATAAATGGTTCTTAATAAAAGATAAAACAGATGAAAAAATAATGTTAAAAACAAAAACAACCGTTTTGAATTAGCAAACTTGTTTCCGCCTTTCATAAAACCGTAAGAATAGAACACAAACGTAATTATGTAAAGAAAAGGCAGAAGAATGTTAGAAAAATCTATTATATCTTTCATAAAGAACCTTTAACTGACTTATTGGTTCAAAAATAAACAAATTATTGTAACTAAGCAATAAAAACGTGACTTGCCGGTCATTCAATTGCCTTTTTTATTAATTTCGGCTTTTTTACCGGCATATTATCAAACGTTAAAATATTAGTAAACATCTCTTTAGCAATTTTTATTTTACCTTTCGAAGACGAGTAGAGGTCTGCTACCGTATCCCCTTTCTTTACAAAATCTCCTATTTTCACTTTCATAATTATCCCGGCTTTGGGATCTATTTTATCTTCCTTTGTCTTCCGGCCCGCACCAAGTTCAAGTGCAGCCATACCAATTTCATAATTGTCCGTATTTATTAAATATCCGCTTCTATTTGCAGCCACTGCTTCAGAATATTTGGCTTTGGGAAACCTATCCGGAGTTTCAATTACTTTTGTATTCCCTCCCTGGAGTTTTACAATTTCAACAAACTTTTTAAACGCTTTGCCGTTTTTTATCAGCTCTAGGGAAATCTCAATTCCTTCCTTAATTGAAGAAGCCTTGCCGCCAAGATATATCATTGCACCGGAAAGTGTTGTACTTAAAGTCAATAAATCTCCTTCACTTTCATTTTGCAAAACCTTGATTGATTCATAAACTTCCAGCCAATTGCCAATATAGCTGCCGAGCGGCTGATTCATATCGGTAATAAATGCGATAACTTTTTTATCGAACGCCTTTGCGGTTTCAATTAAAGATGCTGCAAGCTTTTCGGCATCTTTCTGTTTTTTCATAAAAGCTCCGCTGCCGGTTTTAACATCAAGCACCAATCCGTCAATGCCTTCGGCTAGTTTCTTACTCATAATACTTGCGGTTATAAGCGGGATGGATTCAACTGTTGCGGTAACATCACGCAAAGAATAAATTAATTTATCTGCCGGTGCAATGTCTTTTGTCTGCCCGATTAAAACAGCGCCGCATTTTTTTATTACATTTTTATATTCGGTTAAATTCAAATCCGTTCTGAACCCGGGAATTGATTCCAGTTTATCCAATGTGCCTCCGGAATGCCCCAACCCTCGTCCGGAAATCATCGGAACATTTATACCTGCCGCTGCCGCAACCGGAGCTAATATTAAGGATGTTTTATCTCCAACTCCGCCGGTAGAATGTTTATCTATTTTTACGCCCGGAATCGATTTTAAGTTGATTACCTTTCCGCTGTAAAGCATAGCTCCGGTTAAAGCGGAAGTTTCTTCTTTGTTCATTCCTTTAAGAAATGCCGCCATTAAAAATGCCGAGAATTGGTAATCCGGAATTTTATTTTGGGTATAAGATGAAATAAGATACTTTATTTCTTCCTCATTTAAGTCTTTTCCATCCCTTTTTTTTCTGATGAGTTCAACTGTATTCATTTTGTCTCCCTGTTTTTTGTTGTGTAATTGTCAATAATAATAGCCTATTGAAAAATAGAAAAACGTGTCTCCCCAGCTAATCGGATTGCCGGGCAGGTCCTTTACAAACAAAAAGCTTTTGCCAACGGAAAAATCCGCAGGACCAATCGGAGTATCGAATGAAAGAGTAGCCCCGATACCGTGTCTTAAATCTTTAAATCTAATTTCTTCCTGTTTATCCCACATAGAGCCGATATCATACCTTAATTTTATATATGTATCAAAGAAAATCTTAAACGGCAATTCATAACGATACTCCAAAGAAGCAAGAAATACTTGTCTTCCCCTAAACTCATTTTCACGCATACCGAAAAATGAATTCTGTCCGCCTAATGAAAATTGTTCGCTGAGCGGAAGAGTTTTATCTGCAAATCCAATTTCAAATCTGGGTGAGAATGTGCTGACATTTTCAAAAGTGAAATAACTCTTGTAATTAAAATCCAACTTGGTAAACCCGATATTGCCGCCTAACACTTTCTGAGCGGTTTCATATTCACCTTTAAAATAAAAACCTTTGCGAGGGTAAGGATATCTATCTTGTGTATCTATAGTTGAACTCACTTTTAAGCTGACTATCTTTATCTTGTAGGGTTCAATATTATAAGGCGTAGTACCCGGCGGCAAGAAAGATTGAACTGCCAGGTTATGTATTTCATCAAGCTGGTATTTCCCTTCGAATATTAAATTTCCGAACCGCTGTACCTGAGTACCTAATGAGATCGAACCGCCGTAGAAAATTTGCCTGTATTCGCCGTTGGAAATTCTGGAGAACTTTGCCGTAGATTTTGAAGGAGTATTTACATATGAATAAACATCATTAAATTTATAATAACCATTAAGCTTATAGGTTAAATAAGTATTAAAGATACGGTTGGTTTTATACTCCAAGACATATTCTCTATTCCTTGCGCCGCCAAACAACAGCAGACCCAATTCCGTACCGGTACCTAAAAGATTGTCATCAAGCAGGTCCAAACTCAGTTGAGTTTTGTTTACATTATCTACCCTAAAGCCGACTCTTAATAAACTGGACTCTTTTTCCTTTAGACGGATAACAAGAATATTTTTACCGGCATCCTGTTTAACCGTAAAAAAAACATCTTCAAACAAATTAGTACTTCTTAAATTAGTTAATCCCTCTTTAATTTGAGCATAATTAAAGTACGAACCGATTGTAACGGGAATTTCTCTGGTAATTATTGTCCGGTCGGTATATTTGTCTCCTTTGATTAAAAGGCTGTCCACTTTCCCTTCATCAAAAGAAATTTTTAATTCACCGGAATTCTTATTGAAGTTTATGTTATTTACTTCTGCAAGCGAATAACCGTCTTTCCTGTAAATGTTTGTTATTTGGATTACCTTATTAACAACCTTTACAGGATTGTACGGCTTGTTTATTAATTCATATAAAATAGAATTAACTCTATTTGTATTTATTAATGTAATTCCTTCGGTCTCAACTTTTTTTACGGTGGGATTCTGTTCCGGAATAATTTCTATTAAGGAATATCTTTTATACTGCTTTATTACCAATTTTATGTTTTTGTAACTACCGCTTGAATAAAGGTTATAAATATCTTTTAATATGCGAATGTTTGATACCGAATCCATCATCGAGTATTGTAATAATAATTGGCGTACTGAGCCGGTTGCACCGGTATCAACAAGAACATTTTTTATATAGAATTTTTTAACATTTAAATTTTTAACAAATACGGAATCCAGTTGTTTTTTTATAATGTTTACATTACGCATTGCTGCTATATAGCCTTTGGTAATCAACGAACTAACGCCGGAAAAATTATCTAAAGAAACATTTCCAAGTTCCGGCGTAATTATATTGTTGGCATATTTTAATTGAAGTTCATTAAGCTTTTTCATCGGTATGCTTACAACTTGATCGGCAACTTCCCACGGCAATGAAAGCTGCTGCCTTGTATGCAATGAACTTGTTGTATTAACCGCGATTACATATTGTCCCCCTAAGGAACGTGCAATTTTAACAGGAATATTTGCAACCAATCCGCCGTCTACAAGAATTAAAGAATCCATCTGAACAGGAGAAAGCAGGAAAGAAACACTTGAGCTTGCCCTCATTGCTTCACTTAAGGAGCCTTTGCCTATAATTACCGGATTACCAGTAACAAGATTGGAACATACCGCTCTGAATTTTTCTCTAAGCTCATCAAAGCTGGAGTCTACGTGAATGGGTGCTTGAAAAACCAACAGATTTAAAAAGTTGGATATCTTTTGTCCCCCGCTAAGCGATGTTGGAAGAATAGGCTTTAACCCTTTAAGCCTTAACGAAAATATGGCTTTGTCTTCGGTTATTTTTTGATCGACAAACAACTCTCTTCTGTTTGTTTCTCTATCGGATGCAAGCAGGTTATCCCAATTTGTATTCTTCGCAATCGAATCAATTTGTTCTACACTATACCCGGCGGAATAAAGTCCGCCTATAATGCTGCCCATACTGGTCCCGGCAATAATATCGAAAGGAATGTTCGAATCGATTAGTGCTTTCAGCACACCTATTTGTGCCAAGCCTCTTGCCCCGCCTCCGCTTAAAGCCAGGGCTACTCTGGGCATCGGTGCGGCCACGCGTTCCGTAAGTCCAAATGGTAATTTCTTAATTCTGTATTTTATAGAATAGGTATGAGTCGTTTGCGCAAACGAAACAGCTGTATAAATAAGAAAGGAAAATAAAACTATTTTTCTTAAGTTTATCATGCATATAAAAATGTATAACGCCTGCAAATTTTATAAAAATTACGGGCGCAAAAAATACATTAAAAATTATCTTCTTCTTTTTTGCTGTACCTTGGCATTCTGTTCGGCAGCTTCCATCATTCGTGTCATAAATCCTTTCTTTCTATTAGCACTTTTAACAGGCTTCAATTCCATGCCGTCATGCTTATGATTTATATAATACTGTTGCGCAATTGAAAATACATTAAACATAAAATAATAAAGGTTAAGGCCGGAAGGGAAGCTCATAAATAAAAGCGTAAGGAAGACAGGCATTATATAAACAAGCGATTTCTGCTTCGGGTCCGTAACGGTCATCTTCTGCTGAAAGAATGTTGTAATACCCATTAACAGGGCCAGTCCGCTTATTTGATCAATACCGAAAAACGGTAATTTAAAAGGAAGTGTATAAATTACATCCGGTGCCGATAGATCCTTTATCCACCAAATGAAGGGCTGCTGCCTAAGCTCTATAGCAACCTTTAATAATTCCCACAAAGCAATAAAAATAGGCATCTGAAGTATTAATGGTAAACAGCCGCCGGCAGGATTAACTCCGTATGTTGAATAAAGCTTCATTGTTTCTTTATTCATTTTCTGCGGATCATCCTTATACTTTTCCTTAATCTCCTTCATCTTCGGCTGCAAGAGCTGCATCTTTTTCATGGACTGGTAGCTGGACTTTGTAAAAGGATACAACGCAAATTTTATAATTAAGGAAAAGACAATAATTACCAAACCGAAGTTAGGAATAAACGTATGCAGAAAAGTGAATAACGGAAGCAGGATATAAACGGCAATAGGCCGTACCATAAATTTGAATATGCCTCCAAAGTCTACCATCTGTTGAAAATCATGGCCGTATGATTTAAGTATGTCATAATCAACAGGACCTATGTAAATGGTAAAATCTTTCTGTTCTATTTGTGCATTATTAAAAGGAACAATTAGCATAATATTATAGTAGGCTCTTTCACCATGATTCATGTATGCTGTTCTAGTACCTTTAATATATGCGCCGTCTACACCGGACGGATTTTTAGGCGCCATTATAACAGCAAAATATTTATCTCTCGCCCCAATCCAATTTACCATTCCGCTGAATTCTTTTTCAACTTTTTCTCCGTTTTTACTCGCACTAACAATAACGTGGTCTCCCCCGTAAAAAACGCTTGCGTTTGAATATTCTGCTTCATCAACGGAATTTTCTTCCACAAAACGCATACCTTTATGCCAAACAACATCTATATCATTATTACTTATCAGGTTATTCATTCCAACTAATTTTAGCTTGTAATTCATACTATATTTATCGCCGTAAAAGGTATAATCCTTTTCAATATATTTATTGGAATCTACGGACAAGCGGAACCTAATTACCAAAGAATCGTTGCCGGTTAATTTATATAATCCCTTATTTGCGTTAGTAGAGAAATAAAGTTTAGCTGTATTTATGGCTTTTCCGTCGGAAGAAACAAACGACAAATCCGGACCGCCGCCGCCCTCCGGATAATTTACAAGCTGAACATGTGTGGCGTAAAAATTTTTATTTCCTTTTGTATCGGCGGAGTACCAATTTTTATATTTCTTAAGGTAGTATTTTTTTATAGCTCCGCCTTTTGTAGAAAGTTCCAATTTAACAAGTTCATTATCTATAGTTATTAATCTTTCTTTTTGGGGCGGGAATGTAAAGTATTTACCAAAACCTACCTTGGTTGTATCTTCGGCAGATGTATTTAGGCGGGGTGATTTTTTTTCGGAGTTCTTTTCGGGAACTTTTTTTGCCGCAACTTTATTAAGTGTGTCGTTTAAAGTCTGCGTGGTATCAACCGGTTTACCTTTGTGCTCAACCGGCGAAGGAGAATTCAAATAAAGCCAGAGGACTAAAATAGCACCTATTATTATAAAAGCAATTGTTGTTTGTTTATCCATTTAAAATCCATTATTCAAGGGGATCATAACCTCCTTTATTAAAGGGATTACACCTTAATACTCTCCATGTAGCTTTTGCCCCCCCTTTAATAACTCCGTATTTTTTGAACGCTTGTACTGCATATTCGGAACAGGTAGGGTAGAATCTACAGGACGGGGGAAATAAAGGTGAAATAAATTTTTGATATCCTCTAATAAAGAAAACAAATATTCTCCACATTATAAAACACTTTTTAATTTTAACATAATTTCCGTAACATCTGGCATAACATCGCTAAGTTTTATTTTCTTATTGGTCTTTTCGTTAAGCTTTACCGGGGAAAAAATAATTTTAAGCAGAATATTTTTTTTTAGACAAATTCCAAGAAGAATCTCTTTATTCAGCCTATAGGATTCTCTAATCAGCCGTTTAATCCTATTCCTCCAAACAGCTATACCTGATTTTTTACTTACTGCAACGGCAGCCTTTACCCCTTTTTCTGCTTGGTTATTTTCAATTAAGTAAACGGCTTTTATTAAACGGGCATTCGAGTAAATTGTATTACCGCAGGAAAATATTTGCTCAAAATCTTTTTTCTTTTTTATTCTTTCTTTAGAAGAAAGAGTAAATCTTTTCAATATGTTTACTTCTCATCGCTAACTGTAAGTCTTTTTCTGCCTTTTGCTCTGCGTCTAGAAAGTACCTTTCTACCGTTTTTTGACTTCATTCTTTCTCTAAAACCGTGTTTATTTTTCCTTTTTCTTATACTCGGTTGAAATGTTCTTTTCATTTAAACTCCTTTTCTTAAAAAAGATTTTTAATATAATCAATACATTATAAATTTACAACAGAATTTTTATTATCTGCGTATGTGCATTTAAAATATTTTTTCAAAAAAAATAAAAATTAATTTGCGATGTATAAATTAAGTTCATATTTTTTCCGTAGGAGAGGTTAGCAAAATTCTTGTGTATATGTTGTTGATAACTTTTATTCGTGAAAATGTTTCACAAACGATGGTTTTTATTTAATGTTAATTTGATTTGTAATGTCTGTGTAATTAGTTCAAGAGGACGGCGCTATCCCCAATTAAAACAAATGCTTAGTAAACTTTTTTTAATGTTGACAACTTGTTAATAACCCCGTGCTTGACTTGTGAATTATTTATTAAAAGATGATTTTTTTTATATTTTTCAAATTTTCGCAATGTTGATAACTTTTTATGGCCGAAATGGATATTATTGATAGAAAAGATACTTTTAAGCCCGCTTATATTTGGAGAGAATGCCTAAGGACTATTAAGGATAATGTAACTTTAATGACTTACAACACCTGGTTTACTCCTATTAAACCGATAGGTGTGGAAAATTCGACACTTAAAGTTCAGTTACCAAGCAGATTTTTCTGGGAATGGATCGATGAGCATTACAATACTCTTATTACAAAAACGATTCAGGAAGTCTTAGGCAGCGAAGCAAAACTTGCATATGTAATTGCCGAAGAAACAGAAACTGAAGATAACTCCTTGGTTAATCAGGCAGCATTAACAACAACCCCTGAAAACCGGCGAAAGCCAAAGCAAGAGTTTGAATCTTTTCTCAATCCCCGATACAATTTTGATAATTTTATTAAAGGCGAAGGTAATCAGTTAGCTCGTGCTGCCGCAAGTGCTATTAGTGATAATCCCGGGGGTACTTCATTTAATCCTTTTTTTGTTTACGGCGGAGTTGGATTGGGCAAGACGCATTTAATTCAGGCAATCGGAAATAAAATTCTTCAAAATTTTCCCGAAAAAAAAGTCATTTATCTTTCGGCAGATATTTTTACAGTTGAATTTGTTGAATCTATTCAATCCAATACAGTTAATGAATTTTCTAATTTTTATAGGAATATGGATGTTCTAATTATAGACGATATTCAATTTCTAATAGGAAAAGAAAAAACCCAGGACCACTTTTTTCATATTTTTAACCAGCTTCACCAGGTAAGAAAACAAATCATCTTATCCAGCGATAAACCTCCTAAAGACCTCAAAGGGTTGGACGAAAGATTAATTTCCAGATTTCAATGGGGATTAACGGCAGACATTCAGCCGCCCGATCTTGAAACGAGAATTGCGATATTAAAGAGAAAAGCTAGTGATTACGGAATGATCGTATCTAACGAAATACTTGAGTACATAGCAAACAATATTACATCCAATATTAGAGAACTGGAAGGATGTCTTATAAAACTTCTTGCCAACGCCTCTTTAAATTCAAAAGAAATCGATCTTGAACTGGCTAAAAAGACAGTTAAAGAAATAGCTACAGACAGACAAGTGAATGTAACGATAGAAAGCATAACAAAAATTGTCTGTGATTATTACAAAATTGATGAGAACAAAATAAGAGATAAGACACGTAAAAAGGAAGTAGTAATTGCCAGGCAAATTGCTATGTATTTATCAAAGGAATTAACAAGATCAAGCCTTAAGACAATCGGTCTTCATTTTGGTGGGAGAGATCATTCAACAGTCATACATGCATGTGCCGCTATAGAAACAGGTAAAGAAAAAGATTTGCAACTAAAAGATACTCTTGAAACTCTAAAAAATAATATTGAGATAAGCTGTTCTTAAAAAATTTTTGTTTTGTTAAAAGCTCCTTCGGGAGCTTTTTTTATAAGTATTAATGTTGATTGTTTGTTGATAAAACAATTTTAAATTGTTGATAAGTTGTTTTTATTCACACCGTGTTAATAACCATTGTTATATAAAAAGTTATCAACAATTTATTATACAAATGATTATCCGTAACTTTATATATATAAGCATATAAATACTTATCAACATATTAACTGCCTTATAATAATTAATAATTAATTTAAAATAAGTTTATTATTAATTATTATTCGGTTAATATTTTTAGAAATTAAACATTACCTTTTTTCTCGATTTCTACCAAAAATTTTCGTTGAGATTCGGATCATTTTTTTGTATTTTTTAACGTTTAAATTGGAGAATATTTTTATGGAATTTAATGTCAACAGCAAGGTCTTAGAGAAATTATTATCTAAGATAATTCCCGCGGTTCCCGTGCGTACCCCTATGCCTATTTTGGAGAATTTTTTATTTGACATTAAGGATGGGGCTTTAATAGTATGTGCAACGGATCTTGAAATTGCTTTAAGATCTTCCATAAATGTTGCTGCTGATGAAAATATTAAGATGGTGATTCCTGCAAGATTGTTGTTCGATATAATTCGTTCTCTGGAAGAAACCCAGATACATTTTGCAACGGAATCCAATTCCAAGTTAATTTTAACTACCGACAAGGGAGTATACAATTTAAGCTATTCTTCTCCGGAAGACTTTCCGGAAATTCCAAGTGTATCGAAAGAAAGAGAAATAGTATTAGGAGGTAAGGATTTAAAAAAAGCAATTGAGCAGACTTCTTTTGCTATGAGTAAAGAAGACATGCGGCCTGCAATGACCGGGACATTGTTTGAATTCTCCGAAGACGGACTTCGTTTTGTTGCAACCGATGGTCACAGGCTGGTTAAATTTGTAAATAAAAATATTAATCCCGGTACCGAAGAACAGTATGTAGTACCTGAAAGAGCAATTTCCGTTCTAGGTAAATTACTGGGTGAAACAGATATAAAAATATTTCTAAGCAAAACCAATATTTCATTTCATATGGGAGATCTGGAATTTATATCCAGATTAATTGGAGAAAAGTATCCATCTTACAATAGTGTAATTCCTTTGGAAAACGAAAATCTGTTGAAAATAAAGACAGGCGAACTTCTCTCATCAATAAAAAGAATGATGTTGTTTTCTACCGCTAACTCTAAGCAGGTAAAATTTTCGATAAAAGAGAATATGCTTGAAGTATCTGCCGAAGATATTGACCATGGTTCCAACGCAAAGGAAAATATTAATTGTGAATATAATGGTGAACCGATGGATATAGGTTTCAATACTACTTATGTTAGTGATATGTTATCTCACCTTGATGACGAGGAAATAATTATTAAACTTCACTCTGCCACTAAAGCCTGCATAATAGAACCGTCCGTTGCCAAGGAAAATGAAGATTTGATGATGTTATTAATGCCTGTACGATTAAACAATTAAGATGATATTAAACTCCGTTCATTTAAAAAATTTTAGGAGCCATAAGGATACGAAGCTAAATTTTTCCGGTGATTTAAATTTTATTATCGGGGGAAACGGTCAGGGAAAAACATCAATCTTAGAGGCAATCTATTACCTTTGTACAACTAAGAGCAATAGTTCCAAATCGGACAGCGAAGTAGTAAAATTTTCTGAAAATGATTTTGAGGTTACAGGTAATTTTAAAAATATTACGGAAGATACAGTAAGAATATACTATTCTTTGCCCGATAATAAAAAATATTATTTTCAGAACGGAAAGCAAATTACACGTTCTGCGGATATAATAGGAAAATTTCCTGTAGTTATTTTAACCCCGGCAGACCATTCAATAACACAGGGTTCTCCGGCAGATAGAAGAAAATTTGTTGATTCGGTGATATCGCAAGCAAGTGATACATATTTAAAAATTTTACTTGATTATAATAAGACTCTAAGGCACAGGTCTTCTTTACTTAACAGAATGAAAGAACATAAAAGTAAAGATACGATGATTGAATTGGATGCATGGACAGATAAATTAATTAGCTCAGGTATAGATTTAATAAAACATAGAATAGGTTTTGTAGAAGAGTTCAATAATTTTGTTAAGGAATCCTATAAAATAATAATGGAAGATGATGAAACACCTGAAATATTTTATTCTTTTTTAGAAGGATATTCGGATAAAGACATTGAGACTAGATTTAAAGAACTTATAGTTAAAAAAAAGGAAGAAGAGCTGCGGAGAGCAAGCAATTTAACCGGGCCGCACAGGGATGATTTTGTTTTCGAAATAAATAAAATGAATTTAAAAAATTTCGGCTCGCAAGGACAGCATAAAACTTTTCAAACAGCACTCAGGTTTGCACAGTTCTTTTATTTGAAAGACAGAACTGGTAAGACACCTTTGTTTTTATTGGATGACGTTTTTGGAGAATTGGATAAAAACAGGTCGGTTAAAATTAGCCAGTATCTTAAACTTATAGGTCAGGCTTTTGTTACGCTTACTGATTTTACAAATTTTAATTTTTTAAACAAGGGCAGCAATGACTGCATTATTAAATTGAACAACGGACAAGCAGTTTATGTCTAGCGGATTTAAAAGTTTGGATGAAATAATCAATAAAGAGCCTGCGTTTAAAGGTTTAAGAAAAATAATACAAGAGGCTGATGTGGTAGATGATTTTAGCAGTCTTTTTCCCGAGCTGCAAAAAATTGCAAAAGCTGTTAAGGTGGAAAAAAAAACGCTGGTACTGCGCGTTGAAAATGCTGCATGGAGAAATGAATTAAAATTTAAAGAAAAACTGCTGATCGAAAAGTTAAACAAACATTATAATGAAGAAAGAATTTCACAAGTAAAATTTCTTTCATTATAGATTTAAAGTTATAGAATAAAAAGTATCGGATAAAATTTATGACCAAAGCACAAAGTTCAGATGAATATAGCGCGAAGAATATAAATGTACTTAAGGGGCTTGAAGCGGTAAGAAAACGGCCTGCAATGTACATTGGAGATGTAGGACCAAGAGGCCTGCATCATTTGGTGAATGAAGTTGTTGATAATAGTATAGACGAAGCCCTTGCCGGTTATGCGGATAATATAGTAATAACAATAAATAAAGACGAAAGCGTTACGGTAATAGACAACGGAAGGGGTATACCCGTGGACATGCATCCCATAGAAAAACGTTCCGCATTGGAAGTTGTTATGACCGTCCTGCATGCGGGAGGTAAGTTTGATAAAACTACTTATAAAGTTTCCGGGGGACTTCACGGTGTAGGTGTTTCTGTTGTTAATGCATTGTCCGAGTGGCTTAAAGTAGAAGTTATAAGAAACGGTAAAATTTATTTTCAGGAATATGAAAGAGGTGTTCCCGTAAAGCCGGTTAGAGAAATCGGTAAAGCAAAGAAGAATGAAACAGGGACAAAGACAACATTTATGCCCGATAAAGAAATTTTCAAATCGGGCAAGTTTAAATTTGATACTCTGGCCGAAAGAATGCGGGAACTCGCATACCTAAATAAAAATATTACTATTAAAATAAAAGATATCAGAAACGGCGGAGAAGAAGAAACATTTCACTTTAAAGGCGGTCTAATTGAATTTGTTAAATACCTTGACGAAACCAGAGAACCGCTTCATAAGACGGTTTATATCGAAGGTGAAAAAGATAATACTCCGATTGAAATAGCGTTCCAGTACAACAATACATATTCTGAAAATATTTTTTCCTACGTTAATAATATTAACACTCATGAAGGCGGAACTCATCTTGTCGGCTTTAAAACTGCCCTAACAAGAACGCTTAATAATTATGCAAGTAAGAACGGTCTTACAAAAGACGGAAAGATTACTTTAACAGGCGATGATTTTAGGGAAGGATTAACAGCGGTAATTTCGGTAAAAGTAGCAGAACCTCAGTTTGAAGGACAAACTAAAACCAAGCTGGGAAACAGTGAAACAAAATCGGCTGTTGAAACTCTTGTCGGTGAAAAATTATCCGAATATCTTGAAGAAAATCCTTCGGTAGGTAAAAAAGTAATTGAAAAATGTATGCGTGCTGCAGAAGCCAGGGAAGCAGCTAGAAAAGCAAGGGATCTTGCCAGGCGTAAAAACGCTTTGGATAGTCTTAATCTTCCCGGCAAGCTTGCGGATTGTTCAATTACGGATCCCGAGCATTGTGAAATATACATTGTTGAAGGAGATTCCGCAGGCGGTTCCGCAAAGCAGGGACGCGATAGAAGATTTCAGGCAATACTTCCGCTTAAAGGTAAAATATTAAACGTAGAAAAAGCTAAGCTGAACAAAATTTTAGAGAACAATGAAATCAAAGCAATTGTATCCGCAATAGGTGCCGGCTTAGGTGCTGATTTTGACGCTGCTAAAGCTAGATACGGGAAAATTATTTTAATGACGGATGCCGATGTGGACGGAAGCCATATTAGAACACTTTTACTAACCTTTATCTATCGTCATATGCAGGAACTTATAAACGAAGGAAAAGTTTATATAGCACAGCCGCCTCTTTTCAAAATAAAAAAAGGCAAAGAAGAGTTTTACGCTTTTGACGATAATGAAAGAGATGAAATATTAAAGCGATTAAAAGTAAACGGAAAAAGCGCTGAAACCGAAAACGGGAATGAGGAAAATAGTGAAGAAGTTAATGTTAAAGGTGTTGCCATTTCCAGGTATAAAGGTCTCGGCGAAATGAATCCCGATCAACTTTGGGAAACAACAATGAATCCGGAAACGAGAACAGTACTTCAAGTTACTCTGGAAAGTGCAGCCGCTGCCGATAAAATTTTTGAAACTCTTATGGGAGATGCGGTTGAGCCCAGGCGCGAATTCATAGAAAAGAATGCAAAGTATGTAAGAAACTTGGATGTGTGATTTAATAATATGAAAAGTAAGTTATTTTATACTTGTATTGAGAAAAAATTAGGAATTAAAAGTAAATATTATGGCAACA
Source organism: Ignavibacteriaceae bacterium (assembly GCA_046705105.1). Classification (GTDB taxonomy): domain Bacteria; phylum Bacteroidota; class Ignavibacteria; order Ignavibacteriales; family Ignavibacteriaceae; genus FEN-1297. The sequence goes on along the minus strand of JBJKQP010000136.1, from coordinate 19,392 downwards.
ATTTTTGAAAAAATAATACCCGTTTCCTTAGAAGAGGAAATGAAATCTTCTTACATCGACTATTCAATGTCCGTAATTGTATCCAGGGCACTTCCGGATGTAAGAGACGGACTAAAACCTGTTCACAGAAGGGTTCTTTTCGGGATGCATGAACTTGGTCTTGCATACAACAAACCTTATAAAAAATCTGCAAGAGTAGTAGGAGAGGTTTTAGGTAAATATCATCCGCACGGAGATACCGCCGTTTACGATACAATGGTAAGAATGGTGCAGGATTTTTCTTTGCGGTATCCTCTTATATCCGGTCAGGGAAATTTCGGCTCTGTTGATGGCGATTCGCCTGCAGCAATGCGATACACCGAAACACGACTTGCAAGAATTGCTGATGAAATGCTTCGCGACCTTGACAAGAATACGGTAGATTTTGTTTCAAACTTTGACGACTCATTACAGGAACCGGTAGTTCTTCCTTCTTATCTTCCTAACTTGCTTGTAAACGGTGCAAGCGGCATAGCAGTAGGCATGGCTACAAATATTCCCCCACATAATTTAAGTGAAGTTATTGACGGGCTGATAGCTTTAATTAAAAATCCGTCGTTAACTTCGGAAAAGTTAATGAAGTACATAACTGCACCGGATTTTCCTACCGGCGGAATTATTTACGGCTATGAAGGAGTGAAGGAAGCTTATACAACAGGAAGGGGAAGAATAATTGTAAGAGCCAAGGCAAATGTAGAAACTTTAAAGAACAACAGGGAAAATATTGTTGTTACGGAGCTGCCCTACCAGGTGAACAAAGCTAATCTTATAGAAAAAATAGCCGAACTGGTACGAGCCGGCAAAATAAACGATATCTCAGGTATCCGCGATGAATCCGATAGAGACGGTATGCGAATGGTTATTGAACTTAAGAGAGATGCCCAGCCGACCGTTGTCTTAAATCAATTATTCAAGCATACACAAATGCAGACTACATTCGGCGTTATTATGCTGGCGCTTGTAAAAGGCGTACCCAAAGTGCTGACTCTTAAAGAAGTGATGCAGCATTTTATTGACCATCGTATGGATGTCTTAATCCGTAGAACCAAATATGAACTCGATGCAGCAGAAAGAAGAGCGCATATATTAGAGGGATATATAATTGCTCTAGACAATATTGATGCGGTTATCGATACGATAAAAAAATCAAGAGATGTTGAAACTGCAAAGAACAACTTGATGAGAAAATTCAAGTTAAGCGAAATCCAGGCTAAAGCAATTCTTGATATGAGGCTGCAGCGTTTAACAGGCCTGGAAAGAAAGAAAATTGAAGACGAGTACAAAGAAATTATTAAGCTGATTGAAAAACTCAAAGGTATACTGGATAACGAAGAGAAAAGATTCTTAATAATAAAAGATGAATTAACCGAAGTTAAGAAAAGATACGGTGACGATAGAAGAACGGATATAATTTATAACTACGAGGAATTTTCTCTTGAAGATATCATAGCTGAAGAGGATGTTGTAGTTACAATTTCTCACAGAGGATTTATTAAACGGTTCCCGGTAAGCGGTTATAGAAAACAGGGAAGAGGCGGCAAAGGTGTTACCGGAGCTGGAACCAAAGACGATGATTTTATAGAGCACATGTTTATTGCATCTACTCATCATTACATTCTATTCTTTTCCGACAAAGGTAAATGCTATTGGTTAAAAGTTCATGAAATACCCGAAGGAGGAAGAGCTTCCAGGGGAAGATCAATTTTAAATCTTCTTCAAAAAGAAAAGGAGGAAGAGATTACCGCATTCGTTACTGTTAAAGAATTTAGGGACGATCAATTTCTGGTAATGGCAACACAAAACGGCACAATTAAAAAGACCGTCCTTTCCCAATACGGCAACGTTCGCAAAGGCGGAATAAATGCAATTAATATCGTAAAAGGAGACAGGCTGATTTCCGTTAAAATGACTGACGGCAGCAACGATATAGTTCTTGGTACATGGAATGGTTTTGCAATTAGATTTAATGAAAAAGATGTTCGCGATATGGGAAGAACAGCAACCGGAGTAAGAGGAGTAAACCTCGGCAAAGGCGACCGTGTTGTCGGGTTGTTGGTTATTAAACGCAATGATAATATCTTGGTAGTTACTGAAAAGGGATACGGCAAACGTTCTGATATAAATGATTACCGAATTACTCACCGCGGCGGCAAAGGTGTTATAACAGTAAAGACCAACGAAAAAGTCGGTAAAATGATTGCAATGATGGATGTAGTTGACGGAGACGAGTTAGTAATTATTTCTACACACGGAATGGTTATACGCCAGGGAGTTAAAGAAATTAGAGTTATGGGCAGAAACACCCAGGGCGTAAGAGTAATACGGTTAAAAGAAGGCGATGCAATTGCAGATATTGCCAAAGTGGTCCCTGAAGAAGAAGTACCTAACGGCGATAACGGCAAAACAGATTTATTAGAGGTATAAAGAGAAAAAGATATATAGCCGTATACCAAATATCTTTTTACCCATCCGGGATAAAATCATTAATATTAAATTTATGCTTGTAAATTTAAAGCCCGGCTTTTAATTTACATGCATGATTAGAATGGTAAGTTCAATAACCTGCCGCAAAATTATCAACCACATATTTTTAGAACAGCAGCAGGTGCGGAAGTTGATCTTGAAGTAACTGATGCGGATAACTCCAAATAGTGTAAATTTGCATTAAAACTAAAAATATAAACGGGGTTCATTATGAAAAAAACAATATTCATATTCGTTTTATCTTTCCTATTTTTTTCAGGCATTAATATTTTGGGTCAGCAAGAGGAACAATTAAAGGAAACAGAAAGCAGGGTTCCTCAACTAGAAAATTTCCATGAAATTATTTATCCGATTTGGCATACGGCATACCCGGAGAAAGATTATGCTGCGCTTAAAAGCTATGTTAAAAAAGTAAATGAACTGGCCGGAGCAATTTATAAAGCGAAGCTTCCGGGAATACTTAGGGATAAAAAACAAAAATGGGATGAAGGTGTTGCAAATTTCAAAGCTTCCGTAGATGAATATAACAAGCAGGCAGATGGTAAAGATAATAATGCTATGTTAAAAGCCGCAGAAAATCTTCACGCTAATTATGAAATGCTGGTTAGAATAATTCGTCCGGTTCTTAAAGAGGTTGATCATTTTCATAAGTTATTGTATGTAATTTATCACACATATTTGCCGGAAAAAGATTACGATAAAATACTTTCCGTAAGTACGGATTTAACTGAAAGAGCCATGGCTATTACCAAAGCAGAACTTCCTAAAAGATTTGAGGTTAAGAAAGAAAAAATTGACCTGGCTGCAAATGAACTCATTACCGCAGCTAAACATTTAAGCGAAATGAAGGAAAATTCGAAAGGTAATGATATTGAAGCATGTGTGGAAAAAGTACATACAAAGTATCAAAGTTTGGAAGAAATATTTTAAGCATTTTGCTAAATAATTTTTCTAAAGAGAAATAATAAAAACCGGGAAAAATATAATAATCCCGATTTATAATATTTATGAAAACAGTTTATTTACGTTTTTACGAAGAATTAAATGATTTGCTTCCGAAAGATAAAAGGAAAAAACGGTTTGAGCACAAGTTTTTCGGGAATCCGTCTGTTAAAGATATTATTGAATCATTAGGAGTTCCTCACGGCGAAGTAGATATGATCCTTGTAAACGGAAACTCGGTAAACTTTTCATATACTTTAAGAGAGGGCGACGATATCAGTGTTTATCCGGTATTTGAATCGATGGATATTTCCAATGTTCAGCATTTAAGAGAAAAACCTCTTCGTGTTCCAAAGTTTGTGCTTGATGTTCACCTTGGAACGCTTGCCAGATATCTTAGAATGCTTGGTCTTGATTCTCTTTATAAAAATAATTATTCGGATGATGAAATTATTTATTTATCATTAAATGAAAAAAGGACAATTTTAACAAAAGATAAGGGAATTCTTAAGCGTAAAGAAATTACACACGGCTGCTATGTTAGAAGCATATATCCGGTAGTTCAATTAAAAGAAGTTGTGGAGCGTTTCGATCTTTATAATTATTTTAAAGAATTTTCCCGATGTATGGAATGCAATACATTATTAACGACAGTGGATAAAAATAAAATTTACGGAAGACTACCGCCAAAAGTTAAAGATTATCAAAATGAATTTTATATTTGTGAAAACTGTAATAAAATTTATTGGCCGGGAAGCCATTATGATAGGATGAAAAAAATTATTAATAATCTTACCGGTACTAAAAAGTAATTATTATATGGGTTTAATAATAAGAGGTATTCTTTTCTTAGCTCTGCTTACCTTAGTAGAGTTCTACTTTTATAGAAAACTGCTTAGATCCGTACGTGTTGTATTTAAAATAAATAGGATAAAAAGGGTTTATGTAGTTATCATCTTATTCATTCTTAACATTTACCCGTTGTTTTTATTTGCAGATTGGAGCTATGCAGGTATTGCAAAAGCTCCTGTTTTAATCCCTCAAAACGGATTTTTTGATTACTTAATTCTTTACCCTTTCTGGCTGATGATATTAATTGATGTGCAGTGCAGTCTTCTCTTTTTAATTATGGATTTATTAAAACTGCCGCTTTTACCCTTCTATAAGAAAATAAGGCAAAATGTTTATTCCGTCGAATCAAAAATTATTTTTATCATTGTAATAGCTTTTATAATTTACGTCCCTGCAAGAGTAATATATGATTACAATACAATACAGATAAGTAATGTAAATTTTGTAAAGAAGGACCTTCCCGAGGGATTGAACGGATTTAAATTAGTATTCATTTCCGATATTCATGCAGATAGATACACTGACGGAGATAGGCTCCGAAAATATATTTATGATGTTAATGCAGCTAAGCCCGATTTGGTACTTATCGGCGGAGACATGATTTCTTCCGGGCATGAGTTTATTGATACTGCTGCTAAATATGCGGGGGAAATAAAATCCAACTATGGAGTATTTTCATGTGTGGGAGACCACGACAATTGGGCTTACGGAAGAAATTATAAAAAAAGTTTATATGAAGTTGAAAAAGCGCTTAATAATTACAATGTAAAAATGATAGACGACAGCAGCATTGTATTAAATTTAAAAAATACTTCTATTAAAATTACTTTTATTACGGATACTTATGTTGAGCATATTTCAAATAAACTTCTGTACAATTTAACTTCCGGTTCCGGAAAGTACGGTTTAAAAATTTTACTTGTACATCAGCCGAGGCAAAATGTTGTATCACGATCTGTAAAAACCGGGTACGACTTATTACTTGCCGGGCATACTCACGGCGGACAAATAACTTTCCTTTTCCCATTTAAAAATTTAACCCCAACACTTTTGGAAACTAAATATGTCCGGGGTAATTTCCGCCTGGATAAGATGCTGATGATAGTAACAAGGGGCTTTGGAATGTCGCTAGTTCCTATGAGATATAATTCAACTCCTGAAGTAACAATAATAAAAATATTCAGATAATTAACTGCAAAATAAACCTCACCCCCGTCCCCCTCTCCTTACTAAGCAGAGGGGGCTAGGGGGAGAGGTTTAAAAAATATTAAATTATAACTACTTGTTTAATTTCCTATCATTGTCGTTGAATGCGTACCTTCGGTAATCGACTTTTTTTTATTAAACAATTCGGAAAAAATTTTCGATAATTATGTTGGAATATTTTAATATTCCAGGTTAGGATATTATTTAATGCATAGGAGACAAAATTGTTGCTGGCTGATATGATTAATATTGAAGATAAAAGAGAAAAAAACCTTGCGGTTTTATCGGGAATTAAAAACCTGCCTTCAATTCCTAAAGTTGTTTTTGAAGTTACAAAACTATTGAACGATCCGGATAAATCTCCGAGTGTATTAGCTGAATTAATTAGCAAAGACCCTGGATTAACTTCAAGAATACTAGCAGTTGCAAATTCACCGTTGTACGGAATAAAGCGGAAAGTATCTTCAATTGAGTTTGCTGTGCTTATACTCGGATTTCAAGATATTCAAAATGTAGTTACCGCACTTTCGCTGGTAGATGCAATAAACATAATTCCCGCGGCTAATTTTGATCCTGTTGAATTTTGGATGCATTCTATGGTTGTTGGAACAGCCGCACGCGGAATTTCTCAGCACCTCGGTTTTGAATTCGGCGGAGAAGCTTTTGTTGCCGGGATTCTCCATGATATCGGCGAACTTGTGACATACAAATATTTTAAAGAAGATTTTAACCATATTCTGGAAAAAGCAAACCGGGAAAATATAAACGTAATTGATTCTGAAATCGAAATACTCGGAATGGACCACCAGGAAATCGGAAAATTTTTGGCTGATAAATGGAACCTGCCTGATATATTATGTGATGCTATAAGTACACATCATATCCCTTCTAAAACTACCGGAGATAAAAAATTTGTTTCCGTAATTCATCTTATAGATTACATGACCTATCGTTTGGGAATTGCCGCTTCTTATTGGGATAAAGAATTTATCCTTGATAAAAACATACTGGATATTCTTAATTTTCCTTCGGAAGATGCTCTTGATAATTTTATTGTTGATTATGAAGAGATGTTTAAAGTAACGGCAAGTTCTTTAAAGATTTAATTTTAGTAATCTAAAACAGAAGGTCAAAAAGAAAAAGGTATAATGGTATATTGATACACCTTATACCGGTATACCAAAATACTCAATTCTGCAAAGCTTAAATAAGAATTTAAAATTGATGCGCGTTGTGATGAAGTTTTTTTGCTTAAGAAAAGCTATTGTAATATCTTTCCGTTCAAAAAAATCAAAAGAGTAGAATGGAAAAAAGAAAGCGTCCTTCTTGGGATGAATATTTTTTAAAGCTTGCAATGCTGGCGTCCGAAAGGTCTACGTGTCCAAGGATGCATTGCGGTTGTGTATTTGTAAAAGACAGGTTTGTACTTGCGACAGGTTATAACGGTTCCCTGCCCGGACACCCTCATTGCGATGATGTCGGATGTCTAGTTGTGGATAATCATTGTGTAAGAACAAACCATGCGGAAATAAATGCGTTAACTCAGGCAGCAATCCACGGTGTAAATATTAAGGGAGCAACGGCGTATATAACAAACATGTCATGTACTACATGTGCAAAGGCATTAATTGCTGCCGGTATAGTACGCGTAGTTGTTTTTTCAGATTTTCACGATACACTTGCTACGAAATTTTATACCGAATCCGGAGTTGAGATTGTAAAACTTGATATGCCGGAAAGAGTTATTAATTACGAACTGGAAAAATATACATCGGCAAAGAAGACTGATAAATCCAAATAAATATTTGTAAGCCGACGGCTTAAAGGAATCATTTTTTACTAAATGAAAAATAATCTCTTCAAGTTCTGGAAACCCCTTCTGTCGGTTATTTTTTGGGGTAGTTCATTTATTGCAACCAAAATTGCTTTAAGTGAATTAGCACCGCAGACAATTATCCTTCTTCGTCTTTTACTTGGTGTGTTTTTCCTGCTTATAATTGCCGTATCAACCAAAAGAAGTTTTTCAATAGGGTTAAAAAACTTTTGGAGTATTTTAATTTTATCGGTAATCTTAACCATCCATCTTTACATACAAATAACGGGATTAAAATATACTACCGCCACAAACACAGGGTGGATAATCGGTATTTCACCAGTATTTATTGCGATATTAGGTTTTTGGGTATTCAAAGAAAATTTAACGTTTATAAAAATATCCGGTATAATAATTGCGTTTTTAGGATTATTACTGCTTATAAGCAAAGGTAATATTTCCGGGATAAGCTTTATTAAAGACAAGGGAGATTTCCTTGTACTTGCCAGCGCCTTTACGTGGAGTGTATATTCCATTGTAAATAAAAAAATAACACTGGAGTATTCTCCCTTAATGACTATTCTTTTTCTCTTTATTATGGTAGTTGTAATAATTTCTCCTATTGCGATAAACCACCGGGTAATTGTTACTATCTTTCATCTTTCCGGTAAAGTATGGGCAGCGATTTTATTCTTGGGATTATTTTGTTCAGGTGTTGGATATGTTTTGTGGGCACAGGCATTAAAAGATCTTGAAGCTGCTAAAGTAGGAACTTTTCTGTACTTTGAACCGTTTGTTACGGTAATTGTTGCCTGGTTTGTGCTAAATGAAAAAATAACGCCGCTTATTATAATAAGCGGATTGATTATTACAATAGGTGTAATGCTGGTAAATAAAACCGGTGAAAAAATAGTTGAATGAAAATACGGTCTCGGAAATTTAAATTAGGTATTCTTAAAAAAGTATAAAAATTTTGTTGATAATTGAATTTCCTATGCTTAGCTTAAGCAGGTAAATCCTACCAAATTCAGCATTAAAATATTATTAAATAAAGGCGGAGGCTAATATGAATATAAAAAGGTTCTTTATCGCTTTTGTTGTTGTATTTGTTTTGCTCGAATTACTAAACTACATATTACACGGAGTACTTCTCATGTCTGAATACGAAGCCATGGCAAAAGTTTTCAGGCCCATAGAGGAGATGAACTCAATAATGTGGTTAATGTATGTTGTTGATATTGTGTGGGCATTTTTCTTTGTATTCTTTTTTGTTAAAGGATATGAAGAAAGAGGAATAATGGAAGGAATCAGATACGGAATTTACGTCGGGCTTTTTATTTCTTTTGTTGCCGCGTACGCTCAATATGTAATCTATCCTATTTCTCATTCCGTAACTTTGCAGTGGTTCCTTTATGGAATACTACAGATGATAATATTGGGAATTGCAACCGCATTAATTTATAGACCTAAATTAATTCTTTCTAACGAAACTGCATTATAAAAATAAGTTTGTTTTTATTACCGGGTTGTCATATCCGGCAGCCCGGTAATTATAAACTATTTTTTATATATCCTTAAAAACGCTTCCCGCCAGATACTTCCATTGCCCTATCGCGGGAGCCTGTAAGCCCGAGAGCCGTAAAGTACGCTCTCTTCATATTTGCTTTTACCGGTGACTCATATTCTGTCATGCCGGCTTTGGTCAACTTTCGTATTCTGTTATTATTCCTAACCATCTTATTAATGATACCCGTAAAAATGAATTAAGTCCCCCGGTTACTTTTAATATTATACGGATTTTTACAAAAGAGTATCTTTCTAAGCTTAATTAACGAAATTTTTGATAAATATGGATAAAAATTTTTAAGTAATGATGAAAAAAGCGTATGATTCAATTCATATCAATTTATTTGTAATTAAATATGTGACATAAAGTAGAAATGCAAGAGTATTATTTTTACTACATTTATCTGTATTAATAAGAAAATTTGGGCAAAACATTTTTAGAGAATTGTCAAATTGAAAAAATCATTTTTATTATTTGTTATAATATTTTCGCTTTCCCTTTTGGGGAAAAGCAGTGCTCAGGTAAATATAGGCATTAACGGAGGACTTCAGGGACCATTGGGTTTGTTTGGTAATTTAGTTAATATCGGTTATGGAGGTACTGTTTACGGTAATTATAAGATTAATCCGCATTTTGCAATATCTGTTTCGGCAGGATATGAAAAATGGTCATATAAAACATCTTACAATTTAAATGGCAGTGAAGTTCATATAGACCGTACTAGTTCTTACCTGTACGCAGTACCTTTAATGTTAGGAGGGCGGTTGTTAACTGAAGTTCCGCAGAGCCGTTTTAAACCGTTTTTTGGTCTTGATGTCGGTGTTATGTTCACACAAAAATCTACTTCAATTGCTGCTCACGGAAGAAACATTATCTATTCACCATATATTGGAATGGATTATGAGCTGGTCCCGGAGTTCTTTTCCTTAGAGCTTACGTTAAGAGAATTTAGTTTCCAGGAAACATTGAATAGTTTAACAACTTCCTGGTACGGAATAAATTTAGGAATAAATATCGGGCTGTAAAAATAATTAGGCTTAAATTGTCCCGCTTCATTTATCTTGAATACCGGAGTTAAATTTTACTAAATTACAATTTTAAATTAGTTATTTATTTAAATTTAGAATTTAGAAGCGAAATGATGTTTTTATGGGACAGTATAAATTAGTATCCGGATACAAGCCATCCGGTGATCAGCCGCAGGCAATCGAACAGTTAATCAAAGGAGTAAGGAACGGAGATAGGTTCCAGACTCTTCTTGGTGTTACAGGCAGCGGAAAAACTTTTACAATATCTAATGTTATTCAGGAAATAAACAAACCTGCTTTAATCATCTCACATAATAAAACGCTCGCTGCCCAATTGTATTCCGAGTTTAAAGGATTCTTCCCTGAGAATGCCGTTGAGTTCTTTATAAGTTATTACGATTATTATCAGCCCGAGGCTTACGTTGTTGCCAGCGATCTTTATATTGAAAAAGATTTTTCGGTTAATGAAGAAATAGACAGGCTGAGGCTTAAAGCAACTACATCCCTTATCGAAGGAAGAAACGATGTAATTGTTGTTGCAAGTGTAAGCTGTATATATGGTATCGGTGCACCACAGGAATTTACCGATCAGATTATCATTTTAAAAAAAGGAGAAACAATACCCAGGAAGAAGCTCCTGAGAAAACTTATAGACATTCATTATATAAGAAATGATATTGAGTTTACACGCGGAGTATTTAGGGCACGCGGCGATGTTGTAGAAATAATTCCGGCATACCAGTACGAAGAAGCAATTAGAATTGAATTTTGGGATGATGATATAGAAAAGATTTCTATAATTGATTCTATTACCGGCGAAGTTCTTAATGAAGTTGAATCGGCTGCTATTTATCCGGCAAAGTATTTTGTATCCGACAGAGATCATGTACAAAAAGCAATTTACACAATTGAACAGGAACTTGATGAAAGATTAAAATATTTCAGGTCTGAAGAAAAATACCTTGAGGCACAGCGCCTTGAGCAAAGGACAAAATTTGATATCGAAATGATGAAAGAGATTGGTTACTGTTCCGGGATAGAAAATTATTCAAGACACATGGACGGCAGAAAGCCCGGTTCACGGCCTTACAATCTTTTTGATTATTTCCCGAAAGATTTTCTTCTTATAATTGATGAATCGCATGTTACGGTTCCGCAGCTTAGAGCCATGTATAACGGCGATAGGTCCCGGAAAGAAACTTTGGTAGAACACGGTTTTAGACTTCCTTCCGCACTTGATAACCGTCCTATGAAGTTTGCGGAATTTGAAAAGATGCTTAACCAGGTAATTTTTGTTAGCGCGACTCCCGGTGATTACGAACTTGAAAAAAGCGATGGCGTTGTGGTAGAACAAATTATTCGTCCTACAGGTTTATTGGACCCTGAAATTGAAGTAAGGCCGATTAAGGGACAGATAGATGATCTTATCGGGGAAATAAGAATTAGATCAGCAAAAAAAGAGAGGGTTCTGGTAACTACTCTTACAAAAAAAATGGCGGAAGACCTTTCCGATTATCTTGATAAAATCGGAATCCAGGTAAGGTATATTCACAGTGATATTGATGCTCTTGAAAGAGTTGAGATACTTCGCGATTTAAGAATAGGTGATTTTGATGTACTTGTCGGAGTGAACCTTTTAAGAGAAGGATTGGACTTGCCTGAAGTTTCCCTTGTTGCAATTATAGATGCCGACAAGGAAGGTTTTCTACGAAGTGAAAGATCGCTTATGCAGACTGCCGGCCGGACAGCACGTAATGTTAACGGAAAAGTAATTATGTATGCAGATAAAATAACCGACTCTATGCGTAAGACAATTGATGAGACTAACCGCCGCAGAGACCTGCAGATGAAGTATAATAAAGAAAATAATATTGAGCCGAAAACAATTTATAAAACTATGGAAGAAATACTTTCATCTACTTCTATTGCAGATGTAAGGAAGAAAGAAGAAAAGGAAAACTACTCATTTACAAAAGTAGCCGAACCGATTTTAAAATACATGGATACCGATCAAAAGAAAGACTTGGTTGAACAGTTAACTACACAAATGCATCAAGCAGCAAAAGACCTTGAATTTGAGAAGGCAGCATCGTTAAGAGATGAAATTAACAGGTTGAAAAAAATGATCAAATGATTGATTGTACCGAGGATAAAAAAAAGGGCAATGCGAACAATAATTTTCATTTTCTTATATCTGACGATTTTAAATTCTGTTAACGGCCAGAGCGTAAATCACCCGGAAAATTCGCACGGGCTGAAGACCCTTAATGCCGTTATTATTTATTGTACATTCAAATCACCTCCGGATACTGCATATACCTCATATATAGACAGCCTGCCGTACTGGTATTCCGATTACGGGAATTATATTAACAGCTTTATTCAAACTGCTTCTTACGGTGCAATGAAAATAAATTCAACTGTTTTAACAAACGGCAGCAGACCTTTTATCGGCGATGATGTCTTTCATACTTCAAATACGGTTTACGGTAATCTTTCTTATCATTTTGTAACTAGTGTTCTGGATTCGGTTGATAAAAAATATGATCTGGGAAAATTTGATAACGACGGGCCTGACGGTATTCCAAACTCGGGGGATGATGACGGGTATGTTGATTACGTTTTCCTTGTAGTTTTATGGCCTCTTGATAGAGGAGGAATAGGATTAAACGTTCCGGGGAATTTTATTTCGAATGACCATTCGAACAAACCGGGTTTTGGAGATATTAGAATATCCAACAAGCGGAACAAAGCAACACAGCAAATTATCTACAATAAAATTTCACCCGTACTTGTTCATGAATTCGGACACAGCATTGGAAATTTTCCCGATATTGATCATGCAGGCAGCTATTATTTTAATCATTATTCAATCGGCTCTTTTGATGTTATGGCATACGCACACGGGTTTAAAAATGTCCCTTCAATTTATAATCCCTATTTTCGCGATGAATATCTACATTGGTTAAAACCTGTTTTAATTACAAAAGATACAACTCTTCAATTGCACGATTTGTTAACTACCGGTATAGTATACAAGTATGTTCCCAAACAAATTCCCGGAGCTTATCCCGGAGAAGAGTTTTATATTTCTTACCATACCGGTAAAAGCAGGTGGGAACGTACTTGGCCGGTTGATAAAAAGTACGGCGGTGTGCTTATCTGGCGTGCAATAAAAAACGGATATATAAGAGACAATAATATTTCACAGTCAATTTGTTACCCGCAAATAATAAGCATTGAAGATGCGTCCGGTAAATGGAAATGGCGGGAGTTTCCGGATAGCGTTCACAATACCGGGATAACTGATCCGCTTACAGGATTCGACAGCCTTGAAATTAGGAAGACAAAGAACGGAAAAGAAATTGAAGGTCCGTACTATGGCCGGGATGTAGGAAGCTCTGCAGTATTTTATATTCCTAATCATAAAAAAGATTTTGCCTTTTATACAAATCCCAACAGCAATTTGATAAATAAAAATATAAAAGAAAAATTTGCACGTAATATTACCGACGGTTTTGCAGTAAAAAATATCAGGTGGATTAACGGTAAAGCTTACGCAGATTTTTATACGGACGATTACACGGTTTCTTCAAATGCTGTTTTAAGTAAAGGGAAATGGTATTTAAACAATACGGTAACTGTTGATGCAGGGATTACTCTTACAATTAAGCCCGGTGCAGAATTATTGTTTACCAAAGGTTCTTCTCTTGTTATTAACGGAAGACTCGATGCACGAGGTTCTTCGATAAATCCAGTGATATTTAACTCAGTTGAGAAAGGAATGTGGGGAAGTATTGTCTTCAACGGGAAAGCATCCTCCGGTTCTATTATAGATAGCGCCGTTGTGCAGAATGAAACCGGCATTCAATTTTTGAATGGTACGAATGCAACAATTAAAAACTCAAGGATAAGTAATTTGTCGGGTGCGGTTGTAATAAAAAATTCGAAACCTCACCTTGTAAACAACATGAAAAATTAAAACGGGAAACATTATATTCATCATAAAATCCTGGGTAATATGAAAAAGGAAATTCTTGACAAAGCGCAGAGAGCAAAGTGCAAAGCTGCACCATGCCCTTTGCTCCACAGGCAATGCATAGTTGTTTCTATTTCGGTTCCAACTTGTCTGTATATTATTATAAGCTACAATTCATTTTGATCATTAGTAATTGGAGTAAAGGAATTATTTTGATGTTTAATTATTCTAATATCAATGACAAGAATTAAAGCGTTGCAAAGTGTTGGGTTTAGTTAAATAAATCTTATAATTTAATTTAAGATTTTTTATATTATAAAACAGTATCTATTAATGTTCGTTACAAACAATATAAATAAACTTGAAAAAACGAATTGAAATAAATCCGGGATTATTCCCGAATAAAACAAGTATCGGAAATCCAAGACCTTTTTTAAAATGGGCCGGCGGTAAAACTCAATTATTGGATAACATAATAAGCTGTATACCGGATAAAATTAAAGAAGCCGAATATTTTAATTACGTAGAACCATTTGCCGGCAGCTGTGCGGTATTGTTTAAAGTTTCCGGACTATTTTATAGTAGACTGAATAAAATTATTCTTAACGATATAAACGAGAATCTGGTAAACGTTTACAAGGTAATAAAAGAAAAGCCTTTGTATTTGATAAAAAGTCTGGAGTTATTAAAAAAAGAATATTACTCACTTAATGAAGAAGACAGGGCAATTTTTTATTATTCAAAAAGAGAGGAATATAACGATACAACTCCTGCTGAAGACGATATTAAAAAAGCATCGTTATTAATTTTACTGAACAAATTATGCTATAACGGGCTATACAGGGAAAACAGCAAAGGTGAATTTAACGTTCCTTACGGTAAATATAAAAATCCCAACATTTTTGATGAAGATACATTAATAGCAGACAGCGAAGTGTTGAAAAAAGTGGAGGTACTAAACACGGATTATCAAAACACAATTGATTATCTAGATGATTCGGCAACATTATATTACCTTGATCCGCCGTATAAACCTATAAGTTCCACATCTTCTTTCAATTCATATTCAAGATATAATTTTGATGACCATGAACAAGAGAGATTAAAATCGTTCTGCGATCAACTGACCGAGAACAATATTTATTTTATTTTAAGCAATTCGGACCTAAAGAATGTTGATAAAGGGAATCAATACTTTGACAAACTCTACTCCGGTTATAATATTAAAAGGGTAAATGCAAAAAGAGCAATAAACTCAAACGGAGGAAAGCGAGGAGAAATACACGAACTGCTAATTCATAATTGAATATTAAATTATACATTAATTAAAACCCTCTTTCCCAGCATAAAGCATCAATAACTTCCCATGATTTTCCCCGGCTGAAATCGGATGCGGTGCCGGGCGGAATGCCTTCAATTAGAACCTGGTGGATACCGAGTCGCTTTACTCTTTTACCCAGTTTTGTAAAAAGTTTATTTTCTTCCGCAACCATACCGGCGTAAATTGTGGTAAGCCATATATCAAAGTAAAGACTGTTATTACCATATAAGGCGGATAATGCAGAGATCTTGTTAAGAATTTCCCGGTTTAATTTTTTAGAGACAGCATTATAAATAATTATAAAATCGTCATAAATTGTTTTCCCGGAATAAATTTTCGAAAGGTCGGACAGGAAAGTAAAATATTCAATATCATGCGGGGCATATCTCGGTTTATCCGGGCGGGTTAAATAAATGCACCAGTCATCAAATTTGCCGGTATCATATTCAAGAAATGAATTGTCTGAAAATTTTTTGATTAGAGTAGACAAATTGAGGTTCCCTTTTATATTTTATTGTTATACTAAAAATTAAAAATCAATTAAGTAATAAATCTGCAAGGACTTTGCTGATTGTTAATTACTTAATGCTAATAATTTAATTATTCATTTCCTAATTTTTCAGTAAAATATTTATTCACAGAATAAACATTTAATTCTAATCCGTTTGATTATATTTATTAAATAATATAGTTTTATGCCGTTCAAAATAAGGGAAATTAAAATTGTGAAAATTCTTATCGCGATGATCTTTATGATTATCATATCTATTCGTTGTCGGTTAAAATTAATGATCTTCTTCTATTAAATTAATATCCTAATTCAACATCGGGGTATATATTATTTTTACGGAGGTTTCTATGAATAACCGTTCTATACTTTCTTTGTTAATAATTTTTCTTTTCTCTGTACTTCTTAATGCACAAACAATTAGTCACCTTACAGCAGAACAAAAAGCCTGGCTTTCAAAAGCAAACAAGTATGAAAAAAACGGCTGGGTTTATGTTCATATTGAGGGTACGCCGGAAGAAAGGGGATTCCAGCACGGTTACCTTCTCGCAAAAGAAATAAAAGAATCTATCGGTATATTAAGCGCAGGTTGGAAATACCAAACCGGAATAAATTGGTCGTGGCTTGTTAAGGAAGCCGGGAAGATACTTACACCTAAAGTTGATACTGAAAACATTTCAGAAATTAAGGGTATTAAAGAAGGAATGATGGCGGCAGGCGATACAACAAATGTAAATGAACTTGTTGCATACAACGGCTATATTGAATTAATTTCATACTGGTGGCCTTCGGTTAAAGATTCATTAAAAATAAATTCTCCCGATCCAATGAAAGAATCATGCAGTTCTTTTATTGCCACAGGCAGCATGACGGCAGACGGCGGTATTGTTCTAGGACATAATACAATGGATGATTATTGGCATCCTATGTGTAATTATATAATTGATATTGCACCGCAAAAGGGACATCATATATTGATGCAGGCAAATGCAGGCTTTATTCACAGCGGTACGGATTTCTTTATTACCGATGCGGGGCTTGTTGGTTCGGAAACAACAATATCCGGTTTTTATCCGTTTAACCCAAAGGGCGTTCCCGAATTTTCCAGGATGCGTCACGCAACCCAATATGCCAATTCAATTAACGAATGGTGCATCATGATGAAAAAAGGAAACAACGGCGGTTATGCAAACGCATGGCTTTTAGGCGATATAAATACAAATGAAATTGCTCGCCTTGAGCTTGGATTAAAATATGTTGGTTTTGAAAAGAAGAAAGACGGGTACTTCGTGGGATCTAACGTTGCGGAGAATTTAAATATTTTACGTTTTGAAACCAAAAGCAACGAAACAAATATCAAGTTGTCCTCTGTAGCGCGGCGCATACGCTGGCATCAGTTAATGAAGAAGTATGCAGGTAAAATTAATATTAAACTTGCGGAAAAATTTGAAGCTGATCATTATGACACTTACTTAAACAAAAATGAACCGAGCAGCCGGACTCTTTGTGCACATTGGAATCTTGATCCTCAATATTACGGACCGGATCAACCATACGCACCAAGCGGTACTCTAGACGGCAAGGTAGTTGATTCTAAAATGGCAAGGCAGATGTCATTTGCAGCAAGGTGGGGAGCCGCTTGCGGGGCACCGTTTTATGCAAAAAAATTCCTTGAAGAACATCCGCAGTTCAGTTGGATGAAAGGATTATTAAAAGACCGTCCTACCGAACCTTGGACTGTTTTTAAAGCTGAAAATAGTGCTAAAGCTCAAATTAAAAAAGATTAGCGACAGCATTATTTGTCAATACATTTATATTGATTCTACAATATTTGATGTTTAAATTTTTAGTTATAATAAAGTACTTAATAGAAAAATACCAAAAGGTGATAATATGGAGTACATAGCAGAAAGAATAACTATTGATGATAAGTTATTAAACGGTAAACCTGCAATAAGAGGTAAAAGGATTGCAGTAGCTACAATACTTGAATTTTTAGGTGCCGGTGATACAAAGGAAGATATCCTGCAAGCATATCCGTTTTTAGAAGTCGAAGATATTAATGCATGTTTAAAATTTGCAGCAGAAATTATGAATAGGGATTATACTTTTAAAGGTGCGGCATAATGCCAACATTTTTAGTGGATGTAAATCTGCCGTATTATTTTTCATTATGGAATAATGAAAAATATATTCACCTAAAAGATATAAATGAAGAATGGACAGATGAAGAAGTATGGAACTATGCAATAGAAAATAAATTAACAATAATAACTAAGGATAGCGATTTTTCTAAAAAGATTATTCTAAAAAATCCTCCTCCTAAAGTTATTCATATAAAATTAGGTAATATGAAACAAAAAGAACTTTATTTAACTTTATCTAGAATGTGGAATGATACACTTGATTTGGATAAAAAATTTAAACTCGTTAATGTTTATAAAAACGGGATAGAGGGAATAAATTAAAAGTGTTTTATTATTAGTCCAAACCTACCGGATTAAGCGCTTGTAAAACTTCCTGCCGGCATATTTGCACTTCTTTTTGAATTTCATTCCGAAAAAACAGAGAAAAAATGCAAAGTATTAATATGTCGAAAGTTACTCTAGTTCTTCAATTATTTTTAATATTAACCAGCATAAGGATTTACTCTCAGGAGAAAGGAGTTATTAAAGGACAAATAACCGATGCGGAAAACAAGCTTGCGTTAGCCGGGGCAAATATTCTAATAATGAATACCACAATGGGAGCCTCTACAGACGAAAAAGGTTATTTTAAAATTGAAAATATTACTGCAGGTTCTTATTCAATTAGATTAAGCTACATAGGATACGAAACAAAGGTTATAACCGATGTAATAGTTAAGCCGGGCAGGTCCTTATTCTTAGAAGAAAGTTTGAATCCGTCTGGGTATGAATTAAACTCCGTTGTTGTAACGGGAGGTTACTTTGACGACAAAGATATTCAGCCGTTAAGCCTTACAAGCTTTTCAAGCGAAGAAATCAGGCGTGCGCCGGGCGCTGCGGGAGATGTAAGCAGAATCTTGTTAAGTCTGCCGGCGCTTGCAAAAGTCAACGATCAAAGCAACAGTTTAATTGTCCGAGGCGGCAGTCCTTCCGAGAATGCATTTTTCATAAATAACATTGAAGTACCCAACATAAATCATTATCCGATGCAGGGTTCTACAGGCGGACCAATCGGAATGGTTAATGTTGATCTTGTTAAGGATATTAACTTTAGTGCTGGCGGATTCCCGTCTAACTACGGCGGCAAGCTTTCATCGGTTGTTAATATTGATTTTAGAGACGGTAATAAAGATGAATTTTTAGGGCAGGCAAATCTGGATTTTGCAGGTTTCGGCGGAGTTATTGAGGGACCTCTTCCCGGAAACGGTTCTTATATAATTTCTTTACGAAGGAGCTATCTTGATTTGCTGATAAAGGCTATTGATATCGGTACAAGTATAGCGCCGCGTTACTCGGATTACCAATGGAATGTAGATTATAATTTCGGGAATAACGATAAATTAAATTTTATCGGTTTGATCGGTGATGATCTCTCAAGGTCGGATGAAAAAACTGCTCAAGAAAACCAAATGGAAGCGTTTGGTAAACAAACTATGCAGGATATAACTTCCGGTATTAATTGGCAGC
>JBJKQP010000135.1:0-3484 GCA_046705105.1 Ignavibacteriaceae bacterium | reverse complement strand
AAGAAAAGTTGCAATGATTAGTTACAGAAGTGATCTTTCATTCGATAAAAAATTCGGTAGAGAATTTACAAAAGATAAGAAAAATATATTTGGTAAAAGAGATACGTTTCAGGTTGAAAATTATCTTACATACCAGGGTAAAAAATTAGTTAACCGCTTCGATGCAAATACCTACCTTTATATTTCAAATACTATGGACGTGCATGATGTTAGTTACGGCAGGGGAACGATTAAAGACGCATTAGGAAGTATTAAAGCAAGAGTCCTAAACATCGGCATCTCTACCGATATTTTGTATCCCGCCCATGAACAAATAAGTATTTCCTCAATGATTCCAAAATCGGAATACAAAGAAATCAATTCGATTTACGGCCATGATGCATTTCTAATAGAGTTTGAGCAGTTGACTAAAATCATAAGTAAGTTTTTGAATAAATAGAAATGCATTAACTATCGGATTTTGGTTTTTCATCACAATTTTCATTTTACTGCTAAAATTGCAACCCGAAAAGATAATTGGGTTTAAAAACATTTGGGGCATAGTGGTCTACGTGCGGATCAAAATTCACTATGCCCCAAGGTGGGCTTAAAGAAGAGAGGCAAAATTTCTTCTTTTATATAAATAAATTCCAGTCTCTGTTAAGAACTAATTTTTCTTTGTTAATTTACAAAATCTTTAGTTAATAAACTAAACTTTTTTTTGTAACAACTTTTTAGTTTATCACATATAAAAAATCATTATTAATATACAATCTTCATTCCAAACTACTCAAAATAAAAAAGATTCAAAAATGAATTTTTTAATTAAAAAAATCTTGAATATATAAATAGAACAATTAATTTTTTCTCAGCACTTGGAAGCAAATAAAATGGATTTCTTGCAATTGAGAAGAATATAGATAAGCCGCTTTTATTATAATTAGGTAAAATGTGATGAAGAACGCATATTACTTCATTAATTCTGACTAGTTAAGTAGAAAAAAACTCACCTAATTTTGGCATTATTTTATATGCATAATTGCAACTTTTTCCGGGAGCGCGTACAAGAAGAAATTGTTAATTTAATTCTTCCACCGGAAATTATAATAACTATGCCGGTTTGTAATCTTTTGAGTAATAGATTACTGTTTTTTTTATCTTTGTATATTGAAATTTTTTTAGCTTAACAATCGGCATATGGAAATGAATAATAAATTCAATTTCGACTTTGATCTTTTTGAAAATTTTGAAGACATGTGTTTTGTATTATCTGTTACGGGAGAGATATTAAATTTGAATAAAGCAGTTTACAATACTCTAAAATTCAACAACGGAAATTTAATAGGGCAAAACTTTTTTGATCTTGTCGAACCGACTTTTGTTACCAAGACAAAAATTGTTTTAACAAACTGTATTGAAGATTCAGGCAGTAAAAACCTGTTCACAAAATTTAAATCCGGTCCAAAAATATTTGATATAAACTTGTTTATGATACCTTACCCGTTAAATATAGAAAACAAAACGGAATGTCAGGTTTTTATAATTGCTAGAGATATTACGGATGCACGATTAAGAGAAATAGATTTAATGCGTTTTTACTATGTTGCTCAAAATACCGTGAACCCCGTGCAAATAGCAGATCTTCAAGGTAAAATGGTTTATGTTAATCCCGCATTTATAGAAGCAAGTGGTTACAGCAAGGAAGAACTTATTGGTAAAAATCCTAATATATTCAGCAGCGGTAAACATTCTAAAAAGTTTTGGTCTAAAATGTGGAATACTATTTCCAACGGTAAAGTTTGGGTAGGCGAAGTAGAAAACAAGAGAAAGAACGGGGAACCTTTTTATACCCAGCTTTTAATTTCACCTATTCTGGATCAAGAAGGGAAAGTAACCGGTTATTTTGGAATTCACCGCGACCTTTCCGAAAAAAAGCTTCTTGAAAAACAGCTTATTCATACTCAAAAGATGGAAAGCATAGGCACACTTGCAGCAGGAGTTGCACACGAAGTCGGCAACCCGCTTGCATCTATATCTGCTTTAGTGCAGGTGGTTCAACGTTCTACCAAAGATGAATTTGCAAAAGAAAAACTTGAATTGATAAAAAACCAGGTTACAAGAATTTCAAAAATTATTAGAGACCTGGTTGATTTTTCCAGGCCTTCAAATTATGAACTTCAATTAACAGACATAAACGAGAATATTGTTGAAGCTGTTGAAATTATAAAAGTTGGAGCAAAAGCTAAGGACATTATATTCGACCTGGACTTAAATAAAAAAATTCCGCTACTGCCGCTTATATCGGATCAAATACAGCAGATATTTGTAAATATATTGATTAATGCCGTAGATGCAATAGCCGAAAATGAACCGAATAAGATTAAAAAAATTTCAGTTGAATCCGATATAGATGAAGATTATGTAACTATAATATTTAACGATACAGGGAAAGGTATACCGGAAGAAAACCTAACAAAAGTCTTTGAACCATTTTATACAACAAAAAAGGAAGGAAAAGGAACAGGCTTGGGTTTGTGGGTAAGCTACGGTATTATCAAGAGCTTTCAAGGAGATATAAAAGTAGAAAGCACATTGAAAAAAGGTACTACCTTTACAATAACTTTGCCAATTCAACCTTAAAATAAGGATAGAGAAAAATGTCAGAAAGAATACTTGTAGTAGATGATGAAGAGATAATACGGGAATCATTAACATTTGTTTTGAAAAAAGAAGGTTACTATGTACAGGAAGCAGAAAACGGATTAGCTGCTTATAACAAGCTTCTTGAAGAAACATTTGACTTGGTAATTACAGACCTTGAAATGCCGGAAATGAAAGGCATTGAACTACTTGATGAAGTTAAAAAACTGAATATCCAAACTTCCGTAATAATTATTACAGCTTTCGGTTCCCTGGATACGGCAATATGTGCACTGCGTAACGGTGCCAGCGATTATCTTCTTAAGCCTATCGAATTCGACGAGTTGCTTATAAAAATAAAAAAGTTATTTGAAGTTAAGAATCTTTTACTGGAAAACAGGATACTGAGAAAGGAAGTTCAACGTAATTTTGATTTTGAAAAAATTGTCGGCAAAAGTTCGGCAATAAAAAAAATATACGACATAATTCAAACTGTAGCGGAAACCGACACAACGGTATTGATTACCGGAAGAAGCGGAACCGGAAAAGAACTTGTTGCACGGGCTCTTCATTATAACAGTAAAAGAAAAAGCAAACCTTTAATTGCGGTAAATTGCGGGACCATAACGGAAAACTTAATTGAAAGCGAACTTTTCGGACATAAAAGAGGGGCTTTTACCGGAGCAATTACAGATAAGGAAGGCTTGGTTAAAGCCGCAGACGGAGGAACCCTTTTCCTCGACGAAATAAGCGAAATACCTCTTCAATTACAGGTTAAACTGCTGCGGCTTCTGCAGGAAAAGGAATATACACCTGTCGGTTCAACCACTGCAATTTCGGTTAACGTACGGTTCATTGCTTCTAC
>JBJKQP010000134.1:0-19611 GCA_046705105.1 Ignavibacteriaceae bacterium | reverse complement strand
AGTTAACAAGTGAAAGTCCGCTGAACCGTGCAAGATCTTTTTTTGTAAGCATGCTTACCGGCTGCGCTCTTAAAAGCTGCGTGCTGCCAATAACTTCTACTCCCGATAACTGCACCGGCGTAGGCGACAGCATGATCGACAACGGTTGTTTATAATTATTAACAACAACAGATTTTGTTTTATAACCGATACGTTTTACAGTAAGTATTTTTATAATTTTGGAATAACGGATTACAAACTTACCATACTCGTTTGTTGTAGTGTATATGTTTGTTCCTTTAATTACAACAGTTGCATTCTGCACAGGCTGCTGAGTTTGACTATCAAATACGCTCCCCTTAACGGTTTCCTGCGCCTTTACGACTAAAGACGAAATAAGGAGAAATGTAGATAATATCAATAAATTCTTTCTCATTAATTTATTCCTTTCCAAAAATCTTTTAGCTCTTCTTGAATTATAATAATGGATGCTCGTTAAGTATTTTTCCAAAAATATAAAATGCCCGAAGTGAATAATTCCGACAAGAATAGTTCTAAGAATTTATATCAACATAACGGAATGCGGATCCCTATGGACCCTATTATTCAGTTTAAAGTTTAATGGGAACCATAATTTTGAATTAATCTTACTTCCTGGAATTTTAAACATCCATAAAAACTAATAATTATAATAAGACAGGTTAGGAGAATTTGGGAGGCGGTAAGTTTATTTTAATGAAAGGTCTTTTATAAAAATATGTAACAATTACATTTTGTAATGCGGGATTATTCGCATTGAGTAATAGTGAATTAGATGACAGAGTATATTTACTCAGTTCATTCTTGTAATTATACTTTCGTTTTCCGTTATCAGTATGGTTTTTTTCTATTAATATATAAAATATATCATTCAGATTTTTCTCATCATTATCTTTCAGGCAGTAATAAGTTATTTTATCCTTTGAATTTTCCGTTTTAACAATATCATACATTTCATTGTTATATTGAAATTCCTTTTGTTTTCTAATCCAGACGAAACCGGCGGGCTTATCTTTTAAAGGGAAAGTTAATGTTAAAATGGATTGTAAATTGATATTATTTTTAATTTGATTATTCATCTCATTCCTAATATAGGAGCGAATCAGGAAAAAAGGGATGTAATAACCCGCAATGTTAACAATAAAGAGAAGCAGTATAAATATTGTAACAGATTTTTTCATTAACGCCGGAAAAAATTAACAAACTATATGTTAATTTAAGATATTGAATATTTTAATTCCATATTGCATATTTATTTAAAATGAATACAATGCCTGATGAGACGAATCTCAATTATTCTAAATTCACTAAGTTCTATCCATATTTGCTAAAAATGTATTTTTAATTTTTTAAAATATATTCATTACTATCGATTGTGTCTCCTTTTGCTTCGGAGAAGACAAGTGGGATTTGTAGGATTGTGCATCTCTAAAAAGGTCATCTTAATCTTTAACTTGAACTTCCCTTATTTGATCAATATCATTTTTTTAACTTTAAGAAAGTCATTCGCTTTTAGTTGAAGGTAGTAAATTCCGCTTGAAAGATCTTTCCCGTTAAAAACCACCTTATAATAGCCTGCAGGTTCTACTTCATTGACAAGAGTAGTCACCTCATTCCCTAAAGAATTAAAAACTTTTAAGGAAACGAAACTAGTTTTGGGCAACGAATATTTAATTTCCGTAGTAGGATTAAACGGATTGGGATAGTTTTGATAAAGTTTATACTGAGCCGGTACATTCTGATTATTATCTTCATTTACAGATTGTGCAGTACAAATTCCGGTTATTAAAAATAATATTAAAATAAAAAGTATATTAAATTTCCTCATAATTTTTTTACTCCCTTCTTAAATAAATCTATAGTAAAAATATCATCAATAATTCACTTATCTAAATACAATAATAAAAACGTTTCAACATCTTTTATATTATTAGACGCATATTTCTTGATAAGGTTTAAAATTTCCTAAATCAACTAATGCAAATCACATAAACTTAATTAATTTCAATCTTCTTGAAAATATATATTTCTTTTTGTCCTGCTGCGGAAATTACTAGTCTGATATATTTTGCACCCGGATTAAAAGGAATAAAAACATAGCCCTCTTCTCTATTGTTTTTATATAAAGTTGTTTTTCTTAGAACACCGTTTTTCCAGAAGTCAATCCGGGATTTATACTTGTTTCTGTCAATTGCATAACTATTCTCTTCGGCATTTTGATTGTCCGCCCAGTTTGCTATATCATTACCAACATCAGAAAGCTTATCACGGTTTTTATCATTTGCCAAATCGGCAGCAACACTAACAAGAGCAAAAGTCAGATTAATTCCTGAAACAGCATTATGCCAATTTTCTCTATTCTTAAGTGACAGCGTTAAAGATTCAAGATGCTTTGCAGGATCGATTGCATAAAATCTATTCCCGGTTTTAGCATCAAGCATAATTTTGTTTATGTCCAATTGATCGGCATAAAATTCAACCGGGTTTACTGTTACCGGGGTATCGGAAATATTTTCTATAGTTACATAAAAAACAAAATTCTTCCCTTCCTGGTCTTCAAACGAAACTGAAGAATTGAACGAATCATTTTCCCTGTATGCAACTTCGCGGCCTTTATAATAGTCAATATCTTTATCTTCCGATTGGAGTTTATAATAAGAAGCCGTACAGCCGCCGATTATAAATATTAATACTATTACGGCAAAATAAGTTGAAATATTCCTGTTTAATTGAAGCATTTTAATTTTTATTAAGTTGAAATTGTTATTTCCAAATCAATTAAAATGCCATGATTAAACAACAAATAACTAAATTATTTTAAGTATTTGAAATGTATATGTATAATATTTTATTCATGTTTGTATAAAATTGACAACCATACCGGCTTATTTCAAAATTATTAATTTCTTTGTAGCTGAAAAGTTTCCTGCCTGCATTCTATAGAAATAAACTCCGCATGGAAGGTTGGAAGCATCAAACTCCACTTGGTATTTTCCTGCGGGTTTGTATTCATTTACCAAAATAGAAATTTCTCTTCCAAGGATATCATATACTTTCAAAGTTTGCCAGCTGCCTACAGGTGACTGCCAAGTTATTCTTGTAATAGGATTGAAAGGATTGGGAAAGTTTTGATATAAAGTAAAATCTTCGGGAAATGTCCGTTTTGAAGTCTCAGGTGCCGATTCAATTATGCCTCCACCGTTTGTTGTACGAATAATTGCCCCGCCTTCACCTACCGCCCAACCGGTTGCAGTATCGATAAAACATACAGCTACCAAAGTATTGTATGCAACCCCGCTGTATTGTCGGTTCCACGTATAACCTCCGTCCGTACTGTGCATTACAGTTCCTTTAACACCAACCGCCCAGCCGTTATTTTGATCCGTAAAATAGACCGATTCCAAACCTACACCCATTAAATCCTCTATATCAAGCTGCTCCCAGTTGTCGCCGCCGTCCGTTGTTAAAAAAATTCTTCCTCCGTTTGACGTTATCCAACCGTGTGTTTTGTTAATAAAATAAACCGATGTAAACAGGAAATTTTGTGAAGCATTTGCATTCTGTTCAAGCCAGGTTTCTCCACTGTTCGTAGTATAAAGAATAGTTGAAAATTCTCCCACGGCATACCCGTTTGTTTCGTTGACAAATCGGATCCCCCACAAATTACCATACTTGCTTTCCATTGGATTTGATTGCACCACCCAATCTGTTCCGCCGTTTGTTGTATGAATAATTTTACCGTAATCTCCCGCAGCCCAGCCGGTATTTTCATCTATAAAACATACTGCATTCAAGTCGGAATTAACCGGACTCGTTTGAGTACCCCAACTTTCGCCGTTGTGCGTATGCCTAATTATACCATCTTCACCAACAGCCCAACCGTTGAGTCCGTTCGCAAAATCAACTGCATTGAGGTGTATTGCCGTATTACGCTCATTCCAGGTAAGGCCGCCGTTAGTTGTGCTTAGAATTATTCCCGCATTTGTTCCTCCAAACATATCACCTCCTACAGCCCATCCGTTATTTTCGTCAATAAATTTCACGGCTCCCAGCCATAATCTTGTCCCTTCGTTTTGAATTTTAAAATCGGTTCCTGTTCCTGAATTTTTTAGAATAATTCCGTCTTCACCTGTAACCCAAATATGATCATAGTTCCATTGATCTTCTGCATCATACAATGTTGCATCGGTACCGGAGTTTCTTTGAATCCATGGCTCGCCTGTATCCGTAGTTTCGAGTATAACACCATCCGTTCCTGCGGCGTATGCTCTTGCCGAACCAATATTAAGAATATCATTCAAATGTGAATTTGTACCCGAATTTTCAGCAGTCCATGTTTTCCCATGATCGGTGGAAAGCAGGATGGTGCCTAAATTTCCAACTGCACGAACATATTCGAATGTTCCGATATCTATAGATAGAAGATGTTTTGTAGTGGGTATGGATACTGTCCAGGATATTCCCCAATCGGTTGTGTACATAATATACCCGTTTAATCCTGCAGCATATGCTGTGGTGCATTCTATATTATGAATTGAATAAAGATTATTGTCATAATGAGGACCTAGCTTTATCCAGGATGCACCCATGTCTGTAGATCTTAAAACTGTGCCGCTGTCACCTGCCGCCCATTGGCAACCGTTTATATGAGAAGTAATCGAACGAAGATTGACATTTGTATTACTTTCCTGCCTTGTAACATCCACGTTTGTGCCGTCGTCGTATAAGTAAAGAATCAAACCGTTATCACCGGCGATGAATATCTGCGTTTCACTGTGCATAAACACACAGTTCAAATTTTCAGTAGTACCGAGCTCAACTTTCTCCCAGCTTACTCCGGCATTGGTTGTACGGATTGCAGTACCGAGAGGACCTACCGCCCATCCGCGGTTTGTCACCATACTTATACTGTATAAAGCGTTCCCTTGCGGAAGCGGGTGCTGCCACTTCCACCCGCTTTGTGCAGAAATTGAATTTATAAGCATTACTACAGTAACAATAAGCAAAAATAATTTTTTCATTTATTTTATCTTTCGGTATTCTTTTCACTTTAAAATATTTTATAGCTAATGATGTAACTATTCAGTTCTTACTAAATCCTAACGAAGCAAAACTAATTTATTAGTCTTCGTAAAACTTCCTGCCTGCATCCTATAAAAATAAATACCACTAGGAAAATTACTTGCATCAAATTCTATTTCATGAGTCCCCGCATTTTTATATTCATTAAGTAATGTTTTGATTTCCTTACCTAGAATATCATAAACTTTTAGCGTAACATAACTCGGGATTGGAATTGAATACCTTATTATTGTATTAGGATTAAAAGGATTAGGATAATTCTGGCTTAAAGAAAACACTGCAGGTGGAGTAAATGAAGATAATTCCACAGGCAGCAGGCCGTTAGATGCATTATATTTTGCAAAAAAGATTTCATTATCACCTGTGCTTGTTAGATTTGTAATTCCGTTTGAAGGATCAAAATCTGCTATATCATTATAACATCCTGTTAGGAAAACATTACCGTTAATGTCAACTGTTATGGAATGGCCTTGATCGATACCTGTTCCGCCGGCACTTTTTGACCATTGAAGTGTACCGCTCGAATCGTATTTTGCAAAAAAGGCATCAACGCCCCCGGAGCTTGTAAGATTTGTTATCCCTTCCGTAGGATCAAAATCTGCTGTACCTCCGAAATATCCCGTCAGGTAAACATTCCCGCCTGCATCAATTGTTATAGCTAAACCATCGTCATATTCTATCCCACCGGCACTTTTTGACCATTGTATTGTACCGCTTGAATCGTATTTTGCAAAAAAGATATCGTCGCCACCTGCGCTTGTTAGATTTGTTGTTCCGCCTGAAGGATCAAAATCTGCTGTGCCGTTGAAATATCCTGTCAAGTAAACATTTCCGCTTCCGTCTACTGCAATGGAATACCCCTCATCAGAGCTCGTTCCACCGGCGCTTTTTGCCCATTTAAGTGAACCGCTTGAATCGTATTTTGCAAAAAAGATATCAACACTTCCGGCACTTGTTAAATTTGTTGTTGTGCCTGTAGGATTAAAGTCTGCCGTACCGGTGAAACAACCTGTTATGTAAACATTTTCACCTCTGCCGTCAACTGCCACGGAATAAGCCTGATCATAATCTATTCCGCCGGCACTTTTTGCCCATTGAAATGTACCACCTGAATCGTATTTCGCCAAAAAGATATCAACAATTCCCTGACTTGTTAGATTTGATACTCCACCGGTAGGGTCAAAATCTACTGTGCCGGTAAAGTATCCTGTCAAGTAAGTATTTCCGTTTACGTCTACTGCCATGGATTTTCCAATATCAGAACCATTTCCACCAACACTTTTTGCCCATTGAAGTGCACCGTTTGCGTTGTATTTTGCTATAAAGATATCGTGATTACCGGCACTCGTTAGATTTGTTGTACCGTCCGAAGGATCAAAATCTGCTGTTTTTTCAAAAAATCCTGTTAGAAAAACATTTCCGCTTTTATCAACTGCTATGGAATAAGCGACATCAGATTCGGTTCCTCCTACACTTTCTGCCCATTGCAGATTACCGCTTTCATCGTATTTTGCTAAAAAGATATCTTCCTTACCGAGGCTTGTTAAATTTGTTGTTCCGTCTGAAGGATCAAAATCTGCAGTCCCCTCAAAAAATCCCGTCAGGTAAACATTCCCGTTTCCGTCAACTGCTATGGAAAAGCTATTATCATAATCAGTTCCGCCAATACTTTTTGCCCATTGCGAAAATGAATTAGTGTATGCTACAATAATTAAAAAGAACAAGATTTTTTTCATTTTTTAATCCTCCATTTACTTTTTTTATTAGGCTGCTTCCTGTTGTCCTTCAACAAAAAGCAATCTCCATCTGTTTCAACTTGCCGGAATATTTTCCTTATTTCAGCAAAATTAATTTTTTAGTTTTTATAAAACTTCCAGCCTGCATCCTGTAAAAATAAATACCGCTCGTCATTTGACTATTGCTTACTGAAAATTGTATACTGTAATTACCTGCATGTTTTTCTTCATTAACCAAGACAGCTACTTCATTTCCCAAAATATTATAAACTTTCATTGTAACGAAGCTTAGACTAGGAACAGAGTAGTTTATTGTCGTCGTTGGATTGAAAGGATTGGGATAATTTTGTGATAACACAAAGTTTGATGGAAGGAAATTTCCATTTGCAATATCTGTAACAATGGAATCAACAATTATTAAATTTCTGTCCTTGTACATTTTAATATAGATAGGATTTGAAATACAACTTGTATCTCCTTTCCAATGGATAAATTTACAATTCGAATCCGGAACAACATAAATAGCCATTTCTACCCCGCTATTATGATTATTAGTATAAGGAAGCTGATATTTAACTTCATTTATTTTAATATGGCTATTACCGTTACCTTCAGAAGAAATTTGCAGATTAAACGAAGTATCCTTCGTAGTAAATGTTGAATCCATACCATACACCGTATCGATATTATTAAAGGCTATTATCCTGTAATAATATTTAGTTTTATACGATAAGCCGGTAATCGTTTCGTAAAAAGGTATTAAGGTATTTCCGTTTCCGGCACTTTTAGCTGTTGTTGAATACTCATAATTAGTAGTAGTTCCGAATTGAAAAAGATAAGACAAGTCTGTGCCGTTTGGATTTATGCTTCCGTTTATTCGTGAAGAATTGCTTGTTATATTATCCGCCAATTCAGTTATTGCATACGGTTTTGCTATAAAATTTAGATTAACAAATGCTGTTCCAAGCGAAGTAAATGAAGGTATCGGAGATTCGGGGTTATATGTAATTGTAACATTAACTATTTCAGTATTAAGATCGTGTTTCCATAATTTATACACGATATTGTGACCGCTTGTAAACCCATCTATTTCAGTCGTTAACGGATCATCCGTAGATGTCTTAATTTCCGGGTAGCCTGCAACCGGACCTGAAAGCTTAATTATTCCGACACAAATACTACCGTCAAATACTCCGATCTCATCTCCACTAGATAATTGACCCTCATTGAATGTCGCCGATTCCAAAAATATGTTCATCGCCTGGTAAGGACTTCCGCTCCAGGCACATGTAAAATGACTTTCGGAGTTTTGATTTGTTTGAAAAGATAATTTAACAAAAGCAGTTCCCAAAGGAGTAAATGAAGAATCCGGCGATGTCTGATCATAATTAACTATTACATTGTCAATTTCTTGCTGAGTATCGGAATCCCATAATTTATATACTATGCTGTGACCGGAAGTGAAACCGTCTGCTTCGGTAGTAATCGGATTATCTGCCGATGTTTTTATTTCAGCGTAACTCGGAACCGGCCCGTTCAACTTTATTGCTCCTACACAAATACTGCCGTCAAATATACCAATTTCATCACCGGCAGATAATTGATTCCCATCCAGGGTTGCAGACTCAAGAAATATATTCATGGCCTGATATGGGCTGCCGCTCCATATTTTAATAAAATGATCCTGCGCCGATATAGTTTTTATGAATAGCACACTTATAAACAATACAATTACATATTTATATGTTCCCATTTTAGTAATCTCCCTTCCTTACTTCATTAACATCATTTTATTATAAATCGATTTACTATTTGTCCGCAGTACACAGATATAAACACCGCTCGGCCTTCTTTGAGCATTCCAAATAAATTTATAAATGCCAGGGGATTTGGCCTGGTTATAAACGATCTTATCTACTTCCTCACCCAGCGTATTATAAATTACTAGAGAAATTACTTCTTCTTCCGGCAGATTAATAATTATTGTTGTACTCGGATTAAACGGATTGGGATAATTTCTTATTACCATGTAATCTGTAGGTATAGAATTTTCTTCACTTAATTTATTAAAGTATAAGAATGATGTTCCTCGGCTTTCAAAAGTTAAATTACCTCCTTTGTTAACGTGGGAATTAAGTTGAAGTTCTTTTATACCGTCCCAAGCTTTTAGATATATTTTTTCACCTTTCGCAAACCCATCAACAGCTTCGGTTAAAGGATCATCCATTGTAACTACTACTTCCGCAAATCTACCGACTGATGAAGTATCGATAATTGCTGCTGCTACACCGAAACATTGTCCTTTATAGTTAAACGCTGCTACTTCCGAAATACTTTCATCCAGATCGAGAATGAAAATATTCATAGGCATATATTTTTTATCGTTAGAATATTCTTTATAAAATGAAAGTTCTCTTTTCTCAATTAGTTTTGATGCAATCTTAGTCGGGTTTTGCGAAATCGTTAGACTAACATCACTGGATACATTTACATAATAACCTTCTCCCGGTTTGAAATTTCCTATACTATTATTCCATGTACCGTTAGGAAACCTGACAATTGAATTGCCCTGGTAATCCTGTACTTTGTTTAGTTTATTTTGGGTTATTAAAGAATTAACTGTATTTAAAGCATTTTGCTGATTCTGTGAAGGCCAACTAATAATATTCCATTTTGAAGAATATAAAGGAATACTAAACGGTAAATTAATTGGTTGTCCAATTAAAGATAATGTTGATGCTTGATTCACATAAATATAATATCCTTCCGTTGATGACAATGTTGTAAATCCGTAATGCCATTGACCGTTTGGAAATTTCAATATTGCATTTCCGTCTTCATCCTGAACTTTAACTATATTAGTTATTAACGGCTGCAGTAGAGTTTCCATAGAATTATTTGCAGGAATAACATAAGATGAGAACAGGTACCATGTATTTACCGGTATCTGAACGTTATGTTGAATACTTGTTTGAAAAGCCAAATTTACATAAGCTGTGCCTAGGAAAGTAAACGTAGGTACGGGTGTCGAAGGATTATATGTTGCCGTAACACTGCTCATTTCCTGTTGAGCACTTTTCTTCCATAATTTATATAAAATATTATGTCCGCTCGTAAATCCGTCCAAATCCGTGGTCACAGGATTGTCTGCGGAGGTTTTTATTTCTACATAAGGAACGACCGCCCCGGTAAGTTTTACGGCACCGACACACAAACTGCCGTCATATATTCCTATCTCGTCTCCGGCGGCAAGTTGATTACCCTCTAATGTAGCGGATTCTAAAAACATATTCATTGCCTGATACGGACTTCCCGTCCATACAGTTTGGAAATGCGTTTGCCCGGATTGCCTTACTTCAACATTCTTAGGGTTTCCGGTTGCACCGGCTGCAGTTACTGTTATTGTCCCTGTCCTGAAGACACCCGTATTTTCGGAATAGTTTATATTTATTGTTCCGTTGTTTGTTCCGCTGGCTCCGCTTGTTATAGTTATCCAACTGCTGTTTGATACGGCAGTCCAGTTCATTGTACCGCTGCCGGTGTTGCTAACATCAAATGTAGTTGAACCGGACGAAGAACCGACTTCCCTATAATCCGGGGTAACGCTTAATACCGGCGCTAATACACCCTCCTGAATTACAGATACATTTTTAGGGCTGCCTGTTGCACCGGCTGCAGTTACTTGAATTGTTCCTGTTCTGGAAGAAGCAGTAGTATTAGATATATAGGAAGCTGTTATTGTTCCGGCATTAGTCCCGCTAGCTCCTGCAATTATTGACAGCCATGACGAACCGCCGGTAACCGAAGCAGTCCAGTTCATTGTTCCGCTACCGGTATTTGAAACATCGAATGTGGTTGTTCCGCTATTTGATGAAACATTTGTAGTATCAGGGGAAACAACCAGAACAGCCTGGGCAT
Organism: Ignavibacteriaceae bacterium; assembly: GCA_046705105.1. GTDB lineage: Bacteria > Bacteroidota > Ignavibacteria > Ignavibacteriales > Ignavibacteriaceae > FEN-1297. Next base: position 8,857 of record JBJKQP010000134.1, on the reverse strand, counting down.
CCTTATTAACAACAACAGAAACTGTAACTTGAGATTGGGCAGGATCATTGGAAGAAATTGTAATTATGCCATTATCTGTAGAAGTTTGAATTTGGTTCCAATCTACATTAACTGTTACCTGCTTGCTTCCGCCTGCAGTAATTGTGAGAGGTGTGGAAATGTAACCGGAAGTTGATAACCAGTTTTTATTAGATGTTAAGGAGCTGATAGTAAGATTTGCATTACCGAAATTTTGTAGGGTGAATACATTCTGCTGTCCAAGCGGCGCAAGATGAAAAACACCAACTCCATAATGCTGAAGGTTCAAATCAGAATAGGTGCCTCCCCAGTTCATTTCATGAACAAGATAATCCCATGTATCATGAATGTAAATCTTATAATTAGATGCATCATATCCGACTCCCAGCATAGTGTGCCCCACAACATTAATTAAGACAGGTCTTCCAGCATCTATTTCATTTTGAAAATCTGTAAACGTAAACCCCTGGGTATTGTTATTATATCCATAAATTAATTGATTATAATACGTGTCAACTGCATATCCTCTGGATTCGAAAAATTGTTTAAGCCCGTAACATCCATCCTTTTCAATTGTGGAAATGTATTTATTTCCGTAAATACCGAACCAAAACGTGGTACCTCCATCGCAGTTTAGAAAACTGTGTTGGCTTGTTTTCATAAAATCTGCAGTACAATCTCCATATTCATGTTGCGTCCAGCCATTGGTTTGATACGGATCTGAACCGCAATCCATATATTTTACCCAATAATCATCCACATTTCCTCTAGTAGTTCTTCCGTCAACTCCCAAACGAGTTGCGCTTAAAGGGCATTGACTTCTAGTCTCACCATTAATTTCAACAGTTCCCCAAGCACTGTTATTCATTGGAGCCAATCCGTTGTTAGTCGGCCCTGTATACATATTAATATAACCATGATTGTCATAGTATCCTGCAATCATTGCACCGGAGGTAGCAGAACATCCAAACGACCAATCATATGCCGGAACATGGTCCAGCATTACAGCGCTTGCGGAAATTTTTGCCGGCTTATTTCGATAATTTATAGGAGGCTTTCCGGGCACAATAATTTCCATTACCTTTACACCGTTTTTATCAACAAATTTTCGTTTAATATAATTTTCATCTATTGCATGAATTATTAAAGTCGAGTCATAATGCGAAGGAATAGCATTTTGTGCAATCAATTGACTTAATGATTGTGAAAGCGATAAATTTGTTGGAGTAACAAATAATTTGGGATTGTTATTTAAAAGTACCGATACTGTTTTGGAATATATATTATCCGATTCATTTGATTCCGCAATTTTATTAAACGCATCTACAACTATTTTAACTTTATGGGAACCTGCTGATAATTTCCCGTATTTATAATCTGTAATATATCCATATTGACCGGGATTTAATTTAGACAAAATGTTATATCTTATAATTACACTATCAATATAAAGATCTACACTTAATGCGGAATCAGTAGGAGCTGAACCACTATTAATCATCGCCCAATCAATAAAAATATTATCATCATCATAAAATGTTGATACATCTGTGTTTGTACCCGGAATATTTGAAATAACAATCTTATCACTCCACCCTGGTGGCTGGTAAGGAGTTAGATTTGCTCTTTCACCGCTGCCGCCCGTTACTGTTTTAGATCTTGAGTAAGTATTGTCCGCTTCATCTGACTCCGCTATAGTATTTGTTACATCGGCAATTACCTGAAATGTATGAGTACCTTCGGATAGCGTTCCTAACTTATAATCGGTTACGTAAGCAATATAATTGCTGTTTAGCGGCGGATCTAAATGCCACCTTGTTACTTCAGTTCCGTCAAGCTGCAATGCAATATAAAATCTAACTCCGGTAGCTGCCGTACCATTATTTATTAACGCCCAATCGACAAATACACTATCAGAAGTATAAATTGTCGCAGCATCCGTCGTAGTACCGCGTACAAATGATAGGACAATCTTATCATCCCATCCACTCGGTTTGTAAGGAGTAAGATTAGCAGTTCCGTCTCCACTTTGCACTATTAATTTATTTCTAGAATACGTATTGTCTGTCTCATCTAATTCTGCTATTGCATTTGTTACATCCGCAATTATTTGAAATGTGTGAGTACCTGCAGGCAGCATCCCGATATTTTTATCATAAACATAAACATAATAGTTTATATTTAAAGGGGGATCTTTATACCATCTCGTTACCTCTGTGCCGTCTATTAGTAATGCGACATAAAATCTTACACCGGTAGCTACCGAACCATTATTTATTACCGCCCAATCTATGTATATTTCTTCATCGGTGTAAATTGTAGCAGCATCAGAAGTCGCTCCGGTTACATTCGATATAACTATTTTATCACTCCAGGTAGAAGGTTTATAAGGCGTAAGGTTTGGTGAGGCAAGAATATTATTTTCATTATATACTTGAGGTTTTATATTACCGGAAGCCTTCAAAGTTTTGACTTCTCCGCCGTTTTGCATAATTAAATTACCTTTTGATTTTTTATTCTTTATTCTTAATAAAGTATTGCTTTCCGCTTTCTTTACTAATGTTCTTCCCCCTTTTTCAGGTACATATTTTTGTCCGGAACTTATATTTATTTTCTGATAAATTAATGAAGCATTACCAATTTTTACTTTAGTTTTATTTTTTCTAACGCTTGTGTCTTTTACTACTATAACCTTCTCGAAAATTACTTTACCGGATTTTTCCTGCGCAATTAATTTCTTACAACTATAAAACAGAATGATCAAGATGAGGCATGTTAATAATGATTGGAAAAAATGTTTCATAATACCCTCCTATTATTAAAAATTTTAATCATTAAATAAGCTCAAGCAAAACTATTCTCTTGATTTCAGGCATGGTAGTTTTGCGCAAAATGAATCGTTGAAATGAATTTTAATTCAAACAAGATTCTTATTGAGGATAGAAGACTGCATAACTATAATTTCGATTATCCTAATTAATAATTCATATAAAAAAGAAAAGATCTATTTAACGAGAAATTATTTAAGAAGAGAAAATGACTGAGAAATTATTAAGCCTTTCTAACCGGTGTAATCAAAAAAGTGAGTTGTTTCGGAAAGTAGAAAGATGCTGCCAATGATTTCAAATCGGCAGTAAATTACCGGCTGATATAAAAACTTTATATTTAAAAAATTTTCGGTCAATTTTCCCTCATTTAGATATTAATAAATAATGAAAATTATTTTTACATGCAAGTATTTCAGGAAAATTGTCCGAATAAGTTTCCGGTGATTCAATGAAGAAGTCTATATCCCCCGTATTGCGCGGAATAGAATAAAAAATGACTGCGTAAGCACCTACTATAAGATATTTAACTTTGTGAGAGTTTAGTAATTTTATGAAATCTTCTCGCGAAGCGATCAATTCTGAGAAGTCCTTATCGACTTTAATTATATAATTCTTGTTTGTTAAAAAGTTTTATGAACTGTTCTCTAAGTTCTTGAGGAATGCTTAAGTTCTTTTTTCAAAAATGCACCGGTAACGCTGCTCTTCTTTTTTATTATTTGTTCAGGTGTACCTTCTGCAATAATTTTACCGCCTGCTTCGCCGCCGCCCGGACCTAAGTCTATTATCCAATCTGCTGTTTTAATTACATCAAGGTTATGCTCTACAATAACTACCGTATTGCCTTTATCAACCAGCTTGTTTAAAACTTTTAATAAAATATTAACATCTTCAAAGTGAAGCCCTGTTGTAGGTTCATCAAGTATGTAGAGAGTTTTGCCTGTGCTTACTTTGCTTAATTCCGTTGAAAGCTTTACTCTTTGTGCTTCTCCACCGGATAGTGTTGTTGCCTGCTGCCCGAGTTTTATATAGCCTAGACCTACATCATTTATAGCTTTCAGCTTTCGTTTAATCCTCGGCAAGTCCTTAAAAAATTCAAGAGCTTCGCTTGCTCTCATTTCAAGCACATCTGCAATAGATTTTCTTTTATATAAAACCTCAAGTGTCTCCCTGTTGTATCTCTTTCCTCTGCATACTTCGCATTCAACGTAAACATCCGGCAGAAAGTTCATCTCTATTTTTCTTAAACCGTCGCCGCGGCATTCGTCGCATCTTCCGCCGGCAACATTAAAGCTGAAGCGCCCTGTTGAGTAACCGCGCATCTTCGATTCCGGCAATTGTGCATATAGGTCCCTAATAAATGTAAACAGCCCGGTATAAGTTGCCGGATTTGATCTGGGTGTTCTGCCGATAGGTGTTTGATCTATTTCTATAACTTTATCAATAAACTCCAATCCTTCAATAGATTTATACGGTAGCGGGACAGCTTTGGATTTATATATTTTAGTCATCAAAATTTTTACAAGCGTTTCATTCATTAGAGTAGATTTTCCCGAACCGCTAACACCGGTAATTAAGGTTAACGTGCCCAGCGGAATTTTCAAGTTAACTTTTTTAAGATTGTATCCGCTTGCTCCCTTAAGTATCAGGTAATTACCGTTTCCTTTTCTCCTTTCCTTAGGAACAGGAATTTCTTTTTTATAACTTAGATATGATAAAGTAAGCGAGTTAATTCCGTTCTGCGAATCAATTAATTTCTTAGTATCACCCGCCAGGCATATTTCTCCTCCGCGTTCGCCTGCGCCCGGACCAAGATCAACCATATAATCGGAACTTTCAATCGTTTCTCTGTCATGCTCTACTACAATTACCGTGTTACCCAGGTCCCGCAAATCCTTAAGTGAATTTATAAGCTTTATGTTATCACTTTGATGAAGGCCTATACTCGGCTCGTCAAGCACATATAAAACGCCTGCAAGCTGGGAACCTATTTGAGTGGCAAGCCTTATTCTTTGAGACTCACCGCCCGATAAAGTTCTTGCAGATCGGTCTAGTGTTAGGTAATCGAGGCCAACATTTAAAAGGAATCTAAGTCTTTCAACTATTTCTTTAAGAATCGGTTTGGCAATTAATCCGTCTCTTCCGTTAATTTTTAACGATGAAAAAAAATCTTCGGCTTTTTTTATCGAAAGTTTGGTAACTTCACTAATATTATATCCTTGAAACTTAACCGCCAGTGATTCCTGCTTTAATCTGCCGCCTCCGCATGTCGGGCATGCAACGGTATTCATATAAGATTCAACCCACGAACGAACATTGTTGGAGGTTGTGGTATTATAATAATTTTTAAGATAGTTTATTAAACCGGAAAATCTGTGCATATATGTAACCGGTTTGCTGCCGTTGTATGAGTAAGAGAAAGCTATTTTTTCCTTGCTGCCGTATAATAAAATTTCTTTTTGCTCAGCACTTAGGTCCTTAAGTTTTGTATCGAAATTAAATCCGTATTTTTCGGCTACCGCAGTAAGCTGATTAAAAAACCAAATTGAACGTGGCTTTCCGAGAGGCGCTAATCCCTCTTCATTAATTGATTTTTTCCAATCCGGAATTATTAAGCTAAGATCAAGTTCTTTTTTCTCACCAAGCCCTTCACAGTCTGGACATGAACCGTAAGGTGAGTTAAAAGAAAATGAATTCGGTGCGAGTTCTCTATAGCTTATTCCGCAGTCCAAACAAGCAAGGTGCCTGCTGAAGACATAATCCTTGGTTCCGTCGTTTACAATAACAATTCCGTTTCCGTAATTTAGTCCTACTTCAACAGATTCCGTAAGCCTGCTTCTGGAACTCGATTTATCGGATACATTTATAGTAAGCCTGTCAATTACAATTTCTATGTTGTGAATTTTATAACGGTCTACCTGGAATCCTTTTGTAATTTCATGGATTTCGTTGTCAACACGTACTCTTAAAAATCCGTCGGATAAAATTTCTTCAAAAAGCTCCCTGTAGTGTCCTTTTCTTCCTCTTACAACCGGTGCAAGAATCGAAACTTTTTTACCGCTTAATGATGAAAGTACCGAATCTATAATTTGAGCAGAAGACTGCCTGGTTACAGGCTTACCGCAATTGTAGCAATAAGGAGTTCCGAGTTTTGCATAAAGCAGACGAAGGTAATCATAAATTTCCGTAACAGTTCCAACGGTAGAGCGCGGGTTACCGGAAGTTGATTTCTGTTCAATTGATATTGCAGGGCTTAAGCCCTCAATTAAATCCACATCAGGCTTTTCCAGCATATCTAAAAACTGCCTAGCGTATGCCGATAAAGACTCAATATATCTTCTTTGACCTTCCGCATAAATAGTATCGAATGCTAATGAAGACTTGCCGGAGCCGGATAGTCCTGTAATTACAGTAAACGAATCCCTTGGAATTTCGATATCAATATCTTTTAAATTATGCTCTCTTGCACCTTTAATTATAATAGTTTCTTTTTCCAACGTATGCAAAATTTTTATTATTGAAACATTTATATTACTACTCACTATTCTGAAAATCAAATATATTTGAAGTACATCATATTGCTTTTTTTATTGGAAGCGGGTAACAAATGCAGAAATACAAACAAATAAAAACCATAACACGTTTGTCCGAAACAAAATACAAGGAGAAGGGCTCGGTATTTTTAGGAAAAGCCTTCCCTATAAGCTCTGTTGAACAATGTGAAGAAATATTATCCGGTTTAAAAAAAGAATTTTATGATGCAACACATTATTGTTATGCATTCAATTTATTAAACGGAAAGTTTAAATATTCCGATGACAGCGAGCCAACGGGGACCGCCGGTATAAGAATTTATAATGCACTTGAACACTTTGAACTTATCGAAGTACTTGTTGTGGTTATAAGATATTTTGGCGGAGTTAAGCTCGGAGTTGGTCCGCTTGGCAAAGCATATTATACCTCGGCTTTTCAAACTTTAGAGGCATCCGAAATTGTTGTTAAAAAACCTTTTATAAAAGTTTCAATATCTGCAGATTTTCCATTGCTAAGTAATGTTCATAGAATTCTTTCAAATCATAATGCAGTTATTAAAGAAACGAATTATGATTCCAAAGCAAATTTCATAATTCTAGCAGAAGTGAATGAGGTAAAATCAATAAAACGTGAATTAACCGAAATGTCTAGAGGAGAAATTTCAATCGAAGAATACAAAGAAATCGAATACGTATAATAATATATTTTATAATCGTAATAATGAATTCCGGTTAAAATTTAATTTTAATTAGAAACCATTTAACAAGATAGTAATTAAATAGTCCATTAATCTACTTCTATAAAATTCAGTCAAAAAAAACAAGTTAGAGTAAATTAATCAAGAAAAAATGGCCGGATTACTTGACATAATTATTTCTATTGACGATTTTTGACATAAGCAATAATTATTAATGGTTAACGCAATGGTAACTAAAGAAGAAGTATCAAAAAATGCAACCAAGTTAGCGGATCTAACTTTTAGTCTTCTTGCGAGCTGCCAAGAAAAAGAGAACCGACTGGCTGAGCAGCACGGATTAACACAAGCAGAATTCAGATGCCTGCGTTTATTCAGTGCTAATGAAACTCTTAACAACAAACAAATTGCCGAAAGAATGAGCCTTAGTCCTAGCAGGCTAACCAGAATAATAGACGGCCTTGTTAAAAAGGAATATATAAATAGAGAGATTGACAATACCGACCGAAGAAACATGTGTGTATCTCTCTCTAAAAAAGGAGTGCAGATAGTCGAACTTCTTAACACGGCATATGTAGAAATACATCAGGAAATTCTTGAGGATATTGAAGAGTCTCAGCATCAGCCTTTAATTACAGCAATGACAAGTCTTCTTTCTGCTTTACAAAACTGGATTAACCGGACATAGTAAAAAGAATCTTAGAAGAAAATTAGCCGCTGAATTTCGCATAAAATATTAGGATCATATTAAAGCTAAAGCCTTAGGCACATTTTGCATGCATACTATGTGCGTTTTGTTTGAGTATTATACCCTTGTATTTTGTTCATCCATCTCCGGGCTTTCTAGCTGAGGATATGGTGTAAAGGTTTAATGTGATAAGTAGAAAAAATTAGATAACTTAAAATATTTAAAATTAATTACCTTTCCTCTTAAGAGAATTCATATACAATTTGCACCATTCAAGATCGTACAGCAGTTCATTTAGATTCATAAAACCCTGCTGTGTCATTTCAAAATATGTTTTTTCAAAATAGCTTTTCATATCATCATCGGCATCCGAAATAATTTCCCTTATTTGTGTTATTACTTTATTAACATTGTCGGAAAAATCTTTTTTAATTTGTTCAAGGTTGGAAATTCCGGAATTACCGGAAGCGGTTTTAACTGCCCTCATTAATCCTTGAACATACTTAGCAGTAAAAATCAAATCATCAAATAATTTTTCTTTTTGATTTTTCTGAGATTCCTCATAAATTCTAATTAATTCCGCTTTTCTTTTAAGCTTTATTTTAGAAAATTTTTCTACTTCCTCAATAAAATCAGCAGGATTTTTTTCAGAAAAATAATTCATTCTTATACCCTTCAATAAATTTGCAGAAAGAAAGCATCCTTTAAAGATTGACAATCAACATAATAACATAAACAAATAATTTAGCAATTCAACAATAAAGCAATCTGTTTTAAAAATAATAGAGTAATAAATTGAAAGTGTAAATTATTCCTTAATCCCAATTCCAATCCCGTCCCCTACAGATAGAATTGTGGTTTTTAAACTCGGCTGGGATGTGAATACCTGATTAAATTCTCTAATTAGTTTAGCGGAGCTTCTATAATTTGCCGGAACTTTTTGAGAAGCTGCATAACCATGCCAGAGAAGATTATCCACAAACAGGATGCCGCCCTTTTTTAAAAAGATCATTGAATAATCAAAAAGTCTTTTATAATCACCTTTGTCCGCATCTAAAAAAATGAAATCATATTTTTTATCAAGTCTCGGCATAATTT
>JBJKQP010000133.1:0-8790 GCA_046705105.1 Ignavibacteriaceae bacterium | reverse complement strand
TCCATGAGATTGTATAACTTACGTTATTACGTTAATTAAACTCCCGCTACTCTTCTTTTATATTCGTCCAATGCTTCTGCAAGCCTTTCTCTCGCCGTAGTATCTCCCGGTACGTTGTGGGACGGATGAATGTAAAGTTTAACGCCCCTGTCGGCAAGAATTTCTGCAACAGTTGTAACTGTCATCCAGACAGCGGTAACAAAAGCCATTGTAGATACAGGCCCAATTTTATCCTGATGATTTTTAAGCGGTACGGAGGCATCTTGTATAGGTACGCATGTATCAACAACAAGATCAGCCAGATCAAAAATATTTTTACCGCATGAGTGCCGTGTCTGCTTTCCTTCTGCTTCTTTTGCAGAACCGAAAACAATTACTTTCATTCCGCGCTTCTTGGATTCAAGAGCAATATCAATATTTACGTTATTAATTCCCGAATGGGAAAAGAGCCACATAATATCTTTTTTGTCAAAATTGTAACCTTTCATTATTTCCACACCGTAACCTTCAACTCTTTCCAGAAAAACAAATTGATGAACACTCATTCCGCCGACTATGTTTGTAAAAAAGGTAAGCGGCAGTTCTATCATGGGGTGAAAACCTACAAAGCCGCCGATTCGCGGGTACATTTCTTCGATCGGCAGAGTTGCATGTCCGCACCCGAAAGTATGGACCCACCTTCCTGCCTGGATAGTATCTGCCATTGCTTCCGCAGCTTCCTTTATATTTTCCAGTTGAGTTTCTTCAATCTTGTCCATTACATTTCTTGCATTTTGCAGCCATTGTTTTGCGAGCATTATATCTCCTTCAGTTTAAATTAATTTTATTATTTATATCTTGGTTTTGTTCGAAATCTTTTTCAAAGAAATCGATAAAAGAATTACCATTATTATTAATGAAACAATTAACACTATCGGGAATTTTTGGATCCCGTAAGATTCCGAAACTGCACCAATAGAATAATTAATTAAGGTGTTTCCAATAAGAGCGATTACTAAAGCAATACTGAATGCAGTACCGGAAAGATTTGTGTAAATATCGCCTATGTATCCTAATATTACGGGAAATGTAGCGGCGAATCCTATTCCTAAAAATATCATAGCAATAACGGCAGTTGTAATTGAGCCGCTTATCATCAAAATTATTGAGCCGATAAACGCCAAGGTAATACACGAATACAAAACAATGTAAGGTGAAATCTTTTTTAATAATCCGCCTAGGATAAGACGTGTAACTGTTAAGCTTACTGCAAGTACCGTTAAAGTAAATAATGCATTTTCCGTAGATATGCCGATTGCTTTATTCAGATAAGTTGTTGTCCAATTGTTAACGCTTCCTTCCAAACCACTTTCGAAGAATAAAACGAATCCGAGCAGGATAAGCGAACCTTCTTTTATTAAAGCCAATCCTTTTTTAATCGGCAGTCCCTGAGGATGTTTGGGAACCGGGAATTTTACAAAAATGAAATAAATAACGGGAAGTGTTATAAGTAATCCAATGCCGGTTATTATAGCTTCGTATGAATAAACCCTTGAAAGCAGACCCGTTACGGCAGGCATACCTAATGCGCCTATACCGTAGAAAACTCCAAGCAGGCTTAAGTTGGCACCTTTGCCTTCCGTACTTATATCGGCAACAAGAGCATTTGTCCCGCCGTTAATTATTCCGCCTCCGAATCCTATTATAAAAAAAGAAATTTGAATTATAAGAAATGAAGAAGCAAATGCTAATCCTTCCAGCGCTACAAATATTAATAAGGAGGATATTATTAACAAATTTTTATAACTATACCTGTCGACTATAGGACCAAACACCAGCGAACCTACTAGTATACCGATAGGCAAAAGTGCGGCAAGTGAACCAACGGTTATCTGGTCCAGGTGAAACTTTGCAGTAAGGAATGTGTTGATCGTTCCTAACGAGATCATTACTATTCCGAATAAAAGCATCCCCAAACAAGCAGCGGCAAATACTAACCCTTTTTTATACATCAGCTTTCATTTATTTATTATTTGTTAAACTTCTTAATGCCAAAAACCCGGCACCGATTAAACCTGCATTACCTCCGAGAGTTGAAACTTCCAGGCTAACCTGGTTAATACTGATCGGCTGGGCCCATTTTTTTGCTTCATTCATTATTTCGTTTAAAAATTTTGAAGCAGGGCCGAAAACTCCTCCGCCGAAAATTATTTTCTCAGGGTTAAACAAACTTACCAGGTTTGCAGTTGTCATTCCCCAAAACTCAATTGCTTGTTTTATTACTTTTTCTGCAAGAGGATCATCCTTATCCAGAGCTTCAAACACATCATGTGAAGTTAATTCATCGGCAGGTTTATTTCTTAAACTCCCTTGATAATTTTTATCTTCAGTTAAAAATTCTTTGGCAACTTTTGCAATGCCTTCTCCGGAAGCGTGGTATTCAAAGCACCCGCACGAAACATATTTTTGCATAAACGGTCTGTCAAGAGCCAGCCAGCCGATTGCTCCGCCGATATCCTGCGAACCTCTTAAAACTTCACCGTTAACCAAAATACCGGCACCAATACCTGTTCCCACCGCTAAAAATATTGCGTCTTTACAACCTTTTGCAGCACCCTGCCAGTTCTCTCCCAGAATATAACACGCCCTGTCGCTGTCTATTTTTACTTTTATATTTTCATCCGGCAAAGAGGAAGCTATATCTTCGAGCAAAGGATAGTTATCCCAACCTGGAATATTAGGAGCCCAAACTTTTCCCGTTTTTGAATAACTAATTCCCGGCACACAAGCACCTATTGCTTTTATATCGAATTCTTTTTCATCTCCGGCTTCAAGCAATTTTTTAACCAGGCTTTTTACAAGTTCGCCTACATCTTTTCCTTTTCTGCCTTCAAGCTGAAGTAAATTTTTATATACTATTTTTCCTTCCTCGTTGAAGATTGCACCGGAAAGTTTTGTCCCGCCGAGATCTAGTCCGATTACTGCCATGATTTTTCTCTTATACTGAATTTTTTAGTAAAATTATTTTTTGTGAAAACCTTAAAGAGTTTAAATAACCTCTGATAATATTTTACAAAATTTGTTATTATTAACATTTAAGTATAACGACCGGTATTACATGAAGTCAAGAAAATAAATTCTTTATTTTTTCACTTGCACTTAATTAAATTACAATTATATTATAAGCCCTTTTAAAAACCTAAGTGGATAAGGTTGGTTTAAGAAATTTATAATTTACCAACAATTTTATATTTCAAATTTGCCTCGCTTTAAAGATTTCATTTAATCTATATAACATAAACCGGTACTTATCTTTTTCAGCTAATTAAAGCATTCATTGTTAAATGCTTTTTATAATTAGACTGTAAACCAATATCTAATAGATTAATAGTCTAGTGATATAAGCTATTTCCTATTATCTTAACTTTAAAATAGTAATTTTCGCCTTCCGTTTAGCAATTCAACCGCTTATAAATAAACTGTAATCACTTTTTCAATTAAAGAGTCTATATAGTTAGAAATTAAAAATATTTTATAAAAGGAGGCGACATGAAAAAGGTATGTTTATCGGCGGCAATAATATTAACGGTAGTATCGTTTAGTATATGCTCTTATGGGAAGGATAAGGATAATTCGGCGGAACAGTTTGACAATAACACGGTTCAGAATTTTATAATGGGAATTAATTCCGACAACCAGGGTTTGTGTGAAAGCTGTATTTACTATGCAGGCTATTATAGAATTAACGGCACGGTGGAGGCGTTGGTTAGTGTTTTAAATGATAATTCTAAGAATCCTGTGTTAAGAATATTGGCTGCAGTTTCTTTGTATAGAATCGGCGATGTAAGAGGTATAAGAGCAATAAGGGATGTAGTTCAATTTGATAAAAGTGAAAGTGTTAAGACAATTTGCAGCAGACTTTATAATGAATATCTAAATCATGAAGAAATTTTCTATTCAATCGGTTTGTAATCCGCAACCAAGGTAGCTCCGTTCCCCGGCAGGCATACGTGTCTACCGGGAATTTTTATTTAATGATTGCTATCCATTAATCTGACCCTCAACAAGAGGAAATATTTCATCTCGCCTCAAATAATATATGTAATTTCAATTAAACTTTTTTCAGACTATCTTTGTCCAAGCATTTATTAAAATGTATTAAACGGAGAAATTATTAAAAGAGGATAAATAAATTAAAAGTGGATACATACATTTCCTTCACTTAAGGGTAAAGCATGTTTAAGAAAAAGAAAGCGTTTTTTATTTCATCAATTATATTATTGATTTTTATTGCTTGGGCTATAATAAGAATTAACAGCAATTCTTCCGGCAGAAGGGGAATGCCTAAACCGGTGATTGTTCAGGGAAAAGCTGTTAGAGGTGAGATTGTTCGAAGTGAATCTTTAACAGGAGATATTCTGCCGGTGCAGCAGGCGGCCATATATTCAAAGGTAGGCGGCAATATTGAAAAAATATTTGTGGATATCGGCGACAGGGTAAAGCAGAATCAAATTCTTGCCTTAATAGATACCACAATATATTCTCAGAATGCAAAGCAGTCCAAAGCTAATTATATGCAGGCTTCTGCTAATTTTGAAAATGCGAAAATAAATTACGAAAGAAATAAAAAATTATTTGAACAGAACCTGATTGCCAAACAGGATCTTGATAATGCAAAAACTTCTCTTGATGTTTCTGCCGCACAAAAAGAAGCTGCTTATGCAAATTATACAAATTCATTGACACAATTGGGATACTGTCAAATTACCGCTCCGTTCAGCGGAACAATTACAAAACGAATGCTTGACCCGGGTGCTTTCGTAACTTCTTCTGGAAGCTCGCAAGGAACCAACCTTTTTACCTTAATGAATGTTGATAAACTTAAATCAATTATAAATGTTCCGGAAAAATATGTACCCTTATTGAATAAAATTCAAGATATTCAGGTTCAAGTTGATGCAATACCGGGAAAGATTTTCCAGGCTAAACTGAAAAAAATTAGTGATGCGGTTGATCTTTCGACCCGGACAATGGCTGTAGAAGTTGATATTGAAAATACTTCCGGAGTTTTAAAACCGGGAATGTTTGCTACTATTACTTTAATATTGGAACGTAAAGAGAGAGCATTAATTCTTCCCAACCAGGTTGTGTTAAACGATGATCAAGGAAATTTTGTTTATCTGGTGAACAGCGACAGTACGGTTACTAAAAGGTACGTTCAGATAGGTATTCAACAGGATAATAAATACGAAATATTATCCGGTATAAATGACAGCGATAAAATTGTCTTTGTAGGACAAGACTTAGTTAAGAATAAAATGAAGGTTAAAATATCAAAATAATTTTATGTGGTTAACCAGATTAGCTTTAAAATATCCCATTACAACGCTAATGGCTGCTATAGCAGTATTTGTTCTTGGATTTGTTTCCTTTATGCAGCTTCCAATAGACATGCTGCCGAATATTCAAATTCCTGTTGTAAGTGTAATAACCTACAGCAATGGTGCTAGTCCGGTAGATATGGAACAGTCTGTAACTGTTCCGCTGGAAAGAGCAGTAAGCTCAACTAATGATGTTAGTTATGTACAGTCTTCTACAAAAGAGGGAATATCATCGGTTCGTGTTTACTTTAACTGGAATGCAAGCACAGACGTAGGATTAATTGATGTAATACAAAAAGTAAACAGAGTGCTTAATCTTTTACCAACTACGGCTACGCAGCCTCTTGTTCTACGTTTTGATGTTACAAATATTCCTGTCTGTACGGTTGCACTAAACGGGGACTTAAGTCAAAGAGCATTGTACGACCTTGCATATAATGTTATTGAGCCGCAGCTTGAGCACTTGCCCGGTGTTGCTTTTGCACAGGTAGTCGGCGGGCAAATTAGGGAAATTCATATTAATGTTGACAGGAATAGACTTGAAGCATTAAATCTTACTTTACAGGATGTTAATGCTGCAGTATCTACGTCGAACTTAATTGTTCCTTCCGGGGATTTAAAATCCGGTGTATTCGACTATTCTCTTAAAACGGAAAGCCAGTTCAATGTAGTTGAACCGATTGGCGATGTTGTAGTTAAGACAATTAACGGAGTTCCTATAAGAATTAGAGACGTTGCAAGTGTGGAAGATTCTTTCCAGGAACAGACCGAAATTGTAAGAAACAACGGCAAGCCGGGTGTAATTTTAAGGGTTCAAAAAACTTCCGGCTCTAATACTGTTGATATTGTTAATTCTGTTGTTAAGGCTTTAACGCATTTAAAAGATGTTCCGCCTTCCGTAAAAGCTTCTCTTGGTCTTGACCAAAGCATTTATATAAAACAGGCCATGAACGGATTGAAGCAGGAAGCTATACTTGGTGCGCTGCTTGCTACATTTGTTATAATTTTATTTTTAAGGAACGCCAAAAGTGCCCTTATTGTTTTTCTTGCCATTCCTCTTTCCATACTTGTTACTTTTATCTTTTTCAGGTTCAGCAATACTACGTTAAATATAATGACGTTCGGAGGGCTTGCACTTGGTATAGGCAGACTTGTTGATGATTCAATTGTAGAACTGGAAGCTATAACGCGGCACTATAGTACTATGGCAGAGCAAAAAGTAGTAAAGACACAAGCTACCCTAGATGCCGCACTGGAAGTTGCCTCACCTATTTTTATTTCTACTCTTACAACCGTTATTGTTTTTCTACCAGTAATATTTTTAACAGGAATAGCAAAGCTGTTATTTACTCCGCTTGTAATTACAATTGCAGTTGCTTTATTCGCTTCGTTTTTTGTCTCAAGAACCGTAACGCCTTTGATGTGTTATAAATATTTAAATGCCGAACGTGAAGCTGATCCGAATTCTAAAAAATTATCTCACCGGATGCAGATTAAAGCTAAGAACTTTTTAGATAAATTGGATGATTTTTACCAGAGAGTTCTAACTTACTCTTTAAGACATCGAAAGACAATTATCTTAAGCGTAATAGGATTTGCACTTTTATCTTTATTGCTTTTTAAATTTGTCGGTACGGAATTTTTCCCGGACAGCGACGAAAGTCAATTTAGTATTAAAGTTTTACTTCCGGTAGGAACACGTATTGAAGAAACTACAAAGTTTGTGGAGAAGGTTGAAAACATAATTAAAAAGAATGTACCGGAAACCGAGACAATAATTTCGGATATAGGGGTTCCCAATGCTAAAAGCGGCAGCATGTCCGGAAGGAATTCCGGAAGCCATGCCGCTAATGTGAGTGTTTCTTTAGTAACGCCTGATAAAAGAGACAGATCGGTTTTTGATATTATAAAAGTACTCCGTCCAAAACTTGCCGCACTTCCGGGAGCGCAAATGTTTATTAATCCCGGCGGATTTTTAAGATTTCTACTTAACTTCGGTTCTTCCGCTCCGATTGATGTAATTATTAGCGGTGAAGATTTTAATACTGCAAACCAATTGGCGCGTCAAATATCCGATTTGGTTAAATCAACTCCCGGTGCAACCGATGTCCAAATTAGCCGCGAACTAAATCTTCCCGAATTAAGAATAAAAATCGACCGGGATAAAGCAGGCTCGATGGGCGTTAATGTTCAACAGATTTCCAATACAATTTCTACTGCAATTAGCGGAAACGTTGCATCCATTTATACCGATCCCTCCAACGGTAATCAGTACAACATCCTGGTTAGGCTTTCGGAAGATTACCGCAATAAAGTTGATGATATTAAAAACTTAACCGTAATGAATTCTCATGGACAGCTTGTTAAGCTGGGAGATTTAATAAATATTGAATTAATGAAAGCGCCTATTCAAATTGATAGACGGGACCAGGAAAGAATTGTTGAGGTAACAGGTAATGTTACGGGACGTGACCTTGGAAGTGTCTCGCAGGAAATTCAGAACAAGCTAAGCGGCATTCATATACCGACAGGTTTTCAGGTTAAGATGAGCGGGAATATTGAGCAGCAGAAAAAAACTTTCGGCGACCTGGGACTAGCACTATTACTTGCGATTATTTTGGTTTACATGGTTATGGCTTCGCAGTTTCAGTCCTTAATTGATCCTTTCATAATCATGTTCACCGTACCGCTTGGAATGGTTGGCGTTATATGGGCGTTGTTTCTTACAGACACCACTCTTTCCGTAACTTCTTTTGAAGGTGTTATTGTAATGATAGGAATTGTAGTATCCAACGGAATACTACTGGTTGATTATACAAATAAATTAAGAAAAAAAGGAATTGAACTGCATGAAGCAGTAATTAAAGCTGGAAGAACAAGATTAAAACCAATCTTGATGACAACACTCGCAACAGTACTAGGCTTAATTCCACTGGCAATAGGAGTAGGCGGTGAAAGATCACAGTCGCCTCTTGCAATTGCCGTTATCGGCGGGTTGTCAATTTCAACATTTTTAACACTGCTTTTTATCCCGACATTATACACAATTTTTGAAGAAAGGTTCAGAGCTAAAATGATTAAAGGAGAAGAGATAAAGTAAGAATGAAGTACATCAAATTCCTTTTCCCGTTAATTATAATTTTATTTACACTTCCGGTTTACAGCCAGGTGGATACTTTAACCATAAACGACTGCATTGAAATTGCTTTAAAAAATAATCCGCAGATTAAACTTGCGGAAAGTAATGTTGAACTTTCCACATCAAGTTTGAAATCAAGCAGGTCTGTATTATATCCGCAAATTTCATTTCAAACCGGGTGGACAAGGAACGGCGGGACCTCATTTATCGGCCCGATCGTAAGAGGAGGCTATTATAATAATTATTCTTACGGATTCCAGCTTCAGCAGCTTGTATTCGATTTTGGTAAAA
>JBJKQP010000132.1:0-23578 GCA_046705105.1 Ignavibacteriaceae bacterium | reverse complement strand
ATAATCCAACAGCACATCGGGGAAAAGATTGTTATCCGTCCGGTTCACATAGAATACTTTGTAAGGGATGCTTTTGGGGTGAAAAATTTGAGTAAAAAAAACATTTGCGGATTCGTTAACTGAAATTGAACCGCCTTCAGTGCTGACACAATCGCCATAAACCGAATGAGTAACATAAGTAACATTGGCATGATAAAGCATGTTATAGCTTTCGAACCGGACACCGCCAAGCAAAGTTAACCGTGGACCAATATTAAAAGTACCCATTACATAACCTGCTGAAAATTGTTCCACACCATTCCAATCATTTTTATAACTATCTGCATACTGTATTGGGGTAGACCAGCCTTGCTCGGACAGTTTCAACCAGGTATCATATTTTGTCCGATCTATAGTGTACTTAAAACCACCGTGAGTAAAATCGTATAAACTATTCATATAATACTTACCTCTATTAAAGTCATTATTCATAACCATAGAAAGTTTCACCGGGTTGGATTCGCTAACACCACCAAGGTAAGCATTTGCTGCCGGATTTACATACAAATCCTGTGCGCCATGGGCGAAATTCTCATCAATATTATTTTCACGTGTAGTTCTTATATACTTACCGCCGGCTTTAAATGTTGCCGTTAAAAAATTTGCGAAGTTAACCGGTGCCGACACATCGAGCGATACATTATATAAATGCTGATAAAACTGGTTGGAAATACTTTGAGTCCAACCCCCTATCGTTGCTGAAGCAGGATCTTGCGGGTTAAGATTGTTAAAGACTCCAAGAGCCTTTGTAAGTGACATACTCTCTTGCGCAGGCAGAGTATTATAAGTAATCGGATCACCTGAAGCATCGTAACCAAAAGGTGCAGTAGTTCCGCTTTGATTATAAAATTCGCTCCATGCTGCGCCGTTAAGACCAGGTGAATATCCGAAAATTGTATATTGTTCTGTGGCGGAATGAGACAGGCTTACGTTTACTTTGATATCACCAAAAGTATTCTCTGCTTGGAGAGCATTAATCCATAGGTCTTTACCGTATAAACTGCGATCCGGTGTATATATTACCTGATTATTGTTAAAGTTAAATGTAACGTAATTCTTTAGTTGATCTGTAACATCCCCGGCATATGTATTTTGAAAAATTATTTTACCGTTCGGGAGGCGATAATCCATTATAAGACTGCCGCCACTGTTCTTAACTATATTGGCGTCGTATTCAAAGTTTGCAGCGGTTGTTACGTAGGTAGCCTGCCCGTAATTATTATTACTCGTCCCAAAAAATGTCGGCGTAATGGTAGCTACCTGGTTACCGCCGTCAGTACGGTTTAAATTTCCCTGTAAGAAGACACCTAATTTATCATTAAAAAAGCGCTGGCTAATGCTTGCCCAAAACTTATAATTATCAGCTACGTGGTCTTGCGAATTGTAATTTCCTTGACCCAGTGCGTCAAAATGAAGTCCTGAAGGGGCTTCTCTTAATCTCAAATTAACTACTCCGCCAAGAGCATTTGCATCCATATCAGGTGTAAGTGCTTTTATAACTTCAATGCCGGAGAGCAAATTTGAGGATATAAAACCAAGGTCCGTTGCACGGTTGTTCATATCGGTTGAAGGTAATTCAATACCGTTTAACAGAATCTGATTCAATTTAGCCTGGACTCCGCGGATTACTATCTGGTCTCCGTTCATAAGGGAAACTCCGGGCAGACGGCTAAGCGCCGTAGCAGCGTTATCATCCGGTAATTGATGAATCCTTTCCGCCGATACTACGTTTATTATTGTATTTGATGTCAACTGCTGGTTTATTGCGGCTTGCTGTCCTTTTGCCTGCGCAGTAACGGTAACCGTTTTACCTTTGATTGCCATGGGCGTTAATAATAAATTAAGTTCAACAGTTTTGCCCGGAGGTACATTGACTGAAATTGTTTTTGATTCATATCCTATATAGCGGGCAACCAAATTATATGTTCCGGGAGGAACATTCTGTATAATATACTTGCCGTTCATACTGCTGGCAGCACCCAAGCTTAAACCTTTCAACCAAACATTTGTACCGAATAAAGGTGAGCCGGTTGTTGAATCTTTTACAACTCCTTGAATTTGGCCGTACTTTCCCTGGCCGAATAAAACAGTTGTTCCTATAAGTAGCAGGAAGATAAAAGTAAAGGATCTTGTAGAAATGCTCATAGTTTTGTCCTTAATATAATTTTTACTTAAAGTTAATTTTTATTTTATTTAATATAAATTTTAAAACAAAATCTATGGTTATATAATTTAGTCGTAGTATAATTATGTATGTATCAAAGTATAAATCTAAATAGGAAACAGAATCACTTCATTTTAAAGTTAATTAATTTTGATGAAAAGGTTTAAAACATCGTGCATTTTTATTTTTGTTAAATTATTTTTTGAATCGTTTCAATTTTTATAAAAATGTTTTGATTTTTCAATAAACATAAAACAAAATCGGAAAAAATAAACGCCAATTTGCGATTAAAAATAACCATTTTGCGTAAATGGTTTTAGTAAATGTTCAAAATTTAGATTCTAATACAGCTCTATCTCAACAACAGCAACTGCATATTTTTTCGAATTATGCCCGAAAACAAATTTAATCTTTGATGCTTCAATCTTTTCAAACTTTACGGTATTAACGGTATTACCAACCGGTAAGGCCGGTACTTCGGATATCACTTTAACCTTTCGCCAAAGGTTTCCGTCCCAATATTCAATATAATAATCATTAGGTTTTATATAAGTTTTTCCGTCTGCATAAAAATATAATTTTGCAGAAGAGAAACCACGGGTTTTCCCAAAATAAAGTTCATACCAGTCTGTTTTGGATTTTGAACCGTCTGTGGTCCATCTATTGGTAATTTCCGGGAAGTACCAAATGCGGCCGTCTATAGCCTGGTATAGCGAATCCGGTTTATTGTTAACGGAGGCTGAAGGTTTAGGGAAACCGCTTCTCCAAATATTTAAGGCCAGATCTATTTTATTCTTTGGTTCGATAACTATGGGATTACCAATATTAACTTCATATCTTCCGTTTATTTTTTTTAACGATGCCCTTTTACCGTCAACAAAAACAATTAAGCCTTTGCCTAAATTATATTTTTTATCATCGCTGTCATAAATAACCGTTAAATTATGCCCGTGATAAAGTACATCATCAAGACAAAAATATTTTATCGTACTGTCTATTAAAGGATTTATAACAAAGATATTTCCCCCGGAAGGACGAATACCGCAAAGACCGGTAATAATCAAATCGTTATAACAAGAATGATTATAATGACTGCTTCTGTGTAAACCTACAATCGGTTTTCCCGTATCGGGATTGTAGTCTTCCTGAAGATTTAACTTTCCGTTCGGAAGATAATGCTGCTGCGTATACAACCTTAGAATTTTTAAATAGTCTGATTTGGTGATGATTTTTTGATGATAATTATTTAGCAAGTTTGCCATACCTTGTAATACCTGAGTCTCTTGAAAAGGCCAGCTAGGCCCGTTCCACTGGCATTCCGGGTGAGTACCCGCATATCTGTATTGCTTCATATAATATTGGAACGAAGGTTCATCCGTACGCAAACCATATTTGCCGAGGAATTCCGTAGTATTCATTAAATGTTTCCAGGCGGAGTTGTACTTTGCATTATCATCCGGAAGGTTATAAGTCCAGGGTACATAACCGGCAAGTTCTCTCCCTCTAATAAATTGCCAGTAATGAACATATTTATTTTTTACTTTATATCTGTCTATAAAATGATGTAAGGAGTCATTCCATAAATCTTTCTGTACATTGTCTTTTATTTGTTCGGCTCTTTTAAAATAAATATGTGAAAGTTGAGAATACCCTTTCATTTTTGCTACCCTACTAATTGCCAATGCGTTTCCGTACATATAACTATTTATTGTAGGACGGAAAGCATCTCCGCCGGTAAAGCCGCCTATTCCGCCGGATGCATCAATAGACGCTATTGTATATTCGGTAGCATCCAACAAAGGTTCAATATAATAAAGGTCTTTCTTTAAATCGTAATGATCCAGCCAAAGGTTGTAAATATGCTCCATTACAGGCAACTGACTTTCAATAAAAGAAGAATCCAAATTAACCAGGTAATAATCATAAGCAGCATACGCTATGCCTTCGCTGAAATGTCGGTCATTGCCGCCTCCCCTGTACATATAATTTATATAACCGTTAATATATTTTCTATTTCTAAGCCAGCGTCCTTCGTCTATATGAAAACCGGTGGCATCGTTTAACGAAGAATACGGTTCCTTATCCCAGCTTACTTTATCAAGAAATTCTGTAATAACATAACCGTCTACACCCACATTACGAATATGTGCTTTATAAAGCTTCCACCGGTAGTAATAAACATCCTGAATCTTTTTATCGGAACATTCAAAAAAAGGAATCTTGTTTAAATACCAGTGATAATCCGCTTTGAAATATTCTTTTGCCAGTTTTTTATGGTTAAGGATATCATTCTTTTTAGTATAACTGAAATTGAGGAACAATACGCAGCTTATTATTATTAATAAAGCAGGTAATAATAACTTTGGAAACCGGTGCATATTAAATGGATACATAATATGTGTCAATTTGTTAAAGAACCGATACTATCCCCAAGGAGGGATAGTATCGGTAAGAATTCATTTGTATTCAGCTTTAGGCTATGCCGAATAACTTAAGTATTTAGTAATAGTAAATAATATTTACATCAAAATACTATATTTTATGTAACCGAGAAATCGGTTCCTTTATTTTAGAAGCATAAGCTTCTTGGTTGCCGTAAAGTTTCCGGCCGTTATCCGGTATATATAAACACCGCTTGCAAGATTGCTTGCATTAAATGTTACAGTGTAATGACCGGGAGCCTGCTCTTTGTTAACAAGAGTCTGAACTTCCCTGCCTAAAATATCATATACAATTAAGGATACTTTAGAATCTTTGGCTACATCATATTTAATGGTGGTAGTCGGGTTAAACGGGTTCGGATAATTGTTGAACAGCTTAAAACTCTTCGGCTTATTATCGACAATTTTATTAACGCCGGTAACCAGATTAACAGAATCGAGATAAGTTCTTAACCATTGCAATGCAGGCCTTTCGGTTCCGTTTGAGTTAATAAGGTTGGCATTTGTCTGCCACAAGCCCGGTCTCCATCCCCACAAGGTTATTCCCTTCACATCCGGGAAATCATAAATTGTGGGGAATATCCGCTTATAATCATTCAACTGAATCTGGTCGTCCGATGCATTTATATCAAATTCGGTTACAAAGATTGGAAGTCCGGTTGATGCAAGAATTTTCAGGCAAGACGTAATAGTACCACTCGATGCATTAAGGACAGTAAATGTATGCCCCTGCACACCAATTGCATCTATTAATGAATCTGCCTGAAGAAGTTTTATAAGATTAACATATTCTTGTGCAGTGCTTGTATTGCCTAATATGCCGTAATCGTTAATCATCAGCTTTGTTTTGGCCGGGAAAATTTGACGGGCCAATTTAAAAGCATTAATTACCCAATCATAGCCTGTGGTTCCTTTACCGCCCAAGGCATCTTCATAATTCGCTCTTCCGTTTTGTCCGTCAGGCGGGTTGTGGCCGTTAAGGGCTTCATTAACTACCTGGAGGTAATCAATATCGGGATATCTTTGAGCAACGGCTTCAAACCATTGTTTAATTTGAGCCAATTGCTGATCCT
Organism: Ignavibacteriaceae bacterium; assembly: GCA_046705105.1. Taxonomy (GTDB): domain Bacteria; phylum Bacteroidota; class Ignavibacteria; order Ignavibacteriales; family Ignavibacteriaceae; genus FEN-1297. Next base: position 17,861 of record JBJKQP010000132.1, on the reverse strand, counting down.
GCGGTAAACTTGATATCCATGAAGGCTGCTGCTGGCCCCAGATCAAAACATGGTATTCGAAAACAAAGTTGTTTGTTTTGGCAAAATTATAAGCCTGGTCAAGCTGTGTCCAGTTCATAACATCCTTAGTTCCTTCCACGCTTCCCCATTTTCCGGCATTCTCAGGTATTAATTGATCCCAATAATACTGGAAACCCTCTTCCTGCGGAGAGCTATATGCGCTACCGACAAACTTAGGCTGCTTGGATGCTAGCGGAGGTCCGGTATAGGGCTTGGTTGTATCAACCGTAGGCAATGTAGGAGTACCGGGTAATCCGTTATCAAGTTCGCTTACGGTATAATATAAGTTTGATTTTCCGAATGCGATTTTATCTATATCAAGACCGTCTTCGCGGCTTCCTATTTGAAATGTTTTTGTAAGACTATCAATACTTACGTAGAAAGAATCACCGGGAGTACCCTGGTAACTATTCTTTGTAACATTTACCCACTTCCATACTTGACTTCCGGCTGTTCCCGGACCATTAACTACAGCGGCAGTATCCGTAAATCCTGCTGTTGCAAGTCCGTTTATAAATACCCAATCCGCAGCAGCAGTATCACCATTTGTGCCAAATTTGCTGCCGTAGAAAAAGCTGTCGTCGTTATACCCGCCGGGACCAACCCGTACACGGACAAATAAACTATAGTATCCGGAATCCTGAAATGTTACATTGTAAGTTGCCATACGGCTTGTATCACCGGGAGAAGTTAGTCCGGTATAATTATTAACAGCAGTAATATAGGATACCGTGCTATCCTGCATTACCTTAAAATTGCTTCCGAGCTTACCGGATTCCGCTTCAACTATTACAGGTACTTTGCCCGCATTCACATCGGATATCTGGAGGTTATCTATATAAATAGGATTGTCTGCATTTCCAGCATAACCGAAATGGATAGGTGCGCGTATTACCGTCTGATTGTCATTAACAGTAAACTGCATAGTATAACGTGTCCACTGTGTAGTAAGGTTTACCGGACGTAAAGCTTTATATTCTGTATATGAATAATTACCCACAGTAAGATTCACCTGAGCACCGGCTTTGCTCGCTTTTGCCCAGATGGAATAATTATATGTATGGCCGGGTTTAACATGAAGGCTGTCACCGACTGCCTGGATATCCCACTGGTTGGCTCCCAAACCGTGCACGGTAACTTCCAATGCCTGCTTACCCTGCTCAACGTCGGTATTTTCAATTACATAATCTGGCGCCGGGCTAACGCCGGAAGCGGTTTGGAAGAACCATCCTTTAACTTCTGTTGAATCAACCGGACCTAATTTAGCATCTTCGAAACCGCCGTTTGTTACAACCGGTAAATTTGCCGGAGGCGGAGGTGGCGGAGGCGGAGGAGTAACCGTTTTTGCTACAAGTTTAACATCATCTAGATACCAGGTGGCACCGGAATTATTTGTTCCTATTGCGATATAAACCGTATCTGAAAAAGTTGATACTGTTTTGGCAGCAAGACTTATTCGTTCCCAGGCGGTAGAAGCTCCCTGAGTACGGTTATATGAATAATTTGTATCGGCGTCGATGAAATGATGGCCTATCGGATCTGTTTGATAGGCTGAAGCTACAATTAATTTATAGGATAAATCTCCCGACTGATAGTAAGCCATAAAAGTGAGTGAATCATAATCCGCAAGAGTTTTACCGGAAGGCAAAACAAACCTAAGAACAGGCGCAGCCCCATAATTGGTTGTTATGACTTTTAAAACCTTGTTCGCACTTCCCAACGGGTCTTCAACGATTTTTGTTTTAATGTCGTTAGGACTGTAATCAATATGAATTATTGAGGTAGAATCGCCAAGAGTAAAGCCTTCAAAGTTCTGTTCTGTGCCTAGCACAGGTCCGGTTGCCTGCTTAGCAACAAGTTTAACATCATCAAGATACCAGGTGGCACCGGAATTATTTGTCCCTATTGCAATATAAACCGTATCTGAAAAAGTTGATACTGTTTTGGCAGCAAGACTTATTCGTTCCCAGGCGGTAGAAGCTCCTTGAGTACGGTTATATGAATAATTTGTATCGGCATCGAGGAAATGATGCCCTATCGGATCCGTTTGATAAGCTGAAGCTACAATTAATTTATAGGATAAATCTCCCGACTGATAGTAAGCCATAAAAGTGAGTGAATCATAATCTGCAAGGGTTTTACCGGCAGGCAAAACAAACTTAAGAACAGGCGCAGCACCATAATTGGTTGTTGTGACTTTTAAAACCTTGTTCGTGCTTCCCAACGGGTCTGTAACGATTTTTGTTTTAATGTCATTTGGACTATAACTAACATGACCTATTGAGGTAGAATCGCCAAGAGTAAAACTTTCAAAATCCTGTGTCAAGGTACTCTGGGCACTTAGGGTACCTGCAAACATTAAAATGAAAGTAAATAAAAAAAAGATGGAAACAGATAGAAGTTTTTTCATTCCTCCTCCTATAAAAATTAAATGATGTGTTTTTGAACGTTCAAAGTTCAATTAAATCGTTTCAATATTATTCAATTAATTGTTAAAAGGCAAGAAAAAAAATCAAACCTTTTATGCATATTTTAAAATTTTTCAGTATCAAGAGATAAAAAATGCAATGTTAAAATATTTGAATTTCTGCTGCAGCAACGGAATATTTCTCTTGTTATCTTTATAATTTTATACTTCCGTAATTCTATTTAAATTCCTTTTTATTTCTATAATTCCAAGCAACTCTTCTTCCGAACTTTTTATCTGTCGCCGGTTTATGAATGTACTTCTTAATTTCATTTCTCACATCAGTGTTTTTATAAATTACGGACTTCTGAGGCGGCAAATATCCTTATTTACTATACCGACATTTGTCGCCCGGGATTTTTTAGATTTTGAGATTTTATGCATTAAGGTTCATAAATAATGTTTTTTAATATGTTACCTCATCTAATGATTCTTCCTAAATGAATAAGCTAATAAGGTTAATGCAACTCCGGTTGTTTTTTGCTACTAAGCTTTAGTCAATAAATAAGGTTTCCAAACTTTATTCTATTTTAACATCTTAGTAACACAAATTGCCTCTGACAAATCAACCTTATTACCTTCTCAAATGTATTAACTCCGAATCATTATTTATCAATGTTATATCATTGTCATATACCTTTAAAAACGCTTTCAGATCAATATTACATTATTAAGTCGGCAAATGTCCTTATTTTATTAGTATCATTTTTTTCGATTGAGTAAATGCACCTGCCTGAATTCTATAATAATAAACTCCGCTTGCCAGGCTTTTCGCATCAAAAGAAACGGTATGCTCGCCGGGAGACTGAACTTCATTCACCAGTGTTTTAACCAATCTGCCTAAAACATCATATACTTTTAATGTTACCTTGGCATATTTTACAACACTGTATCTAATGTTTGTAGACGGATTGAACGGATTGGGATAATTCTGATACAATTCATATTTCGCCGGTGTGTTTGATGCAGTTTCGCTTACACCGGTTAAAGGGTTATCCTGAACATATTGAGCTAGCCATGTCATGGCAGGCCTCCATGAGTTATCCGAATTTATAAGGTAACATGTGGTCTGCCACATTTCACCTTGCTTATATCCCCAAAGCGTAATTCCTTTTACATAAGGATTTTTCCACAATATAGGAAAAATCTTCTTATATAATTGTAGCTGCATGTTATCGTCGGGAGTTCCGGTATCGCCTATATTGCCTAGGTCCAATTCTGAGATATAAACCGGCAGCCCGGTTGCGCCCAGCCTGTTAAGGTTATTTTTTAATGTAGTTGTATCGGCATTCTCAAGAGCAAAGCGATGCCCCTGTACACCTATTCCGTCAATTAATCCTCTATCCTTCAACAAATTAATTATTTTTAGATAATTTGTTGTTGCCGTATTATCGTTAATAATACCGTAGTCATTAATTAATAATTTAGCGTTAGGCAGGTACTTTCTTGCTAACTTGAATGCATTTATCACCCAGTCCCATCCTGTAGAGCCTTTACCGCCTAAAGCTTTTTCATAATTTGCACGTCCGTTTACGCCGTCGGGCGGATTGTGCCCGTTAAGAGGCTCATTAACAACATCAATCATATTAATACCGGGATATCTTTCTCCCACCATTCTGATCCATGTTGTTATATATTTTATCTGCTGGGCAGAGTCCAGGCTTGAAATCCAAGACGGCTGCTGCTGCCCCCAGATCAAATTATGATCTTTGAAAATCAAATGGTTATCCTGGGCATATTTATATAAAGTGTCCAGTCCGCTCCAGTTCCATTTTGTTGTATCCTGGGATGTGGCAACAGAGCCCCATTTACCTTCATTGCCGGGAGTAATCTGGTTCCAATAATTTGCAAAATATTTATCGCCGTAAACGTTCTTAACGTTGCCCAGAAATTTAGCCGCTCCCTTAGCTAAAGGAGGGCCGGGGTATATCTTAACCGTATCGGTTGGGCCGCTGCTTGGAACCGAACCGGGAAGTTCATTATCAAGATCATACACCGTATATAATAAACCGGATTTTCCGAATGCGAACTTATCAATATCCAACCCGTCTTCACGCGTAGCTACCTGAAATGTTTTTGTAAGACTGTCTATACTAACATAAAACGAGTCGGCTGGAAATTGAGTAGGATCTTGGGAAACATTAACCCATTTCCATACTCCATTGCCGAGCGTTCCGGCACCCTTTACTACATCGGAAGAATCACTGAACCCGGCACTTGCAAGCCCGTTAACAAGATTCCAATCTGCACTTGCAGTATCATCCATTACACCGAATACTTTTCCGTAAAGAAAGCTGTCGTCATTATAACCGTTAGGTCCGACGCGAACTCGTGTAAATAAACTGTAGTAACCAGAGTCGGGAAAAGTCACCTGGTAAGTTGCCACAAAACTTGAATCGCCGGGCACGAAGGCTGTGCTGTTCTTTAATGCGGTAACATAAGTAACATTATTTGTAGCGTCACTTTTAACTGCAAAATTACTACCTAGCTTACCTGATTCCGCTTCAACAATTACCGGCTTGTCGTTTTTATTAACATCCGTATTGTTATAAAGATAAAGTATTTCATCGGAAGATAAAGCTTTGTTGTAAATATCAAACTGATAAATATTTCCTTTCCAAGTTGAATCCGCATTATAAACGCTTTTTGCAAGATAAGCATATTTTGTACTTATTTTCGAAATACTGTTATTACTATCAAGAGGAGTACTTGCCTGAAGCTTACCATCTATATATAAGGTTATATTTGATGAATCTATAGTACTAACCATTTGATGGAGCTGGCCGTCATCATATTCGGTACCGTTGGCGCCTGTTTCACTTGCCCAAGGCGTTGACAGATCACCGCAGGAAATAGCCGCACGGCTTACATCATCACCTCTTGCCGGCGTTATAAAAAAGTAATTAACACCTATTGAGTTTTGCGTATCTCCGAAAGAAGCAATCATGTGAAAACCGGTGTTGCCGTTCGGGACGGATTTAAACCATATTACAACAGTAAGCGCCTTATATGTATTTAGTGCAATTTTACCTGCAGGAAGCTGCATCCACGAATCGGGATTTGTTGTTCGAAGCGCGCCGTTTACAATTTGAGCACCGCCTTCCAGAATTCCGTCCGCGCCGCCTACAATATCGGTTGTCTTTCCATTTGCAAAAGTCCATGAGTGTGTAAGGTTTTTAGTTCCAGGATTAACCTGTGCAATAACATTTATTATTGCAGCAAAAGTAAGAACAAAGGACAAAAGTAAAATTTTCCTATACATTTTATTCCTCCTATATTAAAAATACGGTTAGAGCAACAAGGAATATTATTCAATTTTATTTATGCTTAACAAAAAAGAAAAAGTGCTTATCCGCGTTGTCAGCCATCCGTGGTTAGTTTGAAACTTAATAGATTATTATTCATAGTTGGTATCAAATTATACTATTTCATAAGGATCATCTTTTTGGTCCGGTTGAATGCACCTGCCTGAAGCCTATAATAATAAACGCCGCTTGCAAGATCTTCAGCATTAAAATGCAGCCTGTGGATGCCGGCGGAGTATTCTCCGTCGGCTATTGTAGCAACCTGCTGACCCAACTGATTAAAGACCGTTACCTTTACCTTGTTTTCCATGGGTAGGGTAAAATCAATCATGGTAGTAGGGTTAAAAGGATTGGGATAGTTCTGTTCAAGGTTATATTTTCGGGGAATATTACTACTTTTTAAATCTTGCGATACACCGGTAACGGATTTGCTTCCGGTAAACCAAAATGATTGCAGCATAAATAATTTATTCATTACCGATCCGGTAAACAGCAAATAAACATCGTGATTGCCGGAAACTTTGGTTAATAATTTTGCCGAAAACGTTTTAAATATAGTCCAAGATCCGGTATCACCTATATTACACTCGGCAATTTTAGTACTATTGTCTATTGAATCGATATAAACACCGACCGTGCCTCCTCCGGTAGCACTCGAAGCAACAACTTTTATTGAATCTGCATTTTTTTGATAACCGTCGTTTCCGAATTCTACTCCGGCATACATTGCCCAATTATTATAATAGATATTATCAAGCACTGTAGTGTCTGAATTTATCACAGTTCTTTTTGTGCCTAACTGATTTGCAGGGCATTCGGCTAAGATAGGCGTATAAGCATCGCGATAAATATAAAGATCAAACCAGCAGCTTTGCATGCCGCTTACATACAACCCTTGTCTTGTACCAGTAAATGTTGAAAAATCGGAATAAGAATCGATCGCAGATATATCAACTGCTTTTCCTACTTGCGTCCATTCATTTCCATCGCTGCTGAAATATCCGCTTATTTTATGGTTTACCCGGACCATCTTTAACCACAGTGTGTCGCCTATGGTATTCATTGCTTCATATTGAGTGCTTCCGAAACTGAATCTGATTGCCCTATCGCCGGTACTCGATAATGTGCTTACAAGCCTAACATTCATTGTTTCATCACCCCGCATAATCCACAATCCTGCTTCGTCGGAAGTTGATGACGGGATAAAATCAAGCCTTGTAATTAAAGAATAGTTATGTTCCCCGTCATTTTTAATTACAGTATTTGCTTTAGAGGAACTCTTTGGAGATAATTCCAGCCAGCCGGGGCGATCTGTCAGCGACCATTTATCCGAAGCCGTATACCCCAGAAAAGACCATTCGGGGTTTAATGTATCAGAATCAAAAAAATCGGAATGAGGAACCATCCAGGGAATGCCGCTGCTCGGCAGATTCGGCGCCGTAAATGAACTGTTAACCGGGTAATCGGCAACCGGTTTACCGGACGAATTATAATGTACCTGATTTAACAGCCCCTGCCTTCCTTGCCCTTTCCATTCTCCTTTAGCATAAAGCGGATGCATAACCCAGTAGGTGCTGTCATCAAGCGTTACAACTGCACTAGCATGATTCGGACTGGTAAATAGCGAACCTCCGACGTTAGGATCATTTACATTGAAAAAGTCACCCATCATTGTCCATGAAGACTGATCGGCAGTAAGGGTTTTACTTCGCATAACATACTGCCCTCCGCTTAAATCCCTAGCAAAAGAATAGTAATAATATCCGTCGTGTTTCCACATGACGGGCCCTTCTGCCCAGCTATAAGGATATGACGGCGCCGGATTTAACCAATTGAGATTATAAACAACACCGGTAGGCTGCCCATCATCACCTAATTCCACAATACCGTTATTAGGCTGGCCGTTTTTAACAACCAAATACCATTTATTATTACTGTCGATAAATATTGAATTGTCATAACCCAAACCATAAGGAAGGCTCGAAGGATTTTTAACACGTACCGGTGTACTCCACGGGCCTTCGGGTTTGGGAGCTTTTACAAAACACATCGAACTGCCGCTCTTAAAGTAATCCCAGTATTCACCGTTATGATAAACCATTTGACCGCCCCAGCATCCGCCGCCGGGCGAATCGCCGTAATCCGGCCAAGAGGCGCTAACCGGTTGTGCAATGGCTTCCCAATGAACCAGATCTGTTGAATGATAAATTACCGGCGTTACATTAAACGATGAACCCGTTGTATAGAAATCTTTGCCGACTTTTGTTAATGTACAATCCGGATGATCACCGGGAATTACAGGATTCATATAAGTGGTGATATAAATAGACTGGCCGAATAAATTATAGCTGAAAATTAAAGCACAGATAAATAGTAAAGATAAAAATTTCATTTTACTTCTCCGGAAATTAAATAAGAACTTTGTTATCGTAGTACACTAAAAATCCCAGTTATGAAAACTTTTAGATAAATTTATACATACAGCGGGCAAAATAACAGCCACATCTAACAAAAAACTAACCAGATAGCGACAAGCCGGAACTTAGATGTAAAACCTTTCAAAACGAAGAGGGCACTTTGCCTGGCTTTTTACTCTATATACTATGTTTGTTTTTTTAGATAGGTTTTTGTTTTAAAAGCTTATCAATGCTTAGCAGGATCTATGAAGCTTACGGAATTCCCTTAGGCCGATTCCTTTTTCCCTTTTAAAATAACGGGAGATATGCTCGGCATCCGTAAAATTAAACAGCGCGGTAATTTGAGATATAGATAATTCGGTTTCCACAAGAAACTTTGCAATTAAATCCACCCGTACACTTTGAATTTCATCGTAGATAGATCTGTGAATAACACTCTTAAACCTTCTTTCGAGAGCGCGTCTGTTTAAACTTGTAGCCTTTACAACATCTTCTACCAGTATTTTATTCTTTGCATTTTTCTTTATAAACTGAAGCGCCTGCGAAATATGAACATCGTTAACGGCAAGTATATCGGTAGACTGCCTTTGGACTACATGACTGGGAGAAACCATTATATGATTGCCGGTAATCTTTTTTCTATTTATCATATAATCAATTAACTCAGCGGCTTCATATCCGGCAGTTTCAATATTTAAAGCAATACTTGAAAGAGGCGGGTCGCTTATATCGCATATCATCGGATCGTTATCTACACCTATCACCGCTACATCTTCGGGTACTTTTAAATTATTCAATTTACAAACTTCAAGAATATGCTGCCCATGATCGTCGTTGCACGCAAATATTCCTACCGGTTTGGGCAGAGCATTAATCCAGTCTCTTACTTCCTTCTGTTCCTTTTCCCACTCATTTCTTTTTGTTCTTTTTTGGGGGACATAAATTTGGGTGCAATATCCCGCTTCTTCGTTAAATCTGCTGAAGTAAAATTTTCTTTCCTTAACCCAGTCGTAATTTTCAAAACCGAAAAAAGCAAAATTCTTTAATCCCTTTTCAATAAGATGATCACTTGCAAGCTTTGCAATTGCTTCGGAATCGGTTTTAATAACCGGTAAATTCTTCGGGTATGAAGAATCGTGTACGGCAAGTATAGTCGGAATTTTTAAGTTAAGCAGCTCCTTTGTAATTAAAGAATCGCGCATAATAATCCCGTCCGGCTTCCAGCCGGTTAAATGAGGAATGGAAGATTTTAAATCAATAGGTTCTTTATAAAAAGACCACGGGCCGTTAATCTTAGAGTAACGGGCAATTCCCATTATCAATTCTCTTCCGAATGCCCGAGATGTTTCTACGAGTAAAACAATTCTTTTCATATCGCACTTTAAAAAATACTTTCTTTCGGTAACCAAATTTTCATCTTTCCCACTCCCCTGTTCGACCATACATAATACGGTATCAAACTAAATTCTTCTTTACCGGCTGTGCCTTTAAGAGCAAGTACTTTTTCGGATAAGACTTTTTTCCAGACGGTGTTCATTTTAATACTGCCGGGTATTTTAATATTCAAAATATTTTTATTGTCATTTTCTTCGGCGCAATATACAATAGGACCGTATTCGAATGCAACTTTATTTTTATCATCCTTAACTTTTTCATTAGCTTCTACTTTATGAACTTTCATGGGCAAATAAAGTTCCACAATGTCGCTCTGAGCCCATTCCCTTGTAATTCCGGCGTAACCGTTATTTAAATTTATGCTTACCTCTTTTCCGTTTACCGTTAATTTAATTTTACCGCGAACATCATTTAAATATGAATACAAATCGCCGGGTACAGGTTTGTTTAATGCCCAGCCGGGTATGCGGATTTTCAAAGTAAATTTATTTTTTGTTTTGGGATTGATGCGTATGCTTATATGCCCGTCCCAGGGATAACTAGACATCTGAGAAATCTGCACTTTTTTCCCGTTGATCCATATCTGCGCACTGCTTGATATAAATAAATTTACATACAGGCTATCTTTTTCAAACGCATATATTAAGCCGGGAATAGAAGGAACAAACCGGATTAAGTTTGTAGGACAGCATGAGCAGTCGAACCATGGCTGCCTTGTACAAGAACCCATGTTAAATTCATATTTGCCGTCGGATTCGGTTGGATTAGGATAAAAGAAATTTTTCCCGTCAAGTGAAATGCCTGAAATTAATCCGTTGTACATTGTCCGTTCAATTACATCATAATATTTTGAACTTCCAGTTAATAAAAATAACCGCTGGTTCCAGAATACGCTTGCAATTGCAGCACAGGTTTCGTTGTATGCTGAAAGATTGGGAAGCTCATAATTATCGCCGAAAGATTCGCCTTCGTGTCTTGAACCGAGTCCGCCGGTGATATACATTTTTTTGTCAACTACATTCTCCCAAATTTTATTAACGGCATTTAGATAATCGGGATCTTTATAAATTGCGGCAATATCAGTCATCCCGGCGTACATATATAATGCTCTAACTGCATGGCCTACAGCTTCGGTTTGTTTAATAACGGAAACAGAATCCTGGCCATATGAGCCGTAAAGTTTATGAGTAGTTGAATCGCCTCTCAGGTCAAGGAAAAATTTTGCAAGCTTAAGATATTTTTCGTTGTTAGTAATATGATAGAGTTTTATCAAACCTGTTTCTACAATTTGATGACCGGGTGGAGTTGTTAATTTTCCCGGGCCGAAATTCTTTACAAGCAAGTCCGCATTTTTAATTGCGATATTTAAAAAGTTTCTTTTCCCGGTAGCCCAATAATGTGCGGCGGCAGCTTCAAACAAATGGCCGCTATTGTATAACTCATGACTGCTTTCCAGATGTTCCCATCTTCTAGTTGAGGGCTTTACCCACCATGCGGGAGGTTTCTGCCTGTTGATTGTAAACCATGTGGTAAGATATCCGTCCGGTTCCTGCCCGATTTTTATGATAGCAATTATCGAATCAAGGTAAGCATCTAATTTAGGATTAGGTTTGCTTATTAAAGAATATGAAGCGCCTTCAATTATCTTATATAAGTCGGTATCGTCAAAAGGCATTTTGCCTTTAAATGTGCCTTTTAACTTTCCGCCTGCTACAAGGAAGTTCTGCATGCGCCCCTCTTTCTCGCATTTATTAAACGCATAGAAAATTGTAGTATCCTGAAACAGCTTAATTTTAGGCAGCCAAAAGCTATCGTTAATAACAACATTTTTTATACTGACAGGTGCAACCGGATAATCGGAACCCGTTTTGCCCGCAGGCAGGTATTTCCGGCTATCCTGCGAATATGTTAAGAGTGTTAGAAAAAGAAAGAAAAATATTAGCTTTTTCATTTTATAAAATCCCTTTTATTTTTATGTTTTTAAACGAAGCTTCAATTCATTTAAATAGAACCGGTTTTTGCCTCGCTGAACGATAATGCCTGCCGAAACAATTACTGCAAAGCAAAGAGAGGATATAAGTTTTGTAATGAATTTCGTTCTCAATTCCCCTTTATTTATCACATAGGCGTCAACTTAAATTTTATTTAACCTTAGTAGCAAACAATCTTTTATGATATACTTTATTATCTTATTTTTCTGTATTTATACATTTAAATAATCAGCCTTAGGTTGACGCCTATACGATATTCATCTGGATAAATTAACAATAATCTGCGTAAAGGAATGCGCCGGGAATGAATAAGTAAATTTATTTCCATTCACGGATATTTCTTTTGTTACCGGGACGTAATTGCTTCTGTCGGCATAAGTAAAAGGTGTATTTATATTTGATGCATCGACTTGGCTAATTTTCGCTTTCCCTTCAAAATTTCCGGAGTTGCTTTTTACGTTGGTGCTAATTGATTTATCTTCACTACGGTTAACAACATTTATTATAACTGACTTTTTATCCTTCGATAAAACCGAAGAGACGTCGAGATAAGGAATGCCTTTATACATATCCGTATTAAATGTATCGCATTTTACATACGTATCGATTGAATTTCCGCGGCAGTTATTCGAGAACAATTTAAACGTGTAAAACAAAGGCGACTTAAAAGTTCTTCCTTCCCTGTCGCTCGAAAGCAATGATGTAAACATCGTGTAGTTAGCCATCTTTACAATATCGGCATTGCGTATAAATGCATTGAAACATTGTGCAATCGGAAGTACCGATCTGAAATTTCTTCCGAATGTTCCCCACTCATCAACCGAAATATATATCGGGTTCTTAAAACGTTTCATTGTTCTTACGGCATCAATCTCATCGGCGGTAACTCTAATCTTCTCATTAAAGTCCATTGCGCTCTGTCCCATAAAGGAATAATAGTCGCGCGAATTTTCCCAGTAACGGTGGATTGAAATATAATTAATCATATCACCAAGACCTTCAAGTACTTTACGGTTCCAATTAACCCACTTGCCGGTTGGTTCATAATATGATGAACCGGAAGCTACAAATTCAATAGAGTCGTCAACGGCTCTCATCGCTTTAGCAGCTTCTCTTGCTACCTTTACGTAATCTTCCGCATCTTTATGACCCAGTTCCCAGGGTGCGCCGTCAACTTCATTGCCGAGGTCCCAAATTTTTATATCGTATGGTTTAGGATGTCCGTACTTTGCACGTAAATCCGAAAAGTATGTTCCCTTTTTATAATTGCAATACTCAACCTCGTGAACAGCGCTCATTATAGTGCCGAGGCCGAGATTAACGCATAGAACATTTTCACTTCCGATTTCCTTGTTTAGTTCAACCCATTCATCTATACCAACATGATTATTATCCGTTCCGCCCCAGGCAAGATTTATACGGACAGGTCTTTTGTCTTTTGGCCCGATGCCGTCTTCCCAGTTATAGCCCATAACATAGTTGCCGCCCGGCCAACGCATATTGGTTACCTTTAATTCTTTGCCGACATCTATATAATCTTTCCTGAATCCGTACTTATCGGCAAGCGGAGATGAAGGGTCATACAAATTGCCGTAGACAGTGTTAAAGTTTACGGTGTCCGGTAATCCCATTCTCCTGCCGTTAAAATGGATAGGTTCCATAAATACGCCGTAAATTTTCGGATCAATCTTCCCGATTGTTCTGCCGGCATTAACTTCAATTTCCGCCGTTTGGGCAAACAATACAAAGGGAAAAGCAATAAGTAAAGCAAAGAATAATTTTTTCCCCGCAAACCTGGATTTCATTGAATTTAACATTTTGTTACTCCGAATTATTTAAAAGAAATGGATACATTGAGCGCAGTTGTAATCTTTTATTGAAAACTTTTGAATAAATTTAATTATAAGAGTTAAAAAATCACAACCATAATTAACCAAATAATAACCACATTGCGACAGCAAGAAATTGCATTTTGAAATAAATATTAAAATTGACATATTAATTTATTTAAATTAAGGGCTTCGTTATAGTCCATAACCAAATAACATGTATTTCAATGCAAAGTGAATTAAAAATGAAAAACTATCTTTTTCAGGTTAAAGGGGTTTTTATTGTATTTGTTTTAGTTTTATTCTTCATTAATCCTATCTTCGTTTTTCCGCAGTATGCCGGCCAGTTTCAATCTGATCTGGCTGTAAAACCGCAAATACAAATTAAGGCTTACAGCTTTGATTTAAAAGATGTGAGACTGCTTGACAGCCGCTTTAAACAAAATATGGAACGAGACGGAAAGTGGCTCTTGAGTATTAGTATTAACCGTTTACTTCATAGCTGGAAGGTAAATGCCGGTATGGAAACACATGCCAAACCTCTCGGCGGATGGGAAGGTTTGGACGTTGAGTTAAGAGGTCATACTACGGGGCATGTTATGTCTGCTTTAGCTTTGATGTATGCTTCCACGGGTAATTTAGCTTACAAAGGAAAAGGAGATTCTATCGTAAGTCAATTAGCTGAAATTCAAAAAGTGCTTAATCAAAATGGATACTTAAGTGCATTTCCTCAAAATTTAATAAACCGTGTTATTGCAGGTAAACCTGTCTGGGCGCCGTGGTACACCATTCATAAAATTATGGCCGGATTGATCGATATGTATTTATACGCCGGTAATAAACAGGCACTGGATGTTGTCCTTAAGATGGGTGATTGGGCATATAACAAACTAAAGAATCTTTCACAAAAACAATTGGCAGTAATGCTGAAAACGGAATTCGGCGGCATGATTGAATCAGCTTATAATTTATACGGAATTACCGGCAACATAAAATTTAAAAAGCTGGCAGGATTCTTTTATGACCATAAAGTGTTCGATCCGTTAGTTCATAAACAAGACGACTTACCGGGTTTGCATGCCAACACTCAAATACCAAAAATAATCGGAGAAGCAAGAGGCTATGAACTAACCGCCGATAAAAATGCAAAAACAATATCGGACTTTTTCTGGCAGACGGTGATTGATCATCATACTTATGTAACAGGCGGTAACAGCGATTACGAACATTTCTTTAAGCCCGATCAGATATCAAAACATTTATCACGAGCAACTACCGAATCATGCAATACTTATAACATGCTGAAACTTACACACCATCTTTTTACCTGGACTGCAGATGTAAAGTATGCAGATTATTACGAGCGCGCCCTTTACAATCATATCTTAGGTTCGCAGGAGCCGCATACAGGCATGGTAACATATTTCTTATCGTATGAACCGGGAACATTTAAAACATACAGTACTAAAGACAGCTCATTCTGGTGCTGCGTAGGCACCGGTTTTGAAAACCATGCAAAGTACGGTGAAGCTATTTACTATCATAATAATAAAGGAGTTTTTGTAAATCTGTTTATTCCTTCGGTATTAACATGGAAAGAAAAGGGATTTAAATTAACTCAACAAACAAAATTCCCGGATGAGGCAACAACTCATCTTACGATTGATGAAATAAAAGATGGAAATGTTCCTTTATACATACGATATCCTTCGTGGGCAACATCCGGCGCTTCAATTTCAATCAATGGTAAAAATATTAAAGTCAAACAGAAACCGGACAGTTATATTGTATTGAACAATAAATGGAAAGCCGGAGATAAAATCGATATTACTTTTCCGATGTCGCTGCATCTTGTAGCAACAAATGATAATTCTAACATGGAAGCGGTGCTTTACGGACCTATAGTACTTGCCGGAGATATGGGAACCGAGGGAATGAAACCTCCGATGCCTTTTGCAAAAGATCAGCTTGACTATAAAAATGTTCCCGTACCAAAAGATATAATAACCTCGTTAAACACAAGCGGCAAAAAGTTAGATAACTGGCTGGTTCCCGTAAAAGGTAAACCTCTTACTTTCAAAACAGTCGGCGTTGCTTCGAAACCAGTTACAATGATTCCTTATTATCAGATTGATGAACAGCGTTATGTTATTTATTGGAATATGAAGTAAATAAAAATATGAAATACTCCGTTCATATTTTTTTCATAACATATTTAGAGTCTTTCGTCATAATTGCCGCCAAGTTTATTTGAGAAATAAAAGTTTCTTTGTATCGAAGCAGCTTTAATTTAGTTAATCTTAATAGTCAATTTATTCAAATCTTTTGCATCTGAACTTGTCCTGTTCACAACTTCATATTAACCGGGAGTTACACAAAAACGGGTATTAGTTTATCATAAAACTCAAATGTTGAAGGAGGCAGTGTAATTGCTGCTTGACTAGTTCCGCCCGCAGCAACTTTAACTCTTTGAAATACTCATAATATTTTAATCGGTCCGCGGTATCATTTACTTTGTGCACATAGATTTATTGAGAGTAAAACTATGGCGCCAGAAACATTAAATATTTTTTCATTTTATTTAACTTCACCCCTGAAATTTTTCTAATTGTTTGTCCTTATCTTTTATAAAGTTTTAATAACAAATCCTCCGTATGGCTGAACAGTTATATTAATGGGACTTGAAAGATCAACGTCCTTTTTAACAAAGTTTTTTCCGTCATCCGAATCGGTGATAATAAAACCTTTTAATGATTTACCGATAAAGGAAACATTAAGTGTAATTTTGCGAGAAATATTTTCACCGTTAATACCGGCTATGTACCACTTGTCTCCTTTCCTTCTTGCCAGAACAACATATTTCCCGGGATACCCGTCGATAAACTTTACATCATCCCATGTTTCCGGAAGTGAACTCATATATTTCTTAACAAAATCTTTTTGAGCCGCCATTCCGGTCGGCGTTTCGGCTATATGCTGAATACCGGAAGTAAAAATAACCGATAACGCAATTTCAAAACCGCCGGTAGTTCTGCGTTTTATATTTGGTATGCCAGAAAAGTTTACCGGGGTAAAGTCCATCGGATCAAAAAGGTTTCTTGTGAAAGGCAACATTGCACAATGCGAAGGCTGGTTGTTCGCAAAGTACTGTCCGAAGGTTACGTACTCTTCTCCTCTAATAGCTTCCATGGTTACCAAATTCGGGTAAGTTCTGTACCAGCTTCGCGGAAATGTGCACCCGTGGAAGTTTACGGCAAGATTATAACCGGCTGCGTCTTTTAAGATATCGATATAATATTTCATCATAGATTGCCCGTCGCCGCCGAAGAAGTCAACCTTTATACCCGCAATGCCCATATCTTTCAATTTTTGAAATTCCGCCCGTCTTGATTTCTCCGTTAATAATTTATTGCGCGGTGTTTGCGGAGTTGTATTCCAGTTACCTGCCGAATTATACCATAACAATATTTTTACATTTTTAGTTTTTGCGTAATCGGCAAGCTGTTTAATTTTATCATATCCTATTTGCGTATCCCAAAGAGCATCGATGAGACAATATCTCCAATTCATAGATGACGCAAAATCTATATACCTTCGTTGAACACTATAGATAGTTGAATCATCTTTTAAAATAATCCAGCTCCATGATGCAATCCCCGGCTTCAGCCATGAAGAAACATCATATTTAGCCGGAGCAGCTAAATCGGTTTCCAGAGTTGATTCAACTAGGCCTCCAAGATTATCCGATATTGCAATAATGCGCCACGGAGTGTACCAAGGTAAAACGGATTCAGGTAAATATGGTTCGCCATCCCTGCATTCCTGCGGTTCAGGGAATTGTATAGAATATTCACCGCCGGGAGAAAATCGGCTTAACCTCGAACCGCAATAATTTGTATCAACACCTGTTTCGGTAATACAAATCCAGAATTTTCCGAAGTGAAATAATGCAGGCATTACCCAGCCGGCCTGGTTGGGTGCAACTGTTCCGACCGGTATATCCTTCTCATAATAATTTTCATAAGACGGAGATGCAAATGACCACCCTATTCTTGCATCATCACAAGGCTGCAAAAATGCTTTCGTAGAACGGTCAAAATGATATGATGTTGATTCTTTATAAATTGTTAAAGCTGTATCTGTCTTCTCCGGGAAATAATATCTGAATGCAACACCATTATTCGATACCTGGAAAATTATTTCCATTATTTTAGAATTTGCATTCTTCAGATAGAAAACTTGTTTGTTGCCTGTGTAACTGCACTTCAATCTTTTACCGTGCAGAAGAGTGTAATGTTCGGAAACCATACTAATACTTGAAACAGAATCAAGAATTAACCCGGAAGAAAAATCTTCATCGCTTCTAACAATTCCTAATTTGGATTGCTTTAGAATAG
>JBJKQP010000131.1:0-2547 GCA_046705105.1 Ignavibacteriaceae bacterium | reverse complement strand
ACAGTTTTGTTTTTCAATACATGATATACTATCTCTGCAATTTCCTTGGCTATGATGGTTTTAGCTATTTGTTTATTCTTCTTTCTGAGCAGAGAGTTATGATACTTTCTGATTACCGGGTAATACTGTACAGCATGGACAGCAGCATCACTAAATGCAACCTTCAGATATTTGTTGCCGTCTTTGGATGAGCGCTGTTTTGCTTTACCGCCGGAGTTGCGGGCAGATGGGGTAAGACGGCAGTAAGAGAAGAAGTTCTTTACATCCGGAAAACGGTTGATGTCATCAACTTCCAGAAGTATAGTAAATGCGTTCATCTTCCCTATTCCCGGTATCCAGAGCAGACGCTGAATATCATCGTTAGGTATAAGAAAAGGATAAAGCTGCTTTTCAAGATCCAGCATTTGTTCATTGAGAATAGCTTCTATCTCTGATAGTTGTTCATACTGGAATTTAGGAATGCCGGTAAGCTGCTCCGGTGTATCAATGTTATATTTAGCAAGAAGAAGCTGCATAGAATTGGTAACGGAAGTATGTCGCTGTACTATTTTAATTCTGGCTCGAAGGGCATCGCGAAGCAGACGTTTATCGCTGGATATTTTATGAGCAGCGGGTATATAGTCCATACGAAGCAGTTGTGCAAGAGTATGTGAGTCAACTTTATCTGTTTTAACTTTGGCGTATGCGATTGCTTTTACATACTTGGCATGAGCAAGAACCAAGGGAATGTTCATTGAAGTAAGAAGATCATTGAGCCAGTACCAGGTCATGGTTGATTCGACAGTAGTAATGTTTTCATTACCAAGATCTGAAAAGTATTGAACGAAGTTATGATTAACATTTTTAATATTTGCTTCTTTAACGATGTTTCCTGAAATGTCAACAGTAGTTAGGTAAGAAGTAAATTTGTGAAGATCTATGCCGGTGTAATACATTTGATACCTCCAATATTAATTTTAGAAATCATGTATGCACAATTTAATTTTTTACTTATTGGAAATATCAAGCGCATCAACCCGACCGCAAACTCGCATTCGGCATTTTTAAGTTTTTCGGGTTAGTCGTTCCGTTTCGGTGAACTCGTTTAATGTGTTTATACAAAATTAATAAACTTGCCTCCGGTGCGTGTTGAAAAATAATTTACGCACCTCCGGCTAAATTATCGGCTTGTTTTTTTTATTGCTGCCAGTTAGTTATGGGCGGCGGGTTATGCGCAAGGCCGTTAGGTGGCAAAGTTTAATCATATAAAAGGAGGATTAAATGTTTCCCGATAGGTCTTTTGAAATTGAATTGCATAGAGAAAATGCAAAAAAATTTTTAGAGGAAAAGAATTTTGATTTAGCAAGATTATCTTATTTTAAGTGGGTTGAGTCATTGAGGCAACAGAATATTAATAACGGTGGAAAATTAGAAGAAGAATTAAAAATAGCACAAAGAGAATATAGCGAATTCGTTAAGCAAGACCCGTTGTATTTAAAAATTTGTGAGACGATTTTACCTAAAATAAATGAACAAAAGGGAATTCTACAAACCGAATTATATAAGGTCTTCCCCGATATTAATAAAAATGACATATCATATACTTTATATTTTGCTTCTGAACACGGAATAGTAAGACGTGTTAAAAAAGGGCGAACCTATGAATTATCAATTATCAAGTAAATATTTTTTTTAATTATTTCAAGTTATCTAGAAAGCTTTTTTATGATTTCAGAAAATGATATTGAAAGTAGTTTTTGGAACGGAGATCCTTATCTTACTTTTAATGGGCCTGTTTGCGAGTTAACCCCCAGAGAATTTCTGCCACTTATTGATACAATCCGAAAAGAAAGCGATTGGCGCAGAATATTTCCTAAAATAAAGAAGGATAAAAACAACAATTATAATCCAATATATAAGAATGGTCTTTGTTTCGGCTTTTATGCTCATATAAGTGTTGATGAAGTTGAAATTAAGGCAATTGGGACTGGGAAAAAATTCACTCAATATCCTTCAAGTGTTTACCCACTTATAGCACAAGGTTGTTGTTATGATGATTTTGCATCTCTTTCTCCCGATGTAATTTCGTACTGTGAAGCAATAATACAATTAAACAATAAGGAATTTGTTAAAGCCCTAAAAGAAATAAAAAGAGCATTTGAACTGAAACCTAGTCAACTTCTGTATGCATCACTTTATTTTGAAATCAGATTAGAACTTAAAGATGAATCATCTATTGATGAAGAATTACAATATTTTGAAAATGATATTGATTCTCTTGTTCATACTGATAGAGTTTACAAGTTAATACGTTTCTATACACGTCAAAAGAAAAATGATAAAGCCTTAAACTTGATTAACAAGATTAATCAACTTCTCGACGACCTTATTAATGGTAGAAAGCAAAATAAAATATTCGGTGCGCAGAAATCAGATTGGTATGTTTATAAGAAAGAGCAATTCAATAAAAGAATAGAAAAAACAAAATTAAAACTTGAAACAAAATAGTTTGATATACAAAAGTGCCACCTAACCTCTTTAATAAGTAAAAAGTCAATAGTATAATAT
>JBJKQP010000130.1:0-6441 GCA_046705105.1 Ignavibacteriaceae bacterium | reverse complement strand
AGAAGAAAAACTTAGGTATAGATGATGAACTGCTATTTTGATACAATTTAAATTCCCTAATTTTTGAAGGTATAATAATTATATTTTTAACATATTTAATTATAAGAATTTATTCAAGTGAATTTTTCATGGGTGCAAATATTCATCCTTATATTATTACAAAACAAGCCTGCAGTAAAAAAATATTAAATAATATTTATGAACGATCCATATTTCAAAATGTTATAACATAATGTTAATATTCTGTCAATACATTTTCATTTAACGATTTATCAGCGAATCGTCCTCTTTCAAAGAGAGATGAGAGAGAGTCATTTTTATTTTGGACAGATATGATAATTATTATACAATTTTTAAATAAATTTGTACGACTAAAAATTTTTTGGTAATCTTATAAATTAAAGTTTACAAATACAGGTTATACTAATGAGGACAATTTATTTGAGAAAAGAATACAACAGCAATATTAGAAAAATTCTAATCGATATGGCATACCTGGTTACACATAACCAGATAAGGCTGCCTAAAACTTATTATGAAGATTCACTTTACCTACCATTTCACCCGGATAAAGATAACAATCAACCGGAAAAATATTTTCTTACCAAAGATAAAATAATCTCCGAAGATGCTGATCATTATTATTTTAGATTTCCATTTAAACCCGAACAGGTAGAAAATGCTGCAAGTTAATTAATAACTCATGTTACGCAACCTTTGGAATAATGGAATTTTGGAGAATTTGAATCTTATGATTTACTCCATTATTTCATTACTCAATATTCCAATAGAGAATTCTGCGTAAGGTAACTTAATAATAAATGAAGATGAAAGTATTTGTTAAAAATAAAAATGCCTGATAATGTGAGAGAAACATTATCAGGCTTTTTAAGCTTAAGCAGATTATTAACTAATCACTAATGTCGGGCATGCGCTTAACAATTTATTACCGATAAAAAGTTAAGCCGGATTCACTTAAGCTATTTCTTTATTGAGCAAAAGGTCCAACCGACGCAATGTTTTGAACAATTATTTTGTTCATATCATAATTCATTGTTACTACATTATTAGCCTCATCAATTGTAAAAGTATCCATTTGGTTATCCGGCGGAATGTAAGAAGGAATTTTAACGAGAGTACCGCTTTCACCAAAGTTCACTTTCGGGTTTGAATCAATCTCTCTCTGCATAACCGGAAGGCGAATTCCCAGATCACTCATTCTTCTGCCTTCGGAAAAGAAAATATGCTGCCTTAAAAGATATAGAGCATAATAATGGTCTTCTAAAGTAGTTAAAGAATTAATATAATCCTGTGTTAAATTGGTATTTGAAACCGGGTAACAATTTACAGTATTCCCTGATCTCTTATTTATTAATCCCGAAATTTCCTGGGCGGAAGCATCTGCCTTGGATTTAACCGAATCAAGGTTAGGCCTTCCTCTTCTTTTATCGTTATCGGTGAATTGCACAACATCTCTACTATTTGCAAGATTTATTGCGTTTATCATTTGCTGTTTGGCTTCGGAAAAATTAGAATTAGAAATTGCTGCTTCAGCAAGTATGAGGTACGCTTCCTCCGATTTTAAAACAGGAATAGGCGCATCTTTAGTCAAGCATTTAGGATCAAGGAAATCAAGCCTGGGGAGAGGTTGAAAATCATCGCCCGGCCTATTTATAGTAAATACCCAAGCATCGTTAATCAAATTAACAGGATCGTATTGAGCAAATAATACATAATCCTGCGAAGTTCCCAAAGCTTGGTTAGCAGCAATTTGTGCATTGGTTTTATCACCCAAAAGCCTGTAAGCTCTAGCTAAAGCCAACTTGCAGTTGGATAAATTGTTTCCACCGGGATCCAGTTGCAGCGAGGTACTAAAATCCTTTACAGCTAAATTTAGAGCATCAATTGCTTTAACCATCGGCCCGTTTTCTTCAACCGGGAAAGCAGAGAAATTTTCGGATAATAATAACAAGGCCATACCTTTATAGAAATAAACACGCGCCTTCTGCGGATTGGTTGTTAAAGGATCGGAAGGAATAACCGTGTTCAAGCCAAATACCGCCAGGGCATGAAGTGCTTGCAGCCGGAAATAAATTTCCCTGTCATCATTAAGGTATTGTTCATTAGGTGCAATGTTACGCGGCTTATCAACTATAGTAGAAAAGAAGGTACCGGTATTAACATAATTATCTGAAACCACTTCCGTATAAACAACCGTTTTCATTACAGCATTGGAAAAAGCGTAATCCAAACCGATTAAAAGAGGTTCGGTTCCGCCTGAAGCATCTGCTAATAAATTCTTATCGGTTATCGAAGGATTATGTACCTCAGTCGGATCGATTAAATCGCATCCGTTAATCGACAATAAAAACAGCAATAAAAAAGCACATCCTTTTATATAATATTTTTTCATAATCTTTTTACTCCGTTTAAATTTTTATATCAGCTATAAATTATAAGATATTCCGAATCTAAATTGCCTTGGCGCTGAAATATCGGTATATGTATAACCGCCCGTGCTTGGACCGGAAGGTTGAAAACCATTCAGTTCCGGATCGTTAGTGCTGCTTGTACCAAATACCGCTAAGTTTCTTACGCTGGCATTAATACTTAAGCCTCTTACAAAGCTTTCGGGAATTTTATATATCAATGATATATCTCTTATTTTAATCCAGTCTGCCTTTTCCAGCCATACTGATGAAGCAGTTTGGTAATTATAGCCTTCCGGAATAGTATTTTGAGTATCTTCCGTTCCGTTAAAATATCTTAATGTTTTTTTAAGATTAACGAATGAATGCCCGAATGCAAATTCGGTTAAAGCACTTACAGTTAGATTCTTAAAAAAAGTAAAGTTTAATCCAACGCTGCCGTATTGCTTCGGCAACGGATTGCCGACAAGCTCGGTATTGAATTCCCCGGTATAATTGCCGCTGGCATCTTTAATTGGTGTATTAACCTGGAAAACACCTACCGGGTAGCCTTCTTCAACTCTTCTCGGTAAAAAAGTAAAAGAAGCAATACTAAACGGAGCAGACCCTCCTAAGCTAACAACTTTGTTATCGAGTGTTGCATAAGAAATCCTGGCATTAAACGAAAAGTTTTCCGATTGTATTAACTGAGCAAAAAGCCCGATCTCAATACCTTTATTAGAAATTTCTCCTACGTTCGTTAATTGTGTTCCAAAACCAGTCGTTGGATCTTTCGGTACAAGAAACAATGCATCTTTAGTAGTCTGATTAAAATAATTTATCTCTAAAGAAGCTCTATCATTAAACAGACCGATGTCGGTACCGAAATCAATTGAAGTCGTCTTTTCCGGTTTTATCTGATCATTGCCGGGATTGTCAAAGCTTAATCCGGAACTTTCAAAAAAAGCCTGGGCAATATAAGTTCTGTCACGGGTAAAAGGCGTTGGGAAATTACCTGTCTGTCCCCACGCAGTTCTTAATTTTACACTAGGTAAAACTGTTTTAAGAAAATCAGGATAAAAGCTTTCCTGTGAAATATTATAAGCTAAGCCAACTTTCGGATAAAACTGCATACCGATAGCTTCGCCGAAAGTAGTATTGCCGTCTACTCTAAAACCAAGGTCTAAAAATATCTTATCAAACAAACCGACCTGGTCTGTTATGAAAAAACCATAATTGAACAATTGCCTATTATCTTCTTGAACGTACGTAGTAGAAGCATTATCAAGGTCGTCGGTACCGGGAATTAAGTAATCTTCTCCTGTTGCCAGTTCTTCGTTATCCTCAACTCTAAATCCCTGGGCACCCAATGTAATAACTTGATCTATTTCCCAGAGTTTGGGCGCCGTATAAGAGCTAGTATAACCAAAGGTAATTGTCTGGTATTTTCTATCTGCTCTGTTTAACCAACCTATTGCACTTCCCAGGAATGTGCCTGCTTTTTTAGGAACAAATTCTCTTCCTATATTTTTTCTATAATCTATTCCGAATGTTAATTTGTGAATCCAGTTTTTAACCGGAGCATAATCATAATTTACTGCAACAAGAAACCTATCAATATCATCATTTATTTGCGGTGCAAGCATAAGATTCAATAAAGAGTCTCTTTCAGATGCAGTATAACCAAGTATATCCGAATAAGAACCTATTTCCCAATCTGCAAAGGCTGCACCCATGGTATTGTTGTTATATATTCTTGTGACTTTATTTTTTGTATATGCCGAAGATACTTCAACATTCATTCTCTCGCTAAGATTAATTCTGAAACCCGTCCCGATATTATATGTTTTTATTCCTGCCAGGTCGTTTGTAATTATACCGGTATTCTGAAGTATCTTGCCGTTAACATTATAAGTAAAGAACTGGCTGCCGCCGGAAACAGCAGCTTCGTAACCCTGATAAAAGCCTGTTCTTAGAACATTGTCTTTTGCATAATCGCTTAATATAAATTTTGTTTCGGGTTCATCATAACCGGATGTAACATTAAAATAATATCTCGGCGGGCCCGGTGTTCCTTTCTTTGTAAAAATTTGAATCACTCCGTTGGCTGCTTCGGAGCCGTAGAGTGTAGATGCAGCACCTCCTTTAATAACTTCAATTTTCTCTATATCACCCACTACAAGATCTGCAAGTGCGGAAGATTCGGCACCCCCCGTATTCAGAGCAAGTCTAAAGGCCTCCGCATTATCTACCCTTACATTATCCACATAAACAACCGGTGTTGAAGAAGTAATAGTACTCTTAACTCCTCTGGTTGCAATTCTGCCGCTTGTACCCGGCATACCGGAAGAATTAAAAGCAGTCAGACCTGTTACTCTTCCCTGCAGCAATTGGTCCAGGGATTCAACCGGAGCAAGTTTTATTTCGTCGATATTAATACTCTCAACTGTTGATGTAAGTTTTCTCCTTTCGACTGCAGAACCCTGGCCGGTTACAACAAGCTCCTGTAGTTGTACTGCGGTTGGCTTTAATACAAAATCAATTTGAAGACTCACACCAGGTTTAACGACTACATTGGCAAACTGCTCTTTATAACCGACAAAACGTGCCAATATTTTATGAGTTCCCATAGGAACACCTATTATGGTAAAATTACCGTTAAGGTCGGTTGATGAGCCAAGCCCGAGCTCGACAATAAAAACATTAGCGCCTACCATCGGTTCATTGGTAACAGCATCAGTAACGGTTCCTTTAATAGAACCTTTTTGCTGGCCAAATAACATAGTACTTGAAGTAGCTGTAATAAGAAATATTACCGTGAGTATTAATAATTTATATGGTATCTTATTTATGCGGTTCATTTTCTCTCCCATTTAGTTATTGTTTAATATATAAATATTGAATTAGTCGAACATTCTTGAACAATAATTAATTAAATAGCGGATATAAAAGGTACACATTCAAAAGCCGCTATAATCCCAAAGGAAAAACTCTTTCTAATAATTTTATTTATACCCGTATACTTCATACCTGCTAGATCCCCGGTTTATTACTTAGAATATGAAGAAGACTATCGGATTATCCTGCATTTGTGTTAAAGAAACGACAAATGATAAGGACAAATTTCCGTATATAAATACAACAAGTATTTATTATTATTCCAATAAAAAGGAATTTTTAATTGTTAAATAATAATTATTCAGAATTAATAAACCAGATGAATTTGATTAAACAGTAGGAAAAGATGATGAGTGGTAATAATAAATTTTAATTCGGTTTCCCTAATAAATTTACGTCCATAGCTTAGACCTTTTCTGATTGATATCATTAAAATATTTTGAACCGAAAAGCTATCTACCTATGTGAAAATATTTATTGGTTATATTTTAAAATCCCCCGGGAAAATGCATTATAATCCGAAGTGATTATTCAACATTCAACTAAACTACCGGCTAAATTGAAGTTAACATTTAAAAATTTGTTAATTTATTTACCGGGTACTACGGATATACAATTACTTTGCTTTAGTCTTTATTTTAAGTTTGTTCATGCCACTTATCCGCAACCAGCGAATCTATAATTAACTGCCCGCGATGGCCGAATACCGGGTGATTTTCTTTAGATAGCTTATCAGCCAAACGTACGGCTACTTTTGCCGACGGAAGATTTTTCTTCTTAGATTCATTTAGAACCTGCAGACTAGTTTGATAAACGGAATGTTTCCAGTTGAATAGCAAATGTCTTTCAATAAACGGATCATCGTTAACATAGCCGTATTGTTCGTTGGCGCAATTAACAATGCCCATCCTGT
Source organism: Ignavibacteriaceae bacterium (assembly GCA_046705105.1). Lineage (GTDB taxonomy): Bacteria > Bacteroidota > Ignavibacteria > Ignavibacteriales > Ignavibacteriaceae > FEN-1297. The sequence goes on along the minus strand of JBJKQP010000130.1, from coordinate 222 downwards.
TTGTTAAAAAATCAGGTATATAAACAATTCCTTTTTTGTGCAGAACTTTTCCGTCTCTATCGGAATCTTCAAGCTGATTGTTTGCAGCTCCACAAATAATTTTTGCTTTAATCATCGGTATGGTAACAGGATTTATTGTTGCACCGGTGGCACACGGAGAAATTATATCGCATTCCGAAGAGAAGATTGAAATATCATTTTTATCGACTAGGCGGGCTTCCA
>JBJKQP010000129.1:0-11471 GCA_046705105.1 Ignavibacteriaceae bacterium | reverse complement strand
TGGCCGGAAAATCAATTAAAGATGTTGAAAAAGAACTAATAATTAAAACTCTGGAACAAACGGGAAATAACATTACTAAAGCAGCTAAAATTTTGGGGATAACACGTCGTGGCTTACAGTATAAGTTAAAGGAATTAAATATTCGGTAATGTAAACATCCTGTATAGTAATTAGTACAAAAAATTTTCCTAAAGCTTTTATTATCGCCGTTATATTCGTAATTTTTATGGCATTCATTTTGGGATAACCGTAATGAATTTATTCCGAAAAGGTGATCAAAATGAAAAAAGTAAGTATTTATTTTACAGCTTTAGTTTTTATCTTCTTATTTGCTTCATGCAGCAGGCATGGCTTAAATGAAATTGACACACAACCGCCTGCGCCTCCCACCGGTGTTTATGTTGTTAACGGTGATGATCAGGCAGATATATACTGGAATGACAGCAAGAGCAGGGACGTAGCCGGTTATAATGTTTATTACTCATACAGCTATGACGGCAAATATACTTTGTTAGGCTCCACAACAAATAATTATTTTGTAGATGACGGTGCACAAAACGGAACTACGTATTATTACGCAGTAACTGCTTATGATTATAACGGCAACGAAAGTGAATTGAGTTATGACAACGTGAGTGCTACACCTAGGCCTCAAGGTTTTAATGAGGTTGTCTTCGATTATCGAAATTATCCTAATTTATCCGGGTTCTCATTTACATCATATACCGTAGTTCCTTATGATGATCAAACAGCGGACTTCTTCTTTGAAAATTATCAGGATACATTGTATGTAGATGTATGGAGCGATACTGATATTCAGGATATGGGACCTACAAGCAGTATTTATGATATTCCTTATGCTCCGACTTCCGGATGGTCTCCTACTAAAGATGCTATTGCCTACGTTGGTCATACTTATGTAATATGGACTTGGGATAATTATTATGCAAAAATTAGGATAAAAACTCTTACCAACGACAAGATGATTTTCGACTGGGCATTTCAAACAGTTAAGGGAAATACTCAATTAAAGATAAAAGCTGTTCCGTCTAAAAGATTACCGATTGATAAAAATTTGTTAAGAAGGAAATAATTCAAAAAATAGCTTTTGCAGTTTTTATAAAAGATACTCGATCCCGGTTCCTCTATTTTCTATCCGGCATCGGGTATCTTAATATTATAAGATTAGTTCTTTGATTAAATATAAAAGTATCTGCCGGGATTTAACTTATTATTTTATAACATATTAGAAATTAAAATTATAGATTTCCGGCAAATTATTATTTAAATTAGTTCTGCAATTATTTATGAATAAGACATTATATATATCGCTTCTTTTATGCTTTACATTTTTCTTAAGCTTTTATAGTACTGCTCAAGAAAAAGACAATGATTTGGATTCCGGCAGAATAAATAATCAGCAATCTGTTAAGGTTACCTTCAATAAAATTGAGGAGGGAATATCGTCGGGGAATGTTTCGGATTTGGCAGGTTACTTCAGTTCACAATTATACCTTAATTTATCTAACGGAATAAGCGGTTATTACAGTTCTAACCAGGCTTATTATGTGCTGGAAGATTTTTTTGACACCTATCATGCTGCCGGTTTCAAATTTAATAATATTAAGAAAGATGAAGCTAATATGTATGCTACCGGTTCATATCATTTCCTTTTTAAAGGTAAGCCGGATATTGCACAGGTGTACGTTTCCGTAAGGCATACGGGTAAGGAATGGAAAATTACACAAATAAATATTAATTAATGTTTACTAAACTATTAAAAAAGATTAAAGGCGATAGGAAATATTTTGCTATCGTCTTTTTTATTTTATCACTCATATTCCTTTCGGGAATTCTTTCGCCGATTCTTGTTAATCATTTAAAGGACAATTGGCCTAAAGAATTATCAATTAAGATTGCTCATATTCAATCTTCTGTTAATAAATTATTTAACGAAAAAGAAGATAATTTACTTCTAACCAATAAGAATCTTAAGACAAAACTTAGAAAAGTATTAAATCCCCGGAACTCATCATACGGTGCTTTAATTAAACTGGTAAACAGCAAAGAATTTTCCGGTTATTCGGTGGAGGTACTTGCTCCAAACGGTAAATTAATTGCGTGGAATTCCACGGTTGCACTACCGCAAAATGATATTTTACCGCTTGCGTTTCCGGCGGGGCAAATTCACTTTTATAATGCAAGTTTAGTTACCTATCTTACTATAACTGATACCGTGCTTTCCGAAAATGATTTGTTTTATTTCGTGGTAAGTAAACCTTTTGAAAAACAATATACAATTCAAAATCCTTATTATATTCCGGTAAGCTTTACCAAAGAAATTTCCGATAAATTTTTAACCCAATTTAATGTTGAATTTACTCCGTTTGCCGGAGGAACTAAGGACGGCAGAGAATATTCCTTCGGGTTGGTAAATAAACAGGGAAATAAAATCGGGCTTGTAACATTTTTTAAGCCTGCATTAAGTACAACAATTGATTCGTTTTATCAGGCTACTACGGAGATTCAAGCAATACTTACATTTTTAGTTTATCTGTTTATAGGATTGGGATTTAGAAAAGAATTCAATTCAATAAAATATAGAAGTGCAAAGCTAGTAATTTTTGCTGTTTATTTCGCGGCTTATAGGTTTCTTCTTTATTACCTCGAATTTCCTTCAAGTCTTTTGAAAGGCCCGCTGGTAGATCCGTCAAATTATTCTTCAACATTCGGTAACGGTATTGTCAGGTCTCCGGTTGAGTTTTTTGTTACCGCATTGTTTGTATTGATCATTTGTATCCGGGGATTTAGGTATTTACTTGATTATCTAAACAATTGTGTCAATAAAAAATATAAAAACATATTTTTATTTTCTTTGCTTTATCTGCCCGTTACCTTTCTTTTCCTGCTTACATTAAGAGGATTAAGTGCTGCGGTTAAAAGCATTGTATTCGATTCTTCGTTGAGGTATTTTAAAGAGCCTAACCTTATCCCCAACCTTGCTTCATTAACAATGATTTTAAATCTTCTTTTACTGGGAACAGCGGCAATTCTAGTTTTGTGCGGACTGACTTTGCTGCTAATGGCTTATTTGCCCAAAGATGATAAAAAGAAATCAAAATATATGTTTGCCGGATTATTTGTAAGCTATCAAATATTCGGGTTGTTGTTTATAAAATTTCAAAATGAACCGTTAATTATTCCTTTGATCAGTCTAACTTTTATAACATTAATTTTCGGACTTGTTTACGGAATATATTTTATAAATATTAAAAATATTTTTAATTATGTTTACCTAACATTAATAGCATCAATAATTTCCATAATATTGTTAAATTATTTTAATCTTAAACTTGAAAAAATTTCGCTTAGAACAACTGCATTCGAAATAAACAGGCCTAATGATAATCTCCTCCGTTTCGTTTTGGATGAAACGCTAAAAAATGCTGCGGACAATAAAAACGTGATAAATAATTTTTATAACCGCGAAGCTAATTACAACGCCGAAGCATTCAAACTTTGGGCTAATAGTTCTCTTCAGCGCGAATCTATAAATTCTTCATTAACTGTTTGGAATAAAAACCAGGATGTTTTGGGAATGTTTAGTGCTGGAATTAATTTGGGAGGTAAACCGATTAAACAATTTGAAGACTATTCGGAAACTAATCCTAAAATTGTTGAAGCATTGCAGCCCGGAGATACCTCTCAAAGAGTGCTGACGGGAATTATCCCGGTTTTCGATAGAGGCATGAAACTTGGTTATGTTACGGCTTCTATCGGTTTTAATCTTCAGAATCTCGGTTCCAACAGCATACCCGATTTTTTAGAATCCAAAAAGAATATTGTTAACTCCGTTCTCGATATAAATTTATTAAAGATTTTTAAATTTTCCGGCTCAAAGCTTACACAAGTCTTCGGGGATATTTATCCTTCCAGGGATCAGATTAAACCGATATTGAATGCTAAACTTTCCGGAGACAATGAAGCGTGGCTGGAGATTACTCTTAACGGCCAAGATTACTATACATATATAAGGAAAACTAAAGAACAAGGAAAAGAGATTACAACTGCAATATTAACTAGGGAAAGGCCGACATCCTGGGACTTGTTCAACTTCTTTAAGATTTTTTTAGTACACAGTATTTTTATAGTACTGCTCCTCCTTATATTTTTATCAACAAGAATAAAGCAGCTTAAATACAGCTTTAGGTCTCAACTGTTGCTTGCGTTTCTTTTTATATCGATAATTCCTGTTATTGTACTTGCAATTTATAACAGGCAGGTAACTAAGCAGAGGAGTGAAAGAGCAATTTTCAGCGAACTTAACGAACGTTCAAATTATGTTGAGAGTAATGTTAGGAGAGAAATGAGTCTTACTAATTCCGGTGATATATTTAAAGCTTTTAAAGATGTAAGCAATGAACTCGGAATTTCATTTTCTATATACGAAGGTACCATTCAAATATTTAATTCGAGAGATCAATACTATAAAATCGGTCTAATAACAGACAGGCTTAACCCCGAAGTTTATTACGAACTAAATTATTTAAGCTACAGGGAATACCTAACAAAGGAAAAAATAAACAACTTTGTATATGATGCATTTTATAAGAAAGTAACAATTGAAGGAAGGCCGTTTATTATAGGCGTTAACGATGCATTTAACAAAGTGCGGCTTACTTTTTCTGTAATGAGCAACGATGTTTTTTTGTTCGGTGTTTATTCTTTTGCAACATTAATTATGATCATACTAAGCACTTTTTTAGCAAATAGAATTTCCCTTCCCGTAAGAAAATTAACCAAAGCAACGGGTTCTATTGCACACGGCGATTTTAGTGTTGAATTAAAAAATAATGAAAAAGGGGAAATGAGAGATTTATATAACGGGTTTAATTCAATGACCAGAGAACTTCAAAAGAACCAGGTTGAGCTTGCCGAACTTGAAAGAGAAAATGCATGGAAAGAAATGGCAAAACAAGTTGCACACGAAATTAAAAATCCGTTAACTCCGATTAAGCTTGCCCTTCAGCAATTGGTTGTTGCTTATAAAGATAAGAATAAAAATTTTGATTCCATTTTTGAAAAAGTAACCACAACCATATTAAACCAAATTGAAAACTTAAGTTTAATTGCATCCGAATTTTCCAGGTTCGCAAGAATGCCTAATTTTAAACTTGAAAAAATTGATATAATACCGGTTGTTAACGATACGGTAAATTTATTTATGGAAGAAAAAATAAGGATAGATATTAATACAACTTTATCCTCCGCAATAGTAGAAGCCGATAACTCCCAGCTTAGGAGATTATTTATTAATTTGATTAGAAATTCCATTCAGGCAAAAGCAAACAAGATCGGAATTTCAATTGAACCGGGGGATAATGTTTTTGTAATTTTAATAAGCGACAACGGTACCGGGATTCCCGGCGAAATTAAAGATAAAATATTCGAATCAAATTTTACTACAAAAGCCAAAGGTATGGGACTTGGCCTAAAGTTGGCTAAAAGATTTATTGAAGGTATAAACGGTAATATAGAGATAACGGATAAGCAGGACCCGGGTGCTGCTTTTAAAATTACCATTCCCAAGTACGGCGGAAATAATTTAAATAAAGCATAATTATTAATGACTTCTTTAACTCCACATCAAGAAAAGGCACTTAACTATAAGAATCATATATCTCTGACCGCAAACGCAGGCTCCGGTAAGACATTTGTCTTATCCAAGAGGTTTATAAAAATAATTACTCAAGAAAATGTTTCACTTCGGAATATTGCCGCAATTACTTTTACCGATAAAGCCGCAAGCGAACTTTATAAAAAAATTGCTACGCAAATTGAAGATGTAATTGCAAACAGTTCAAATAAAAATGAAGTTGGAAAGCTGGAAAACTTAAGAAGGCAGCTGGTTTCCGCAAACATTTCAACAATTCACTCATTCTGCATTAATATTTTAAGAGAACATCCGGTAGAAGCCGGACTTGATGCAAACTTTACGGCGATAGATGAAAAAATGTCGGATGAATTGATTGAACTTTCCGTTGAAGAAATGGTTAAAAATGCAATAAGCAGCAAGGAGGATTCAAACAATTTAAAGTATTTAATAAGATATTTTTCCTCCAAAAGTCTTTTTTCACGGGAGATAAAAGAATTAATAATTAAAAGAAAGAATGTCCTTAACATCCAAGAAAAAATTTATTCAAAACCTGCTAATGAAATTGCAGAATTCTTTTACTTAGCTTTTAAGAATTATTTTAAAAAAATATTCTCACCCGAAATAAAGAACTTTATTAATTCTTTATCCTTGATTAACGAAGAGGTAATGGAAGCAAGACCGGATAACGCAATTGCAATTGAACTAATGGCCAAGCTGAGCGGTTTCGGAAAGATTGAAGGAACGGAAAACACAATTAGTTTTATAAACGATATTGGAAATTTAATTCTTACGCAAAAAAAGACAATTAACAGCAGGAATTATTTAAATAAAAATTTAAGAGAAAAATTATTCAAGGAAATTAATATTGTCGAAAAATTTTTTAGCGATTTTTCATTAATAAATTTACAGGAAAATCATACTGAAATTGAACTTGAATTAACACATTTCGGAAAGTTAATGCTGCTTTTTTTTAATAAGGCTCTTAATATATATTCGGAAAAGAAAAAAGAAAACAGCTACCTGGATTATGAAGATATTCTTCTCTTTACAAAAAAAATATTATCAAACCAATCCGTGCAGAAAGATTTATCCGACAAGTATAAGTATGTAATGATTGATGAGTACCAGGATACGAATGAATTACAGTATAACATTTTTTTGCCGGTTCTGGATTATTTGAGAAAGGGAAACCTGTTTGTTGTCGGAGATGAAAAACAAAGTATATACATGTTCCGTGATGCGGAACTGGAAGTGTTTAATATTACTAAAAAAGATATTAAAACTTCCGCGGGAGAAGAATATCTAATTACCCTGCCTGACAGCTTTAGAATGGCTCCGGCTATTTGTCTTTTCACAAATCTACTGTTCGGAAATCTGTTTAAAGAGCCGGATCTTTTTTATAACGAAGTAGAGCATAAGGATATAGTTTGTGCCCGGCAGGATGGTTTTATAGGTAAAATTGAAATTCTTCTGAGTACAAGAAATAGTGAAAGCGATGATAGTGAAGTTGTCAATAAACCTAAAACTGAAGAAGCGGATTTAGTTTCAAAAAGAATTTTAAAATTGGTTCCGAATGAAAAAGAAACCGGTAAAATCAATTGGGGAGACATAGCAATCCTTTGCCGAAAAAGAAAATATTTTACAGAGCTGGAAAAGGCATTTGTTAAATATAATATTCCGTTTTCCATAGTCGGCGGAAAAGGCTTCTATCAAAAGCAATCGGTTTATGATATTTACAATTATTTTTCTTTTCTAGCTGATGAGAAAAACGAAACTGCGCTCATAGGAGTTTTACGCTCTCCTTTCTATTTAATATCCGATTCTGAAATTTTTGAAATTTCCTTACGGGAGGGATACGGATTTTGGAATAAATTAATAAATTACGGTAGAGGGAATCCGGAGTTGGAAAATGTTGTCGAGCAATTAAAAGAAAATTTTTTATATGCAAAGAGTTATAATATACCTTTGCTGCTGAGGAAAATTCTTAGTGAGTCAGGTTTTCTTGCCGTATTGGCATCGGGTAAAAACGGTGTGCAGGAACTTGCAAATATTCAAAAGCTGATAAATGTTACTAATGATTTCTTTGCACAGGGATTTAAAACTTTATATGATTATGTGGCATTCTTAAAAGATTCCATAGAAAATTTTGAGGATGAAGCACAAGCTGCCGTTTCAAGTGAATCCGATTCGGTAAAAATTATGACTCTTCACCAGGCGAAAGGACTTGAATTCCCTGCAGTATTCCTTTACAAATCCGAAGAACCGTTAAAGAAGGATTCGATTAAAGCTAAGAAGATTTCAATAGATAAAAATTTCGGGCTTTTAACTAAATTGCCACTTAAAGAAAATTATTCGTCGGAATATTTGGAGGCGCCTATTGTCGGTATTTCTAATTTGGTTTCGCACAAGAAAAGTGCTGCTGAATTTAAAAGACTGCTGTATGTGGGAATTACACGTGCTAAAAATTATTTATTTATTTCCGGCAGTGCAAATAAGAATTATGAATATAACGAGAATTCATTTCTAGGTCTAATTCAAAGCGGACTTGGTATTGATTTTAGTGAAAGTAAAATTAATTTAAAATCCGGTTTAAAATACTTACGGGATGACAACGGCAGCTTTGCAAATTTAGAAAAGGACGTATCCGTCGATATAGAAGTTGTGCATGATATTGAGAGCAATCCAAGTGAGATTTCCAATACGGGAAAAGCTATAGCGGAAAAACAATTTAGAATTGATCAAATAGCCGACAAGCAGAAAGGAGAAATTATTTCGGCAACAAAGCTATCGGTTTTTAATCAATGCCCTACAAAATATTATCTAACATATGAACTCGGATATCAGCCGCTTTTTGAAAGATACAAGAAATGGAATAAAGAAAAATATTTTTTAATGAAAGATGAGTTTAATCCCGGTGAAGATGAAAAATTGCGGAGTGATGAGGAAGAAAATTTAAATAAAAGCACAAAAGGTTATGCTGATATTCGCGGAAGAATAATCCATAAATTATTGCAGAACGAAATTAAGCAGCCGGAAGTTGAGAATTTTGTAAATAATTCTTTGGAAGATGAGTTCGGCACTCTTGAAAAAGATTTAAATTTACTTGCGGATTTGAAAGAAGAGATAATATCGGGAGTAAATAATTTTTATAATTCCGGAACATACGGTATGTTAAACAGCTACAAAGAATTTCATAATGAATATGAGGTTTATTCAAAGGAGCAGGATTATTTCCTTTACGGAATAATTGACAAACTAATTATAGACGGAAATAAAGCACTTATTATAGATTATAAGACGGATAATGTTTCGCAGGAAAAATTAAATGAAAAAGCAAATAATTATTTTATACAACTAAGATTTTATTCGTATCTTGTAAAAAAGTTATTTCCAATTATTTTAAATATTCAATTAATATTAATTTTTATAAAACATCCGGAGCAACCGGTAATTCAAACAGTAGATAAAGAAGATTTTAAGGAAATAAAAAGTAAAGTAGAAGATATGGTACGTATTGTTAGAGAAAAAAAATATTTAAAAAACTTTAAACATTGCAAAAATTGTTTTTATTCGGCAAAAAATAATAATTGCATATTAAGATGAATTAAATTGTTAATTGGAAAATTGCTATATTAAAAAAGTACATTTATTTTTATTTAACTGTTTTTTCTTATTTCAAATAAATTATTAAAGTGAGTTTTACAAAATTAAAATATCGTTATGCATAAAATAATAAATCAGATAAGAGACATTAAGGTAATTGAAGAAGAACTCAATAATAATCCGGCAGGAATACTTGCACTAATATTCGACGGCGATAAGGTTACCCAATTAACTAAAACATACCTTTATATGGATAAAAATATTTACATCTTTTTTCATAAGGATGATGAGCTTTTCGATGATATACAATGGGATTCTATTGCCATGTTTACAATATTTAAACTCGGCAAATTAAAAAAGACGAATAACCTGGATTTTGAGCCGACGTATAACATATTTTCAATTACCGTAAGAGGAGCAATTAAGAAAATTGATGATCCTAAATTAATTGAAGAAGCTAAGAATAATTATGTTTCTAAGTATAAAAGAAAGATAAATACCCCAATAGATTATTCGCACATAAGCAAAGTAGTCTTAATTGATACCGAAGAAATCCAAGCTTCGGAAGAAACAGGGGGCTGAGTAAAAATTTTCAATATTTTTTTAATTCTTAATTAATAAACAAACGGAGCTGCCTAATGCTTAATTATGTTTGGCTTGCACTTTTGTTTTTAGGGATAGGGGCTGCCCTGTCTACGGATTTTATAGATCAAAGCCAAAACAAATTCAGAAATAATGAACCGCTACCGGTTGTAATAGAATTTCCTTCGCCATATCAAAAGAGTGTTGGAAAAAGCTACGAGACCAAGCTCATAGTAAAGGAGAGAGTATTTAACAAATTTTATAATACAAATTATAAATCCGGTATTACTTTACCGGCAAAAGTTACAATACATTCGAATCCCGAAAAGAATTCAATATACTTCAAAGTATCTAAAAGTGATCCTGAAATATGGCAGCAAATTGCTACATCTTCAGGAGAAAAAGATGACATAACGGGAAGGATTAGAATAGACAGCTTAATCACTCCTACTACTGCGGCAGCACACATAGTGCTGGAAGAAGTTTCCTTCTTAAAATTAAAAGATGTTACAAATGCAGCATTGGATTATGCCAGTACTGCGGTAACAATTTCGTTGGGCCTGATAGGAATAATGGCACTTTGGCTTGGAGTAATGAAGGTTGCCGAAGATGCAGGTTTGATTGCTATAATTGCAAATGTTTTAAGACCAATAACAAGATGGCTTTTTCCGGACGTCCCCCACGATCATCCTGCTATGGGCTCAATGATTATGAACATTTCCGCAAACATGCTTGGGCTGGGAAATGCTGCTACTCCTTTCGGATTAAAAGCTATGGAGGAACTGGACGAATTAAATCCGAACAAAGGAACTGCAACAAATGCAATGTGTACATTCCTTGCAATTAATACTGCCGGAATGACGTTGATTCCTGCAACTGCAATTGCTATAAGAGCAGCCGCTGGCAGTACGGAACCGGCAATTATTATCGGAACTTCTTTGTTCGGTTCTTTTTGTGCAACCGTGGCGGGAATTACCGCTGCTAAAACGCTGGAAAAATTCCCTATTAAAAGAGGGCAATTTTCTTCATGGTTTCAAAGCAATATAAAAAGTTTATTAATCCTGGTTGGAATTATTTTACTGGCGCTTCTGGTAATTTATTCAGGCATCGGGAAAATTGTTGGTTCGGCATTAAGTTTTCTTTCACCTGATTTTTTCAAAAATATAATCACTGTATTTTCTACCATAGCAATTCCTTTACTTATAGTTGTTTTTATAGGTTTCGGTGTTATAAAAAAAGTTAAGGTTTACGAAAAATTTGTTGAAGGTGCAAAGGAAGGATTTAATATTGCAGTTAGAATTATTCCTTACCTTGTTGCAATGCTTGTTGCCATAGGAATTTTTAGAGCAGGCGGTGCAATGAAGTGGCTTATTTATATTTTACATCCTATTACAAATTTAATAGGGATGCCTGCCGAAGCAATGCCCATGGCATTAATGCGGCCTTTATCGGGAAGCGGATCGCTGGGTGTAATGGCTGAAATTATTAAAGTACACGGACCTGACTCTTTTATTGGTATTCTCGTTTCCACGTTATACGGAAGTTCGGAAACTACATTTTACGTGCTTGCTGTTTACTTTGGAGCGGTTAATATAAGAAGAATACGCCACGCATTATCTGCCGGCTTAAT
>JBJKQP010000128.1:0-8718 GCA_046705105.1 Ignavibacteriaceae bacterium | reverse complement strand
ACATAAATTGACGGCAAAGTTCCTGCTATCCACAATTGATTTTCCATATTTAAAAGAATATTTTTCGGCATAAAAGCGAGGTAATTTTGACTACCCAACAAATCATTAAAGCAGTACCTAAAGTCCTGTTACATGATCACCTGGACGGAGGACTAAGACCGCAAACCATAATCGAGTTAGCAAAAGATTTAAAATACAACAAGCTTCCTACAAAAGACCCGGAAGAACTGCGTAACTGGTTTCACCGCGGCGCCAATAAAGGAAACTTGGTTGAATATCTTCAGGGGTTTGATCATACGTGTGCAGTAATGCAGACAAGGGAAGGGCTTAAACGCGTTGCATACGAGATGATGGAGGATATGAAGAACGACGGAGTCTGTTATGTGGAAACCCGTTTTGCACCGGTGTTCCATACCAACAAGGGATTGTATCCGGAAGATATTGTAACTTCGGTTCTGGAAGGACTTGAAAAAGGCAAAAAAGATTTCGGAGTTGGCTACGGCTTAATTTTATGCGGTATGAGAAATATGAAGAACACTCTGGAAATTGCGGAGCTTGCTGTTAACTTCCGCAACCAGGGAGTTGTAGGTTTCGATCTTGCCGGGGAAGAAGGCGGCTACCCTCCTAAAAAACATATCGAAGCTTTCCAGTTTATACAACGTGCTAATTTTAATATTACAATTCATGCAGGCGAAGCTTTCGGTAAAGAATCCATTTGGCAGGCTATACAATGGTGCGGCGCTCATCGTATAGGTCATGCTACTCATCTTATTGAAGATATTGCATTCGATAAAGAAGGGAATGTTGCGGATTTCGGAGACCTTGCGCAATACGTACTGGATAAAAGAATACCTTTGGAAATTTGCCTGCTTAGCAATGTTCATACCGGTGCAGTGGATAAAATTGAAAACCATCCTTTCGGTATGTTATTTAAAGAAAAATTTAGAGTTACTTTAAATACCGACGACAGGCTTATGAGCAATACTACCTTAACAAAAGAATTTATGGTTGCAATAGAACATTTTAATCTTAATCTGGAAGATGTTGAAAAGATTACTATCAATTCGATGAAATCGGCTTTCATTCCTTACAAGGAAAGACTTTATTATATATACAATATAATTAAACCCGGATTTCAGGCAATGAAAGACAAACTACTATCACTTAAAACTTATACGGGAACAAATGAAGAAACTATTCACAAATTATAATTTTGAATTTGATAAAAACGAAAGAAAGATATTAAAAACTTTTTGCGGACAAAATCTTAAACAAATACAAGGAGACAATAAATATTATTCCGAAATAAAAGTTTTTAATTCCATACTGGATAAGTTGGAAAGCAACTCCGATGTAATAAAGCTGACAAAAGAAGAAAGAACAAAATTAAAATTCCAGTTGGAAGAAAACATAAAATATTTAAAAAAGAAAATTCAAAAGAGCTGGTTCATAACAAAATGGCTTTACGGCTCTATGTTAAGGCAGTATGAAAACATAGTAGATGATCACTTCTCGTAAAATATTAGGAATGATGCCTTCAAGACAAATATTTGTTAGAGCATTAATATATAAGAAAAATAAAGGAATATTGGAGTGGTGGAGTAATGGAGTATTGGAATGCAAGTGAAAGAGAATTAAAGTTATTTGCCTTTGGAAAAATGAAGTAACAAATTATGAAACTTTAGAGTAATGGAATGATGGAGTATTGGAGTTATGAAATTTTGGAGCGTATGATAATCTGTAATTATATAGATACAAGGCAAAAAATATAAAGGAGGAAAGAAATCATGATTGAGTATATTAAACGACATAATTTGAATCGAGGATATATGAAACTTAAAGTATGGCAGGAAGGTATTCTTTTATTTAAATTGATTAACAAAATAGTAGGTGAAATTCCAAAACTAGATTTTAAATTAAGAGCTCAAATACTAGATGCTACTCAATCAATTTCTTCAAATATTGCAGAAGGTTACTGTAGGAAAAGCATAAATGAATATTTATACTACTTAAATGTTGCGCTCGGATCTTGTGGAGAATTGTTGACACGAACAATAGGATTAAAAGTAATTGATTTAATTTCGACAGAAAACTTTGAAGAAATAGATAAATTACATTACGCTGTTGAGAATAAATTATTATCTTTAATAAAAGCATTAAAATCCAAAAGAATTGAAGGTACATGGGATCAAAAAATCCATGATACAATAGAAGCATATAAACCAAATAATTCATGAACTATGAAAACCATTACTCCAATACTCCATTACTCCATTTTTCCAAGACTTAGAAGCAAATTCAAACAAAAAAATTTATAGGATATGGATATGTTATCTGACAAAGAAAAATTAGAGATTAAAGCGCCGCACGGCACCAAGCTTACATGCAAAGGCTGGATTCAGGAAGCAGCAATGCGCATGCTGATGAACAATCTGGATGCGGAAGTAGGTGAGAAGCCTGCCGAACTAATTGTTTACGGCGGAAGCGGTAAAGCTGCCAGAAACTGGGAAAGCTATGAAGCGATAATTTCATCTCTAAAAAATCTTGAAAACGATGAAACGCTTCTCGTCCAATCCGGTAAACCTGTTGCAGTATTTAGAACTCATCCCGATGCACCGCGGGTAATTATTTCCAATGCAATGCTTGTTCCCAAATGGGCAACCTGGGATGAGTTCAGACGTCTTGAAAAATTAGGCTTAACCATGTTCGGGCAAATGACAGCAGGAAGCTGGATTTATATAGGTACCCAGGGAATTCTTCAAGGGACTTACGAAACTTTTGCAGAGTGCGGAAGAAAATATTTTAACTCAAATTTATCCGGGAAATTTTTATTAACCGCCGGACTGGGCGGCATGGGCGGTGCACAGCCTTTAGCCGCTACTATGAACGGTGCTGCTTTTTTAGGTATTGAAGTCGATAAAAAAAGAATTCAAAAAAGAATTGATACAGGTTATATCGATGTTATTTCGGAAGACATTGATGAAGCATTGAATCTTGTCTTGGATGCTAAAAAGGAAAAGAGAGCTCTCTCAGTAGGACTAGTTGGAAATGCAGGAGAAGTCCTTCCGCAAATTATTCAAAAAGGAATTGTACCGGATGTACTTACAGATCAAACATCGGCTCATGATACTTTAAACGGTTATGTACCAATGGGAATGAGTTTGGATGACGCATTAGCACTAAGGAAAAACAATCCCGGCGAATACATTAAAAAATCAAAAGACACAATCTCCGTTCATGTTAAAGCAATGCTGGAATTAAAAAAACGCGGTGCTGTTACTTTTGACTACGGCAACAACATCCGCGGTGAGGCAAAGGATAACGGCGTTGAAAATGCTTTTGATATTCCCGGCTTCGTTCCCGAATTTATACGACCATTGTTCTGCGACGGCAAAGGTCCTTTTAGATGGGCAGCACTTTCCGGCAACCCGGAAGATATTTACGTAACCGATCGTGCTATCAAAGAAACTTTCCCGGAAAATAAATCTCTTTGCAACTGGATTGATATGGCACAAAAGAAAGTTCACTTCCAGGGACTGCCTTCCAGAATATGCTGGCTTGGTTACGGTGAGCGTGCAAAAATGGGAAAAATATTTAACGATCTTGTAGCATCCGGAAAAATTACCGCTCCAATTGTTATAGGCAGAGACCACCTGGACTGCGGCTCGGTTGCTTCTCCTAATCGAGAAACCGAAGCAATGAAGGACGGCAGCGATGCAATAGCCGATTGGCCGATACTAAACGCATTGTTGAATACTATCGGCGGTGCTAGCTGGGTTTCCGTCCATCACGGCGGCGGCGTGGGTATAGGAAATTCGATTCACGCAGGAATGGTAATAGTTGCTGATGGTACAAAAGAAGCTGAAAAAAGACTTGATAGAGTTTTAAATTATGATCCAGGATTAGGCATTGCACGTCATGCAGATGCCGGTTACGAACTTGCAATTGAAAATGCAAGAAAGTTTAAGATAAATGTTCCTATGTTAAAATAACTTGTTCTTTAAAATACGCCTCATGTAATCAATAGAACTCGGATAAAACGGATTAGGCGGATTAACACGGATTTAAAATCCGCGGCAATCAATTTAATCTGCGTTATATGCGTTCCTTTGATTTCAGAAAGATAACTTCAAAATAAGCAGTTATTAAAATCATTAATTGAAAATTAGTTCGGAGGAAAAAATGCAAGTAAAATTATTAATAGCAGATAAGTTCCCGGATTTTTATATAGGAAAATTAAAAGAACTGGACCTTGACGTTGATTACCAGCCGAAACTTGGGGAAAATGATTTACCGCAAGCGGCAAAAGATGTTGATGTACTTGTTGTAAGATCTACAATAGTCAACTCCACAACAATTAAAGAAAGCCGTAATCTGGATCTAATTATCAGAGCAGGTGCCGGTGTAAACAATATAGATATTTCTGCTGCTAACGAAAAAGGAATTTATGTAGCCAATTGTCCGGGAATGAATTCGGTTGCAGTTGCCGAACTTACAATGGGATTAATTATTTCCCTTGATAGAAGAATTCCCGATAATGTAATTGACTTTAGAAACGGTAAATGGAACAAAGCTGAATATTCGAAAGCACAAGGATTAATGGGGAAGACACTCGGCATAATCGGCGTAGGAAACATCGGTAAAGAAGTCGCAAAAAGAGCTTTGGCATTCGGAATGAATGTTTACGGTAAAGATATTTCAAGGATAGAAGGTGTTGCAATAAAAGATTTCTCCGAAATGAACCAGCTACTTCCTTTATGCGATATCGTAACAATACATCTTCCGGCTACTCCGCAAACAAAGGGTTTATTTAATAAAGAAATGTTTGGTTACATGAAGCCTAATTCTTTTTTAATTAATACAGCGCGCGCAGATTTAATCGACCAGGATGCTCTTATTGAAGCAATTAAAACTAAGAACATAAGAGTAGCTATGGATGTAATAAAAAACGAGCCGGAACAGAAAACCGGCGAGGTAAAATCTCCATTACAAGAATTGCCGAACGTTTATATTACTCATCATATAGGCGCATCAACCGAACAGGCGCAAAACGCCGTAGCTGCAGAAACTGTAAGAATAATTAAAGACTTTATTAACAGCGGTTTAATTGCTCATTGGGTTAACAAAGGGAAAATTCCCGATGCCCACTTTCAGCTTGTTGTTAAGCACTTCGATAAGCCGGGTGTGCTTGCATCCATTATGAGTATTATTAGGGACAGGAACATAAATATCGAAGAAATTGAAAATGTTATATTCGACGGCGGTGTTGTTGCCTGCTGTACAATGAAATTGAAAGTTCCGGTTACAACGGATATGCTGAAGCAAATGAAAGAAAATAAAAACGTAATAAGCGTATCTCATGTAGCAATTTAATAGCAACCTTCGGGGTTATCAGGAGTTTCTATCATGTTTAATCTCGAAGGTTACATATAAGGTAAACACCACCGCTTTAGGCGGTGGTTTCCCCATATAAAATAAATACTCAAATTTCTAAAACTTTTCCGTAGCAACATCAACTAAAAAAATTTTTATTTCCTCTTGGGGAATTTTTTTGCCAATAAAGTCAACTTCTTCACTATAGTCGATATCTTTAAAGTATGATAATTGCTGCCTTAGCAATTTTGACGAGAACAATCCCCCGTAAATATTTTCAGCTTTACTTATAATTTTATCAATATTATAAAAAGACTTTAATATAAAATAAAGATCGACATAGTCTTTCCATTTTGCCCTTCCTCCCAATGCAAATACTTTCATCGCACTTAATGTTAAAAGGTTTGGCATCCTGCAAATTGTTTCAAAAGACAATTCCGGTTTGATATTATACGGATAGGTAAAAAAAGTTACTTTAACATCTTTAATTTGCAAATGCATTTGGTCAAATGCTTCATATATTATCCTTTTTCTCAAATTAAGTTCTCTATACTTCTTTTTAAGAGAAATTAAGTTAAGAGCTTCTGCTTTTGTAAAAAGGTCAAAGTCTATAGATCTGCGATGCCCGATTTGTAGCGCAATGGCTGTACCTCAAACCATGTAAAAATTCCTTTTAAATTTTTTTATAAAAGGAAGCAGTTCAATTTGAGATTGCGTTAATATTTCTTTGTACATGCCTGTTAAAATACAAAGTAAAAAAATTCTTTACTTTTGGGAAGTAATTACACCGCTTTCTATTTGTCTGCCGGAAAAATATTTCTGCGGCTTTTTCTATGCCGATTAATTCAAACAACTTTTTAACATCATCAAGAGTCCCGTAGTTTAATATAGTTTCTACTAGCAGCTCAAGGCTTATTCTTTCCTTTGCATCTTCCTTTACATACCATAATAAGCTGCTGTGTTCACGTATGAACTTTTTAATGTCTTCGTTATGTTCCGGCATTAGAAATTGAATCCTTTGCTTCGAAGATAACTTAAAATATCATTAAAATATTTTTCAAGCACTTTTCTTTTATCAAATAATAAATTTAATTTTTCCGCTGTTTCCCGATCATTTTCTTCATATTCATGAGCAATGTCGTTTCGAATATTTCTTAATTCTTCCCAGCCATCATAATTTTTAATTATTTCAAGTTGTTCTAGTCGAAAGAAAATATCCAAAACCGATTTATTGTCAACCGATTCACCTAAAGAAGAAAGAACAGCTTTGAAGAGTTTTTGTCCAACGGCATCCTGTAATTTTGAAAATCTATATATAAATTGATCAATATGTTCAACTTCATCGTCACTTAAATGTTCTATACGTTCGGGAACTATTGGGAGAGATGGTTTTATTTTTTCAAAAGCATTGTTCATTCTTAACAAATGTTTTCTGCATTCACTTATTACATTCTTCAAAATAAATTCGCTTTTTTTCATAAAGGAATACCTTCGTTCTTTGCGACTTTATAAATATATTTATTTGAAACAAAGTTATTAATTACAATATCAATTTTTTGTTTGCCCATTTTTTTATGAAGTGCAGCAAGCATTTTTAATTTTAGTTCATACATTCTTTCTTTTATATCGGTTTCAATATACAGGTCAATATCTCCCCCTTTTTTATTATCATCTGTCCGGGAACCGAAAAGGTATACTTTGGCATTATTTCCAAAATAGGTCTTTACTGTTTGTTTAATAAATTCACTATCTTCTTTCTTAATTCGCATTCTATTTTTGTAAATACTTATTTTTCCTATAAGAATTAAATATCGTACATACAATTATATGATTTATCGATTACATTTTCATTTAAAATCTCACGTTATGCAATGTGAGAGATGACATCTTTTCTTATTAAAATAAATCTATTCCTATTTCCGAATAATACTAATTTTATTTTGATTTTTTGTTCCGAAATAAAGATGTCATCTTTTTACGGTTGTTATTTTAGTAACATGAGTTAAATTATATGAGATTCAACTTTTGCAAATGTTACACAAACCTAACCTCAATAATATCATTAATAATTCCGTGGTAATACGGAAGACGAATTAGCTGGTTTATACCTTCCAAATCCTGGTCTTTAAAATCAATTACGAAAGATGAAATATTATCTTTAATATATGATTTTACTTCCTCCGTGAAATCAAACTTAAAATTCATTTCTTCAACTTGATCATAAACTAAGCCGCTAATCCCCTTCATCAAAATATTTAACTGTTCAACTAAGGATTTTTCTTTTGATGCAAACACATAATTAACAAACGGAAGAGATAGCGTGTCAACAATTTCTTCCGCAAAACTGATTCCCGCTAAAAACCTGTTATCAACAAAATTTTTATTGCCGGCAAGCAGTATATTTTTATTTACAACATCCTTTTCATCCGTTGATATTTTTATTTCAATTTTGCTATCATACATTTCACTATATATAATTTTACAGAGTAAAACTTCCACGGAAGAAATATCGCCCAAAAGATTAACTTCGGAAATATCTTTCTGAGCGGAGTTATAATAAATGTATGAATTGCATAGAGAACCTTCAAAAGAAATTCCGAATGACTTTGAGACAAAAAGATCTTTGTATTTTAAAAGATCCGTTGTTGGCAATAAACCAACGGAGGATTCATTTTGATTTATTTCCGAAGCAATTAAGGAAGAAGGTTTAGTAATTATATTTTTTTTTAAATCGGCAGGTAAATTATCAATTATAAGTTGTGCAAAAATATTTTCGGGGAAGAAAAGTTTCATAATTAGTGTTCGGAAGAAAATTTATTGAGATAAGAATTAATTTTATAATTTAACAAAAGCAGTAAATAAGTAATGGAATATTGGAATAGAAAGGAAACCTTCCTTACTCCAATATTTCACTATCTTTTTTTGAGTGTAAACGAATTATAACGGCAATGGCCGTTTACGCACAAAGAAATTTACTGTGTCTTAATTCTGGCAGCTTTACCGGAAAGACTCCTTAGATAATAAAGCTTTGCTCGCCTTACATCACCAATTTTAAGTACTTCCACTTTTGTAAGTTTAGGAGAGTTAAAAGGGAAGATTCTTTCCACACCTACTCCGCTGGATATTTTTCTTACCGTAAAAGTCTTATTAACACCGGCACCGCGAATATTTATTACATCACCCTCAAAAGGCTGTATTCTTTCCTTATCGCCTTCTACTACCCGAACGTGTACCCTAATATGGTCACCCGGGCTGAATTGCGGCATGTCTGTTTTCATTTGTTCCGGTAATATTTTATTTAAGTCAATCATAGTTTACTCCGCTAATCTGTTATTATAATTTCTC
>JBJKQP010000127.1:0-2745 GCA_046705105.1 Ignavibacteriaceae bacterium | reverse complement strand
AAGAATTATTATTTTTGAAGTAATTAATTATTATTGTTAAACTTTACTAATGTTGGTATATTTATCGTAAAGAAAAAATATTTTGCGCCCGTAGCTCAATTGGATAGAGCATCGGTCTTCGGAACCGACGGTTGGGGGTTCGACTCCCTCCGGGCGTACTCCGGACAATTAAAAATTAGAAATGCAAAATTAAATATTAAAAATTTGTACAATAGTTGTAGTTGCTCGGAATTATTTGCCTGTAATTACTAATCTAAAAAAATTGAAATTTACAAAATGGAAAAAGGAATTATGGTACAAAGGTATGAAGCCGGTACTGCATGTTCTTATACCACTATACCTTTATATCCAAATCCGAAAGTTTTATTCTAAAAATTGTCAGCTTAGAATCTGATTACAGTAATTACTAAATTACGTTGTCAATTTTAATTTTGAATTTTTAATTGTTAATTTTTAATTGAATTTCCCGGAAGACACATATAAGTTTATGTTTGCAGCATTACAGGAAGCTGAAAATGCAATGGAAGAAAACGAAGTCCCTGTTGGTGCAGTAATCGTACATAAAAACAAAATAATCGCGCGCGGATATAACCAGGTGGAGAGGTTGCATGATCCTACCGCACATGCGGAAATGATTGCAATTACTGCAGCCTCTAATTACCTAAATAACTGGCGGTTGGAAGAATGCGATATTTACGTTACACTTGAGCCTTGCATAATGTGTACCGGGGCTTTGCTGGCTTCTCGCATAAATAATATTTTCTTTTCGACATTCGATACAAAATTCGGTGCATGCGGGTCTGTTTACAACCTTGCCGAAGAAGGAAAATATAACCATAAAATAAATCTGTATTCGGGAATATATGCCCAAGAAAGCGAAGAGCTTTTAAAAAGATTTTTTGAGAAAGTAAGGGCGAAGAGTATTCCTCCTTTTTACAGTAATTAAAAACACACACGGATACATGTATATAATTCATATTGATTAAAAATTTTAATAATAATATGTTACCTTCAAAAAAGGAGAAATTGATGCGAATTATTTTATTTGGTTCGCCAGGGGTCGGCAAGGGAACTCAGGCTAAAATAATATCATTTGAATTAAATATTCCTCATTTCTCAACAGGTGATATTTTACGCCGAGCAGTAAAAGATAGGACACAACTTGGAATTAAAGCCAAAACTGCAATGGACAAGGGGAATCTTGTATCCGATGAAATAATGATCGGAATAATTAAAGATGCTCTTCTTAAACCTGAATGTAATAAAGGTTTTATTTTAGACGGCTACCCAAGAAGCCTTGCTCAGGCAATTTCTTTAGACAGTTTGTTTGAAGAATTAAAGATTGATGATTTTATTCTTCTTTCGATAACTGCTGATGAAGAAAAACTGGTTAGAAGATTAACCAACCGCAGAGCATGCAAGGTTTGTCATAATATTTTTAGTTATTCGGACATAAAAGATAAAGTTTCGTGTCCGGTATGCGGTGCAAAAGATAGTTTCTATCAGCGGGATGATGATACCGAAAAAGTAATCCGCCACAGAATGGAAGTTTATAAAAATAATACGGCACCTGTTTTGGAATATTACATCAAGCAAAACAAAGTTGTTTCCATAAACGGTGATGCTCCTGTTGAAGAAGTAACTAGAAATATTTTATCGACCTTAGAAGTTAAAAGCTAACCGAGCTGATTTTATTTCTGTTTTATAACTGCTTTCAGGGCTTTACCGTCTTCCAGTTTATAAATTTTTGCATGATGCTTTTTAACTAGTTCATAATTATGCGTAGCAAAAAGTACTCCGGTACCTCTTGAATTAATATTCAATAATAAGTTAAGAATGTCGAGCGAGGTCTCCGGGTCAAGGTTGCCTGTCGGCTCATCTGCAAGTATTAAAACCGGTTCATTTACAACGGCTCTTGCAATTGCAATCCGCTGTTTTTCACCGCCGGAAAGTTCGTCGGGCATACTGTAGCGCCGGTGAATTAAACCTACATCGGTTAATGCATTATTAACTTTTCTTTTAATTTCTCTTCTTGGTGTATTAGTTGATTCGAGTACGAAAGAAATATTTTCATATATATTTCTGTCTTTAAGCAACTTAAAATCTTGAAAAACAATTCCTAGTTTACGTCTTAATAACGGTAAATTGCCGGGTTTAATATTGTTAGAGGAAAACTGTGCTACACTTACTGTCCCGGTTTCAGGCAGCAAATTCATATAAATTAGCTGAAGAAGAGTGCTTTTCCCGGAACCGCTCTTTCCGATTAAGAAACAAAACTCTCCGGCTTCGAGAGATAAGTTTAAATCCGAAAACACAGGCTGGTTTGGAAAACCGAAATAAACATTACTAAATGTTAACATTGTTTTTCCTTTTGGTTATAAATTGAACCCTCTCCGAATAACGGCTGCCCTGCTGCCTGGTAAATGTATTATAACATTCTCTAACATACAAACCTGCAGTATCCAGCATTTCGAAGTAAGTTTCAAAAGGAAATATTTTTTGTCTATGAACTTCCGTATAAGTAATATCATTATCTATAATTGAAAAAATGTTTTTGTGTATCCTGCTTACTTTATTATACGCACTAATTTGTTTAAAATGAATTCCGTTATACTCCCCTTCTCTAACCGGCTGCTTAATATGTATCAAACTGTTTTTTTCAAGGCTTGCATCAAAAGTAAAAATCCCGTCTGTTGTAATCGATGAAGAAATTTGCTTAAACGTTTCCAATAGTTTTTTCTTACT
>JBJKQP010000126.1:0-4052 GCA_046705105.1 Ignavibacteriaceae bacterium | reverse complement strand
ATACCGAATGAATACGGAATAAACATTATTGATGCCGACAGTAATTTAATCGGCGGAAGTACCGGTTCTATAGGGCAGGCGCCTGGAAATCTAATTTCCGGAAACTCAATGGGAATTAGACTCTTCAGTGATTCGTTGAAACATCCAGGTACCTATCAAAATAAGATTATAGGTAATATTATCGGTCCGGCATATTCTGGAACAGATTCAGTAAAAAATTCTTATCAAAACGGCATAGTGGCATTTGGTTTTGTTAAAGATAATTATATCGGAGACGGTAATACTAATGACGGCAACTTGATTTCAGGTAATAGGACCGGAATTTTACTTGACGGAATATTGTGTACTGAAAATTATATATTCGGTAATTATGTGGGAACTGATATTCAGGGATTTAGATCGTTGTCCAATAATTTTGGTATTGTTGTAGATAATTCACCCGGGAATATTATCGGCAGCAAAAATAAAAGCGGACAAAATATAGTCTCTGCTAATATAAACTCGAATATAACAATACAAGGAAAAGATGCAAAAGAAAATAAATTATCCGGTAATCTAATCGGCCCATTCAAAGGCGGGCTTGCCGCACCAACCAAAATTCATCCTAATGGAGTATTAATAACTCTTGGAGCATCAAAAAATTTAATCGGAGGATCAACATACGGTGAAGACAATTTGATCTCCGGCAACGGGCAAGGAGTAAGGATTGAGGGAGGATTTGATAACAGTGTTCTCGGAAATTTAATTGGAACGGACATTGAAGGAAATGCGGCTTTAGGTAACGGACAGGGAATTTTAATTCTATTTTCACAAAATAATAACATCGGAGGCAGTTATTCCGGAGATCGTAATATAATATCCGGCAATGGTAACGGAATTAATATATCCAATGATCCGCACCCGGTATTGGTTCTTAAAGTGGATACCGTAACTCTTAATAAAGCAATTATTGATTTAGATATTAATAATACTACCTACACTCTGGGTGCTGATCAGGTAAAACCTTCAAGCGGCAATATAATTAAAGGTAACTATATTGGTACTAACATTGATGGGACAAAATCTATTGCCAATTTAAACGAGGGAATAGAATTATTAATGGGGGTTGGTAAGAACATTATCGGTGGTACACTTACGGGCGAAGGTAATTTAATCTCCGGGAATAAACAAGTTGGAATCCTTATTTCTACTCTACTCGAAAACGACCCGACTGAATATCCTTCCCCGTTTGATAATATAATTCAAGGTAACATTATTGGTTTAGCTTCAGATGGAATTACCCCTCTCTCCGATACGGTCGGAATAATTGTCTTTCAAGGAAAGAATAATTTAATAGGAGGAGGAACTAAGAAAGCCGGCAATATTATCGATAATAATTATTTATACGGGATTTACTTGGATGAGGGTACTGGACAAAAAGTTGAATTAAATGAAATAAAAAATAACAAAACCGGAATCCAAATTGATAGAGCTGCACAAGCTAATATAATTGGAAACATTATTTGGTATAATGAAACAGGTATAAAGGGTGACCGTTCAAATATAAAACTGTTGGGCAATTCAATTAAGGATAATACCGGCACCTCTACAGGAATTAATCTGGATAGTTCAAGTGCAGTTATACAGGGAAATTTAATAGAGAATAATTCCGGCAACGGAATTAAAACACAAAATCAATCTGCGCTGGTTGTAAGAGGAAATAATATAATAAATAATGATGGTTACGGAATAAATAATCTGTCGCCTTTAATTCCCGTTGACGCAGAAGGGAACTGGTGGGGAGACAAGTCCGGACCGGGCGGTACAGGTTCCGGCTCCGGTAATTCAGTAAGCGGAGGTGTGAATTTCTCTAATTGGCTACAGAATACATATGGTCTTTTCATAACTACAGGTTTCGATACTCTTTATTTAGCAGCTAATGTTACAGATACGATCGGGGCCTTTGTTCAAAACTGGAAATATCCAAATGATGAAGTTAACATGTCTGTCTCTGATTCGCTCGGTTTAACGAATGAAAATAATTCTTTAACTCTTGCGGAAAATGCCGACGGAATTCCGGTAGTAATAAATTCAACCTCCGGCGGCATAAATAAAATATATTTAAAAGCAGTTTCTAAAACGAACTCTGATTCGGCCTTCTATTCTTTTTATGTTAATAGTTACCAATCTGCTTTGACCGGTATAAAACTTTATCCTGACACAGCTAAAATTGCTGCCGGAGACAGTGTGTATTTTCATTATTCGGCGGAAGATCAACACGGGGGTAATGAAGAAATAACACCCGATTGGTCTGCAACCGGAGGTACGATAAACTCGAACGGTTTATTTATTGCGGGAACTGTAAATGGAAATTTTGCTGTTAGTGTTGCGGATAAAAACACAGGTTTAAAGAATAGCGCAGTAGTTATTATTGGAGAAATAACATCGGTTGATAATAAAAAAAGTATTCTGCCCAAAGAATATAATCTGTCTCAAAATTTTCCTAATCCTTTTAATCCGACAACAACCGTTAGGTTTGCATTGCCTCATGCAGGTTATACAACAATTAAGGTGTATAACATTTTGGGCCAGTTGGTGTCAACAATATTAGATAGCCGGTTAAAAGCGGGTAACTATTCGGTTCGTGTTGATGCACGCCGCTGGGCAAGCGGAGTTTATTTCTACATGCTGAAGTCAGGCAGCTTTATACAAACGAAGAAGATGATTCTTTTAAAATAAGATTGACAACCGATACTATCCCTTTAAGGGATAGTATCGGTAGATAATTCTATAATTAAATTACTACCCTCCTCATCTTTCCTTCCGGTTCCGGAAAGGAAATTAACATTGCCATATAAAATAATTAGTAGTTTCTAAAATTCTTGTCGTTCCCACGTAAGGTGGAAAATTATAGTCATAATCAAAGAATGTAATAAATGCTTTTGAAATATACTTGATACCTAATTCTTACCTGAATTTCAATCCTGCACCGAAAATAAAGCAAATAGTGTCCTGTAACATAAATAAGTTGACTTTATTTTTTAATATTCGGTATCAAAAAAAAGATGCGGATACAAATATGGCTAAGGTTAAATTTTATCGAGAAGCCTTAGCTACAGAACACTATTCTCCGGTAGAGTCGTCCTGAATATAATGAGCCAAAGCGCATTTAAAATTCTCATGCATTATAAAATCGAAAGTTATGTTCAATTGGTTAGGTTCCTTAAGTAAAATAATAAATTAACTCGAATAGTAGTTTTACTAATTAAAAATAAGGAAAGAAAATGAACCGCTTTATTATTTCTGCTAATATGCGCTTAACATATTTTTTTCGGGCAACATGCCTATCTATAATTTTAACAATATCCTGCAGCGGGTTTTTACCGGCTAAAGTTATTTACGTTAACTCCAAGTCTAAGGGAAGTAACAACGGTTCTTCCTGGACTAACGCCTACACGGATTTGCAATCAGCATTACATACCGCATCGCCGGGTGATTCTATTTGGGTTGCCGAGGGAACGTACTATCCAACTTCTACTACAGACAGTATATCGTTTCAAATACCGGATGGTGTAAAAGTATTCGGAGGGTTTGCAGGTAATGAAACCAATTTCAACAGCCGTGTTTACAAAAATAATGTAACTATTCTAAACGGAGGAAACATAAGTTATCACGTAGTCTACTTCTTAAATACCGGAAATTCAACTGCCTTAGACGGTTTTACAATTAAAGGCGGATGGACAGATACATTATCCTCGAGTTCGGGTCTTTATAATTTTGGAGGAGGAATTCTGATTGAGAGTACTAGCAGCCATACATGCAGCCCTATTATAGACAATTGTTTAATTAACGGTAATCATGGCTTGGAAGGCGGTGGTGTATGCATTTTTAGTGATTCAGGCGGATACAGCAGCCCGACTTTAAACCAATGCAATATTAGCGACAATGATGGAGGTATTCAGCTAAATAACACACAGCAATCTCAAGGCACAATAGGAGCCGGAGTATCTGTTCTAAATGCCGGCACTACTAAATTAAATATAACTAACTGCACAATTAGTAAAGATTCAGCA
>JBJKQP010000125.1:0-40242 GCA_046705105.1 Ignavibacteriaceae bacterium | reverse complement strand
GCTCCCATCCAAGGTTTCACCGGTTCCAGCTTTCCGTAGTCAACGGCGTCTTTCAAATATTTTTTATCTTTAGTTAAAATGTTCAGTTGAACCGCTGCAAGCTCCATGTCATCAACCCAATCTGACTCTTCATAAAAGTACGGAGATTTGCACGGTGCAGTTTGGCAGACGCCTGGATGTTCTTTACCGAATTCATAAGCATCAACCGCTTTCTGTTCAATTAATTTTGAAAAGTCCGGATAGTACTTTTTTAGAATTTGCGACCCGAGTGCAAATGCTGAAGCAAACTTTCCTGCGGTGGAAGCAATCCCGGTTGTTCTGTTTTTATATTTGAAAAGTCCCTGCGGCTTGCCGTTACAGTAATACACCGGCCGCTCAAGATCAATTCCGTAATTAACAGAATCTTTATTAGGAAGCCTGAATCCCGCATGGTCGCGGTCGTCTGCAATCTGGTTGAACATCATACCTTTTTTAGGATTCATTCTAACCAGCCAGTTCAATCCCCACTTTGCTTCATCAAGAATATCTGGAATTCCATTGTCACCGGGATTACCGTCTGCATCAAAATTATCTGCGAAAGATTTCGGATTCTGCTGGTATGCAAAAAGCATTTGAAAAACTGCTGTAGCAGATGTAGTTACGTATTGAAGATAATCTGTTGCATCATGCCAGCCTCCTACAACATTAATAAAAGTAGAATCAAGCGGCGGATCATAAATAATAAATCCGTCGTGAGTATGACATGAATCTTTTAGTACGGGATTATACCCGCACTTCTGCTCGCGCATATACTTCAACAGAAAATCGGCACTACCGCTGTAAACATCATCTGCAATTCTAAAGCGGGGGGATTCGGCATCTGCAGCCTTAATAAAGTAAGCCCCTTCTTTGGTATAATTGGAAAAATCCAAGCGAAAGGAAGACTTAAACGGACCGTATTCTCCATAGGCTATTATATTACTGGACTTCCAGATTGTTTTTCTTGTAAGCGCATCACATAATTCAAACTGTTTAACTGAAATTTCTTCTTTACTGCCCAGCACAGCGACTTTAACAGAATTTTTCAGATAACCAATCTGATTTATTCTTATCCAGCTTTGAGCGGATATATTAGATGAAATTATTAACTCAAATAAAATAACCGAAAAGAAAATAAGATTAGATTTTTTCATTTTCACACGATGTTTTGTTGGAAATATTTTATCGCTTAAAGGTTTTGCTTACTAAAGATATGAACGATAATTATTTTGATTTTAAATCTAATATAATTTATAAAATATGTAAGAAGAATTTTTTAAAAATTTTTGTGGCTTGTTTGGAGTTAAAATTATATTTTTTTGCCCCAATTAATTATTTAATTAGTTATCTCGCCTCAGAAACGATTTGCCTTAGATTGAATATTATCTATAATTAACATTATCTAAATTTTCTCTAATTACTAAAAATTAAGCGTTATTAATATACCACGTTTAATTTATTCATTTAATATTTGAAAGCCATATTATACCGCGCTGCTTTAGTAACTCTCGTTGCTGACAACAACCAGGTTAACTTCTCTTCTACAATCTGCATAGAGTAAACCGAACTAAAATGGCTCCGCAACACATCATATTATTTCAAATCTTTTTTCTTATAATCGAAGAGAAATAAATTATTTTTTATACCCGCCTCAGCCCCTCACACGAAAGCCAGGGGAAGGCTGCTTTTATTAACTTTTAATATTTTTTAAATTAAATTTTCTACTCAAAATATCCTTTAATAATACTCATAAGAGTAAAAGTAATTACAATTTGGTCAATTCAAAATTGGAACATCTAATGAAGTTAAGATAGTATATGAGGTTATATTTATACAAACATATAAATCCTACAGGACTTTTTTGATAGAAGGACTAAGCCTAATAATTTCATATAAGTTAGTTAAATAAAGGAAGGATAAAAAAACGACATTAAGTAACCTGATAAATATTTTACGTTTGACTAAATAATAGAATACACCCATTTATTAATTATCCCATATAATAATCACTATGCATTATCTGGTTTATAATACCAATATTATTACTAACACTCAGGTGAAGTTCACTTAAATCAACTGGTTTGTTAATTACACTAACCGGATGCAGATAGTAGCTCTGAATTAACGAAATGTTTTCTTTGGTATCGGCAACAAAAATGTATGGTATTTTTGTTATTCCCGAAAGTCGGGAAATTGCTTCAATACCATCTATCTCCCCTCGTAATGTTATATCGGAAATTATTAGCGAAGGGTAATGTTTTAATGCAGCTTCAATTAATTCTTCGCCCGTAGATATCAGGTCAAAGACATAAAAACCTTTTTTCTCTAAAAATATTTTTATCTTTAAAGCTGATGTTAAATCCTGGCTACAAACCAATATTTTATTTTTCAGTATATCTGTTCCTATACATAAAACTTGATTTAATGTACACTTTTAAATTTGTAATAACAAGGCCATTGCTTTTAATACGTTTATAGTTTGATATTTTCTAATTGAATCGAATTTCACTTTAAATCATCAGTTTATATAAACGATTTAGGTTCTTTTATCTGTCTTTTATTATCTGGGATTTTAATCTTTCAAAGCGCATTTATAAGGCTTAAATGAAAAATATCAGGAATCAAACAAAATTGTATTAAATTTAGTCTGCAATCCGTGCGTGATCAAATAATTACTTGTAGCCATATTATTCATTTTTTCAAAGACCTAATAATTTTACTAGAAGCTTAATTCCCTTGGGTATTAGTTATTATTAGTCTATATTTAATTCGGATAAAAAGTGAGGAGATTTAATATGAAAATTCAAGATAATAAGAAACGAGAACGTATCTATACGCACAACAAAACCGTTTTAGATAGAGAAAAATTATTAGCTTTGTTGCCTGGCTGGAGCATAAAAAAATTTAACAAGATACTAGAAGCATTGAAACAAAAAGAAGTAATTGAGATTTCTGACAATGAAGTTAAAATTTTTATTCTTCCTATATCCGAGAAAGAATATAAACATGTAATGAATAATGAAACGATACATCATTCACTGTTTACTGACGATGAATCAGAATTGCTTACATTACTATCGATGCAAAGTAAGATTAGCTAATAAATTTTCTGCCGCTTTTTTATAAATAACTGAATAAACTATTTCATTTCTCTAAAGAATTACTTACTTCCAAGTTTATTTTTATTTTAATACCGCAATCAGTAAATAAAATCTACCTGCGTACTTTAGTTTTATTTAATCGGGTTAAAATAAATAATGAATTGCTATTTCCGATCGAGTGAAGCATAAACTTGTGAGCCTACAACTCAGAGATAAAAATTTTTTCTTGAGCCTGCCAAGTTTATTATTTTTCTGCAGCAAAGTGATAATGAAGTTAAAAGATTGGAATACGGACTTTTACTTGTTGCTATGACAGGTAACATAATCTTAAAAATACCCAGTCTAGCTCTGAGACAAAGAGAAGCAAGTAAAGAGAATCAAATCGATGGCGAAATATCCGGCTCCCGAAGTCTTGTGTGAAAACTTCGAGGAGATAAATAATAAATTTTGCTTGATAAAAAGGATATCCTCAAAAAAGTTTTAAGAATAATTACGGTGAGAAAATATTAATATAAATTATTTATTAGGAATAGTAATTTATTATAGGTACATTATATACTGAAAGAAGTAAAAAAAGCCGGACATTTCAATTTACAAATTTCTCTCTATAACAAACTTTTTCATAAAGTAGGTTCTCCTTTTTAATATTTCTTTAATTTCAAATCAAATAATTACTTCCGGTATACTTTTGTAAAATAAATAGATTAAGTATTACGGAAGAACAAAAAAAGGAAAAATGTATGAACATTTATGTAGGAAATCTTTCACCAGATGTTAACGAGGAAGATTTAAATAATTTATTTTCCGAATACGGAAAAGTTACTAGTGTTAAAATTATAAAAGATATTTACACTAAAGAATCAAAAGGATTTGGTTTTCTTGAATTGGCCCAAAATTTAGAAGCGCAAAAAGCAATTACTGAGCTAAACTCAAAAGAATTAAAAGGGAAAGAAATTGTAGTAAATGAAGCTCGTCCTAGGAAAAATGATAACTCGAGCCGAAACAGAGATAGAGACTCAAGAAACAGCCGTCCAAGAAGGTGGTAATATTTATTCAGGCTCTGATAGTAAAATTAGGGCCGATTATTTTTGTAAAAGAGACTTCTAAAATAATTATCTAAAAGCATGTATTAATTTCAGTCCGTAATTTATTGAAGAAATGATTTACCATTTTATAATCCGATCCGTCTGGCCGGATCAGGAAAGGTGAGAACGTATGTGTAAAATTCCCTGCCGCATGCGTTGGAAAAATTTATTATTGGGAAACCAATTTCTATTAAAACATGTAATTATTATCATTATAATTTCATTAATAGGTTTATTATTGGTAACATATACATTTAGTAATACATTTTAACTTTTAATTTAGATTAAATTAAAAATCCGGAAGATCAATTGAAAATAACAAAACATTGCACATTAAGGGACGAAAAATCAATAACCCAATATTTTGCTGAAATTAGCAAGTATGACTTATTAACTATAGAAGAAGAATTGGAACTTGCCGTAAAGATAAGAAACGGGGATGAGGAAGCAAGAAACAAACTAATAAATGCTAATTTGAGATTTGTAATATCTGTTGCAAACCAATACCAGAACAGAGGGCTTTCTTTTTCGGATTTAATAAACGAAGGCAACCTGGGACTAATAAGAGCTACAAAAAGTTATGATGTAACAAGAGGTTTTAAATTCATATCCTATGCTGTGTGGTGGATAAGGCAAAGCATAACTCAAGCAATATTTGATAATACACGAATAGTTCATCTTCCTCTTAATGTTATCGGAAATCAGATTAAGATAAATAAGGCATCAAGAGATTTCGAACAGGAATATGACAGGAAACCTACAAACGAAGAATTGGCTGGAATTTTGGGAAAATCAATTTCATCGATAAATAATGCAATTGAAGTTTCGGGAGCAGATTTTTCAATAGATGCACCTCTTAAAAACGATTCTAATAATGAAAAAAGCACACTGGATATTCTTCCGGATAATAAACAACCTTTACCGGATGCAAATTTAACAAAGGAATCGCTTGCTAAAGATATCGAATATATGCTTTCTATGCTTACCGATAGGGAAGCAGAAGTTATAAAGATGATTTTTGGTATCGGTAGGGAAAAAAAATCAACGCTTGAAGAAATCGGGGATAGTTTTAATTTAACAAGGGAAAGGATAAGACAAATAAAGGAGAAAGCCCTGATAAAATTAAGGAACTCTAAAGAAGTTAAAAACTTAATTATTTACCTTGGATAATTTCCTATAATAAATAGGGATTTATTCCTTTTAAGTATACATGTGAAAACTAAAACCATTTTCCCCGCTGAATAAATATTTCATATTGGTAATTACTTATATTTTTGATTTTTCTTGTCTCTTTTTGCTGCTTTTTTTTCTTTCATCGTTTTAGCAGGCTCTTTTTTAGAATTCTTTTTAATGTTGTGGCTTTTACTCATTTATTTTAATCCAGATTAATTTGTCTTTGAAATATCTTTGATAATATTTTCCAGAATTTTTGCCGAGTAGGAATAATTTGCTATCTCCAGCCGAGTATGCAAAGTTAACTTTTCCATTATATTGTGAACATGACTTTTTACCGTGAAACTGGAAATATTCAGCTTTTTTGCAATTTCATTGTTACTTAAACCGTCTCCAATTAAGCCGATTACTTCGCGCTCTCTTTTTGTCATTCGTATTGCTGCTTTTAATTTTGTATTATCTCCTTTAAGAGCATGCTCGACAATTTGGGAAAAGAGCGATTCGGAAAGATTTGGAGAGAGTACATTTGTACCATCGGCAACTGCATGTATAGTTGAAAGGAATTCATCAAATGCTGCATCTTTTAATATAAAGCCGGATGCGCCTGCTTTTATAAATAAATTTATATCACCGGGTACAGGTGCAATGTCCATTATGATCACCTTTGCATCCGGAAAATCTTTTTTTACGAATTCAACCACGGCCAAACTGTTCCGGTTATGCAAGCCTAAATCAAGAAGAATTATATTAGGCTTTAACTGCCGGATATTTGAGATAGTTGTTTTGTTATTCCCCGGTGCAGTAATAATCTCAATTTCCTTTTGCTTTTTAAGAATAGCCACCATACCGTCGTAAAGCAGCTTGTTGTCCTCAATTATTAACAATTTTATTTTTTTCATAGAAAACTATAAAGATTAAAAGAAGAATATTCAATAGAGCAAAGGGATGATAAAAGGGTTAATTCTTTAAATTGATAAAATTTGTATAAACGATTAAACAGTGGTTGAAATCTTCCTGAAATGAAAACCGTAAATAGTAAAAAGAATAGCGAGTGAAAAAAGTTTCGGCTTAATACATAACGACCATAAAAAAAGCTTCCAGTAATTAATTCTCTCTTTCCCGATAATACCCAATTTGAAAATAGATTTGAATAATGCTTCAACGTAACTAAAATTAATATGGAATACTTTCTTCTTACCGGGATCAAATTCCTTTAAAAATCTTAGAGTTCTTTCATAATAATATTTAGGCGAATAGATAGTGTTAAGTATATTTTTATATCCGTCCAATAATTTTTCAGAATCCATTTTCGGAATAAAATTAATTGAAAAGTCAGTGTTATTTCCCGTAAAATCAGTAAGGAGCCTGTTTTCTTTCTCCATTCGTTTATGCAGCTTCGTTCCTTTAGGAGCATTTAATAATCCAACCATAGCAGTTACAATTCCGCTTTCCTGGATAAACTCTGTAAGTTTTTCAAAAATAGAAGGCGGGTCGTTATCAAACCCTACAATAAATCCGCCTTGAACTTCCAGACCGAATTTCTGAATCTATTTTATGCTTGTAATTAAATCCCTGTTCCTGTTCTGATTTTTATTGCATTCAAGAAGGCTGTCTTCGCTAGGTGACTCGATGCCGATAAACACAGCCTCAAAACCAGCTTAAACCATAAGCCGCATTAATTCTTCATCATCGGCAAGATTTATAGAAGCTTCGGTATTAAGATAAAAGGAGCTGTTCCTTTTCTCCATCCAATCAGCAATTGCAGGCAGTATATCTTTCTTAAGCTTTCTTTTATTGCCTATAAAGTTATCATCAACAAAAAACACAGGATCTTTCCAGCCGGCAAAATACAGCTGATCCAATTCGGCAATTACCTGTTCTTTAGTCTTGGTTCGGGGTCTTCTCCCATAAAGCACGGTTATATCGCAAAACTCACCGTCGTAAGGACAGCCTCTCGAATACTGAAGGTTCATTGATGAATATTTATTTATTGAAATAAGTACCCAAAGAGGCAAAGGAGTAGAAGTAATTTCAGCCCACTCTTTGGATGTATATTTATATTTAGGTTTTACTTCTTTCAGATCAATTAAAAACTGCGGAAGAGTAATTTCCGCTTCATTAAGAATCAAATGATCGACATTATTATAATGTTCGGGGCTGCTTGTAAATAAAGGCCCGCCCGCCACAATTTTTGTGTTTAAACTTTTACATCTTAGAATAACTTCATTAACGGACTGACTTTGTATCGACATTGCGTTCAAAAAGACATAATCTGCCCAAATAATATCTTTATCAATTAGCTTATCTGCGTTCATATCAATTAATTTTTTATTCCATTCTTCGGGCAGCATTGAAGCGGCTGTTAAAAGTCCCTACGGCAGAAAGCTTGCTTTTTTTGAGACAAACTTGAGAGCATGTTTAAAACTCCAGAAAGTATCGGGATACTCAGGGTAAATAAAAATAATGTTCATGTTGTATTATCTCTTTAGTTAAAAATAATTCAATTATACTGCAATTCGTTCAGCCATAGATTTTAGATAAGAATTCTGATCGTGGAAAACTGCTCCTTCAGGAAGCCAATACCAAAGCCGTCCAAGGTCATTCTTTATAATATCCATGTAAAATTGCGGCAGTTCGGTTGTTTCCTGTTCAAAGTATGCGCGGAATTTAATATCGGAATTGAAATTCGATAATATTTTTTTATTGTAAGCAACTCTTCCGAAACCTTCTTCCGAAACTGCACGAACGACATTCATCCACCGGGGAATAAAAGCTTTTGTAGCAATCAGTCGCTTTATAATTGCATTCCATGAAAAAGTATATTCTCCAAGGCTGATAATATGAGTATAAAACTCCTGCCACGTATAATTTTGGGGAACAACATTCATAGCATGATTATTATCAAGGAAATGAAACGGAAAGGGGATCACCCTATTAAGTTTTTGGTATTCCAAGTTAAGCGGCGCTGCCTTCCCAAACGCCGATAACAAAGAATAACCAGGGAATGCACCTGGGGTCATTTCTACAAATTTCTTAGTTAGTTCGAACGGTTCTTCACCTTCATCCGAATCTAACCCTAGAACAAAATTAGTTTGGACATAGGGAATGTACCTTAAAATCATGTTAATCTGTTCGGCAATAAGTTTAACCTTTTCTATTCCGGTCGCGCTTCCGGTTTTGGATTTATTTCCAAGATCGAACCATGACTCTATACCCGGCAGCAAAGCGCCGAACCCATTCCGTTTTAGCCTTTTCACATGAGGTTCCGATAACAGCGATAAACTGCTTTCGGCAATAAAATCAATACTATTTTCGGGTACAACCTCCTCAATTGCATCCATGTATTCGTCAAACCGTATACCGAAATTCGGGTCATGCCATCCTACAAGAGGACGCTTGAATTTGGTAAGAAGGAAAGAAAAATCTTCTTTCATAACGTCAAAGTTCAATGGCCGGTAAGCTACAGTTGAATCAATACAGAAACTGCATGTGTACGGACAGCCTAAGCTGCCGAGCATTGGGACCATTTTTATTAAAGGAGCCTTTTTTAAAGTCGGTTCAATAAATTTCCAGCGCTCTTTCACTCCCGGAAGCGATTCAGGCTGATTCTGAGCATAAAGATATAAACCATCGGGACGATGAGGTGTGCAATCGTGCAAAATTTCATGAATAATATTTTTATCAGTAAATCCTGTAACATAATCAAAATACATTATTGCATCTTCCGGGTAACAACGTGCATGCGGACCGCCCAATACAGTAACTGCACCTCGTGATTGTAGTAAATTACTTAAAGCATAAGCAGTAAATGCGGACTCGGTAAATGCGCCGATAAATACTATATCCGTATTTTGCGGCAGTTCCCTTAACAGATCTTCTTTTCCCGTGTAACAAATATAAGTAACATCATGACCTTCTTCTTCGCACCACACCCCTAGGACCTGTGGCATTATGCTAGCAAAGTTTGCATTCATTATACGGGCAAATAATTTTTTATTCAGTTTTTTAGATACTAGATCTATTATTCCCACACGGAGTTTTCGGCTCATATTATTCTCTTTTTACTTTTAGATTAATTATGCAGATAAACAGAATCCGCAGTTTTACTTCATTTTTGTCGGCAATAATTTTAATTGGACAAAAAGTATGTAAAATATGTTTTACTAAAAATGACTCTAACGAACGAAAAAAGTATTAATCCTTTTGATCTATAGAAATTGAATTGGATAATAAATATTGTTTAAAGTAATTCTTTATTTGGGAGAATAAAAAAATTATTAATCGTTAGATGAAATTGATTTTAGTGTGTCGTTATAATCGTGGGAGGTATGTGCGTATTTTGCAATCTGTACCCTTGTATGTAAAGCAAGTTTTTCCAAAATATTATGTATGTGACTCTTTATGGTATATGTTGAGAGATGAAGTTTTTGAGCAATTTCTTTATTAGTAAGACCATCGGCAACTAAATCAATTACCTGCCTTTCCCGTCTCGTCATTTTTACGGCACCAATTATTTTTGAAGCGTCTAATTCGTTTACTGCTTTATCTACGATCTGCGAAAAGAGTGAATCGGTTAAATGCGGGGGTAAGATTTTAGCACCTCTGGAAACTGACCTTATAGTATTAAGAAAATCGTTAATAGTCGCATCTTTAAGGATAAACCCGGAAACGCCGGCCTGAACAAAAGCCAATATGTCTTCCTCCAATGGAACAAGGTCCATTACAATTATTTTAATTTTTTGAAAATCCTTTTTTAATATTTTAACAAGCTGGAGGCTGCTCTGATTCCCCAAACCGAGATCTAGAAGTACTATACCTGGCTGAGACTTGCGGATAAACTGCAGGGCTTTTGTACAATCACCGAAAGCAGCTAAAATCTTTAAATCTTTTTGTTCCCCTATCATTGCCGATAATCCTTCTCGCAGCAGACGATTATCTTCTATAATTAATATTGAGATTTTTTTCATCTATCTATTCAATTCCGATGAGCCGGATATATACATTTAGGCAGTTATTAATTGGGATTGAAAATTATATTGTAAATTAATTGATCCATTTTTCTTTTGCAATAAAAATTAAGCAGGTTTATAAAGTTTGTATAAATATAAGATCGTAAGGTATATACCGTAATAGTGACGCTTGATGCGGACAACAACCTAGTAAACTTCACATCTACAATCTGCATAAAGTAAGCAAAATAAAAATGGCACCATAAGGCGCCATTGACTTTATTTCCCATTTTTAACGTACATGTTATATATGATATTCGATTTTAAACACTACATTCCTTCTTTCTTCAAAGCTGGCGCCGCTGAAAAATGCACCTTTAATCAAGTGTGCATGATCCAGTAAATTCGTTACGGAAATAGACGGTTCAAGCGAAGCCCCGCCGCCAATAAAAAAAGTGTAACCGCCGGATAAATTAAAAATCCAGGAAGGAGTGGTATGCGCACCCTGGTTAAAATCAAAAAGACCGGTTTTAAATACATAGCCGTCATTCCCGTTAGCTAAACCGGAACCATAAATACCTATTATATTAAAGAACCAATTCCGGGGCTGGTAATTAATACCAGCAACTATAGAAAGCCTTTGATCGTGATCCAGATCGAACGGGACTGTTGAACTGTCCGCAGGTACAAATCCCCCCGATACAGGACCGATACCATATGCATGCATAATTGCTCCGTTAAAGTATCCTGACAAAGGGCTTCCGGGACTGTTATAAGTTAAACTGAACTCTATACCGCTTACTTTGATTTGATTAATATTAACATTAACTCTTATTGTGCTCGACCCCAGCGCTTCATCGTCAA
Source organism: Ignavibacteriaceae bacterium (assembly GCA_046705105.1). GTDB lineage: Bacteria > Bacteroidota > Ignavibacteria > Ignavibacteriales > Ignavibacteriaceae > FEN-1297. The sequence goes on along the minus strand of JBJKQP010000125.1, from coordinate 29,052 downwards.
GGCCGGGCGAAGAGTCTTTATGAAAAAAATCAAGTTTACCTGTGAACCCGTTAAGAAAATTATGAATGATACCGGCTTCATATAAATTATCTTTTTCAGGCAATGTTGCTGAAGCCGAATCACCGATAACAGTTGCAATAGCGGAAAGGCCCTCAATATTAGTAGGGATAAAAAGTCTGTCATAGCTCAAATAGATGGTGCTGAAATCATCCGGAAAGAAACTGATTTTTAACCTCGGATTCAATTGAGTCTGACGTTGAATGACCGGTGCGATATGCTGATCGTATCTTAATCCGGCTTCTATTCTAGTCCATTCAAAAGGGTGAATGTTTGTCTGAGCAAAAAGACTGAAATCCGAACCCGTAAATGAAGTAATATTGGAAGGCCCGCCGGTATTAATATTATTAAACTGAAAATTTTCTGAGCCGTCTGTGACGTTAAAATTAAGTCCGGCAGCGTAAGCAAATTTATGTGAAAGCTCATCGCTGTATTTAATCCGCGTACCGTAAGTAACAAAATTTCTATCCTGATTAACTGTATAACCGGTGGTAGAATCGTTACCTAAATAAACAACTGTTTGATCAAAGGGGCTTGTATTAAATTTCAATCCTCCTTCTCTTAAATATAGGCCTGCGAAAAATTCGCTTGATTTGTCGGTTTCCGTAGAAAAAGTATGATAATAAGAAAGAGTCTGGAATGAATTATAGCTGCCCTGCGTATCATAATTAATTCCTTCGATGGGATCAAATGGAATTTGCGTTTGAGTCTTGCTGAAATTTAAGTTAGTTGTTATATAATCTTTCGCTCCGAAAAAATAATCCATCTTTCCGTAAAGGAAATAATCAAAGCCGTGATCATTAAATAATTGGACAACGGGCTGGTCAATCCTATGGTCCGTTTCCTGCCGTGATCCGGAAAAGAAATAACCGAACATTCCAATATGATCGCTAATTGATAAGTTTTGACCGTTTGAGTTAATAGCTTTAAAACTTCCCACATTTTTTCCGAGGCCTTCGGTATTAGATGTTAAGTAGCTGCCTGCATAGCTTGAAAGACTTAGATGAAATTTTCCCGGAGGCACCTGGTTTTTAATATCTATTATAGCAGCAGACTGCCCGCCGTACTCTGCCGGAAATCCGCCGGTATAAAAAGTAATATTCTTTATTACACTCGGGTCAACTACTTCGTTCAATCCGCCGAATACTCCAAGAGGAATAGGTATCCCGTCAATCAAATATGAGTACTCACCGTGCTGCCCCCGTATATGCACTTCTCCGGTAGATGCTCTTACCGCGCCCGTCAGGTTCTCCTGTATTACTGCTGTCATCCTAGCTCCAGGAGCAGGATGAAAAGATTGAAGCTCGAATGTTTTGTAGCCGGTCCTTATATCAACATAATTGGACACATGTTTTATTTTATTGCCGGTTACTACAACTTCTTTTAAACCTATAGCGCTCTGTTTTAAAAGAATCTTTTTGTTATTATGATTTCTATTTATAACAACGTTAGATGTAAACGATTTGTAACCTATATATTGAGAAGTCAAATTATAATTACCTTCTTCAATATCTTTAAATACTGCTATTCCGAAATTATTCGTTTCTTTTACATTAATAATTTGTTCTCCTTTTTTTAATATTATCGTTACAAATTCAAGCGGCGTATTTGCAGATGAGTCGACAACTGTAATTGTATAATTAATGGTATTACTTTTTTTTCTAACTTCTTTTTTAATTGAGGCAAAACCGTCTATTGAAAAACAGCAGACCAGCAGATAAAAAGCTAAACCTAATTTGAAATAAAATTTTCCTAGTTTAAATATCGAATACATTATCAGAGTCCCTTCTTATCTTTTAATAAATAATAAAATTTTTGCGGGGCATGATATGGATAATTATTCTGTTAAGGCGAAGAGGATTGTGAATTCCTCCATATTATCTTCATCGGTGCTTGTAATACATGACCCTTCGAAGGATCGCATTAACCATATCTAATGAAAGTTATTTTACATCCTTTCGATTTCGGACAAACCGGAACATATAAATATATAATTCTTCAGCCCCGTTAATCGGGAATTTAAAAATACCGGTGTTATTATACCGATGGAGGCGCTCTGAGTGGGTTATTGTAGTAATGTATGTTTGAAGGGTGCTGAATTATCTCATTAAAAGAGAATTCCTGTTCACCTCTGTTTTGAACTATATTAAATTCCGTCTTGAAATTATAATCCAAAACGGAATGAGTGAACAATTGAATTGTACATTCGTGCGTTAAATCTATCTCTTTATCAAAAGGATTGGAGCCTGTATCCGTACATCCGCTCTCAATTTTAAAATTACCTTCCTGAAGATCAACATGATGATAATGAAATATTGAAAGTGAAACTAGCAGAAGATAGCTCAGCAGCATAACAGCCGCATAGTGCTTTCTATATTTTTGATAATTCAATTTCATACTTGAAGGTCAAATATTAAAAACATATTGGTACGGTACAAGTTATTATTTTGTTAAGATGATATGATGCACATTATTTTAGATTATAAAATGCGTATTTAATAATCTCTTTAATTAGAATGATAACCTGATTAATTTTTTTTACCGGAAGTGCAATGCTGTTCTGTTTCAGAATCCGATTAAAGGTTGATTTTGCGTATGACTTGGAAATAAGCCCGGCCTTAGTAAGATGAAAAAAAATCCTCATCTTATAGTAAAACGGTATTGTAATCATAGACGAATTATACTGTTTCCAAAGTTTGAAAAAAATAACCGTTGTCGCTGCATAAACAGCGCTTCTAACTTTTTCAATTTATTTGTTATGAAAAGCTGATGTAGATAAAAACTTGGTGGTTTGATATTATCAACAATTTTTCTTTGTTGATTATAAAATTAAGACCGTCGTCACATATTGAATTTTAAATTAAAAAATTATTTAAGTTCTTATAAAAAATAATCATCTTTATTTTTAAAATTGGAACATATAAGTAATAATTAAAAGAATAATTTATTATTCTTAGTATATACGGTCAAAATTTTATTAACGTACTTATGAAAAAAATAAAAATTATATCCTGGAATGTTAACGGCATTAGAGCCGCACATAAAAAAGGATTTCTTTATTGGTTCCAAAATGAAAAACCCGACATACTTTGTCTTCAGGAAACCAAAGCGCATGTGGAACAGCTTCCGGAAGAATTGATTAAGATAAACGGGTATGATTCATATTTTTGCTCTGGAGAAAGAAAAGGATACAGCGGTGTTGCGGTTTATTCAAAATTAAAACCTCTCAAGGTTAATAAAGGTTTCGGAATTGAAAAATTTGATAAGGAAGGCAGAATACTTATTATTGAGTATTCCGGTTTCACTTTGTTTAATATTTATTATCCCAACGGTAAAGCCAGCGCGGAACGGCTGCAGTACAAAATGGAATTCTATGATGCGTTCTTAAATTATGCGGAAAAACTAAAAAAAGACGGTAAAAAATTAATCATTTGCGGTGACGTTAACACCGCGCATAAAGAAATAGATATCGCCCGCCCGAAAGAAAATTCCAAAGTGTCCGGATTTCTGCCCGAAGAGCGAGCATGGATAGATAAGTTTTTAGACAAAGGGTACATAGATACTTTCCGTATGTTCAACCAGGAGCCGCATAATTACACGTGGTGGGATATGGTAACCAGAGCGCGAGAAAGAAATGTCGGCTGGCGTATTGACTACTTTTTTGTTTCGGAAAACTTAAAGGGAAATATTAAAGATGCATTCATTTTAAGTGACGTAATGGGTTCCGACCATTGCCCTATAGGAATTGACGCTGCTTTTTAAAAAATAATTTTACCGGTTCATTTCCCTTTTTGTTTTGCTCTCCATGCCTTAAATTTTTTTACCCTAGCATTAACATTAGCAGGTTTATGCCAGTTTTTCTTATCCTGAAGACCTAAACGTCCTGCACACTGTCTTATGGCCTGAACGGACCTGTTTAGAACTTTTCCTATATCTTCCGCAGTGTCAACAGCATAATGCTCACGGACGTATTTGAATTCTTCTTCCGTCCATAAACGCCTGTGGGCTTTTCTGAACATTCCTTTTCTATTTGCATAAAGAACTACAGCATCGCTGCTCAAGCCCAGTTCGGTAGCAATGTCTTTGAATCTTTTGTTCTTATAATTTCTTTTTAAGTACTCATGTTCTTCTTTAGTCCATTCGTGCTCATGCCTGGGTCTTTTAATATTTAAATATTTTGAGTAAGAATGTATCGATTGTATTGATCTGCTAAGATGAGAACATATTTCTTCCAAAGAGACCGATCGTTTAGGATAATTTTTTCTCAAATATTCTTTTTCTTTATCTGTCCAGCTTCTCCCGCGTTCGGAGGTAACGCCTAGATGTTTTGCCCGGTTTAGCACTGCATGCTGCGAGCGTTTTAAGGTTCTTGCAATAGATTTGGGTTTACGGTCATTATAATGACGCTTAATATAATTGTCCTCCCAAGCATTCCAGTGGCGAAACTTCTCGCGGGTAATTCCTAAATTCATTGCTTTGGATATTACCGCATTAAAAGAGCGGCCTAAATGCTCGGAGATTTGTTTGGCTCCTTTCGACGCGTAATTTTTTCTAAGGTATTGAATTTCTTTTTTTGACCAGGCAACTCCGCTCATTTTCTTCTCGAACTTTTATTTTAAAATCACAATCATTTCTATTTCTACAGGGGCGTTTAACGGAAGTTCGTTTACACCCACGGCGCTTCTAACATGCTTGCCTTTTTCGCCGAATATCTTTACAAGTAATTCCGATGCACCATTTGCTACCTTGGGCTGGTTTGTATATCCATCGGCACTGTTTACAAAAACCGTTAACTTCATTATCCGGTCTATTTTGTTTAAATCACTGACAGCGCCTTTAATTACACTAAGACAATTTAAAGCACAAATTTCGGCAGCCTTTCTTCCTTCTTCTTCATTTAACTCCGCACCTAACTTACCGGAATATTTTAATTCACCTTTAACCATAGGCAGCTGTCCCGCGGTAAAGACCAGCTTATCCGTTATTAATGCCGGCACATAGGCAGCTAAAGGTTTTGGAGCTTCCGGCAGCTCGAAACCTAACTCTTTTATTATGTCTTCAACCATGTTAATTCCTTTTTTAAAGAATGTAGTTTTTAGTATTTTGCAGATTATAATGAATATAAAATAATTATTTTTAATTTTAAAGGTTTTTTAATATGAATGAAAGTAAATTTATTGAATTTATAGAGATTGTAAAAAAATTACGCGCTGAATGTCCTTGGGATAAGGAGCAAACTAATGATTCAATAAAAGCTGCTACCCTAGAGGAGGCATATGAGGTTGTGGAGTCAATTGATAACAAAGATTATAATGAACTGAGAAAAGAACTGGGGGACTTATTCTTCCATATTATTTTTCATTCCGTTATGGCAGAGGAAGCCGGTAAATTTACAATTGACGACGTTATTCATTCAATTAGTCAAAAACTAATAAGAAGGCACCCTCATGTTTTCGGAGACGTCGAAGTAAACAGTTCGGAAGATGTTAAAAGGAACTGGGAAGTAATTAAACTTGACGAAGGAAGGGATTCCGTTCTGGAAGGAGTTCCTCAAAAGCTTCCGTCGCTGCACAGGGCGTACAGGCTGCAGGAAAAAGCGGCAAAAGTGGGGTTTGACTGGAACAAAAAGGAAGATGTGTGGAAAAAAGTGATTGAAGAAATAGAAGAAATGCACACTTCCGAAATAGAAGAAACCAAAGTTGAGCTAGAACAAGAAATTGGAGATGTGTTTTTTGCGCTGACAAATTATGCCAGATTCCTCGGTATAAATCCCGAAAATGCGCTTAGACTTACAAATGAAAAATTTATAAACAGGTTTCATTATATAGAACAAAAAATAAATGAATCCGGAAGAAAGATTAACCAATCAAATCTAGAAGAGATGGATAAATACTGGAATGAAAGCAAAAGTCAATTTTAATTTTTTGCTAGAGAAGCGTTAGCTATTAAATGGAATAATTAAGAATTTTTCCGAAAGATGAAAAATAATTATTTGTTATTTACAGAGTTTCCGTTGTGGTTAAACTTCTCGTAAGCGTTGATAATATCTTTTACAAGTTTATGCCTTACAACATCAGATTTTTCGAAATAAACAAAACCTACTCCCGTAATGTTCTTTAGGATTTCTTTTGCCTGCACCAGGCCGCTAACCGTTCTGGGCGGAAGATCAATTTGGGTGATATCCCCTGTAATTATTGCTTTTGAATTAACGCCCAGTCTAGTTAAAAACATCTTCATCTGCACATCGGTAGCATTCTGGGCTTCGTCTAGAATAACAAATGCATTATTAAGAGTTCTGCCCCGCATATAAGCAAGAGGTACAATCTCAACAGTCCTTTTTTCGATGTACCCTTTCAACTTTTCGGAGGGCATCATGTCATCTAATGCATCGTATAAAGGTCTAAGGTAAGGATCTATTTTCTCCCTAAAATCGCCGGGTAAAAAACCTAGACTTTCCCCCGCTTCAACCGCAGGCCGCGCAAGCACAATTCTATTTACAATTCCTTTTTTTAAAGCCGATACGGCAAATGCTACCGCCAAATAGGTCTTTCCGGTTCCTGCTGGACCAATGGCAAAGCAGATGTCATTCTTCAAAGCTGTCAGCATGTAATTAATTTGTCCGGCGGTTTTAGCTTTTATTACATCATTCTTAGTATAAAGAACTATGGAATCATAATCTTTTTCAGTTATAATTTCCTTACCTTGAATTGTCAGATCAAGAATGGTTTCAATATCCGAAGCTTTTAAAGTACCGTTAGTATTCAGAACGTAGACCATTTCCTTTATAACTTTTTCTACAACATCAACTTCTTCCAGAACCCCTTTAATAACGACATTTTCTCCCCTGACAACTACAGTTGCATTAAACTTATCTTCTATTAATTTTAAGTTGCTATCATTAGAACCAAGTAATGAAAACATATCAACATTTTCAAGGACCAAACGCTTCTCAACAGCAGTCATATTTCTCCTTACTTAAATATAAAAAGCCCTTATCCCGATCTATCGGGACAAGGGCTTTTTCAAGAATATCTATATATGCGAACATTAAACCGGATATGTTATTTAACAGGGGCCGGTTTGTAATTCTTTCTAATTTTTTCGTATTTAGCTTTTTCTTCTTCAGTTAATTTAGGAATCTTAAAATTTTGTTTCGGGTAAATCAAATTCGGGTTCTTTATTTGATCGCGGTTAGCTTTGTAAATATTCGGCCATGCAAAAGGATTTGAATAGATAGAAGGTTTCTTTGCAATATTCCATAAGCAATCGCCTTTAACTACTGTATAAGTAATTTCTTTTGGTGCTTCAACCCAGGCATCCAAAGCAGCCTGCATCTGGTTGTGTACTTTATCATAAAATTCAGGTAAGGCGCTTATCTTGTTTTCCTTAAGAGCATCAAGATCTTTTTGTCTATCGGCTTTAGGTCCTTCTTTCCTGCTGATCTTTCCGTCCAGTTCATTAACTGCATTTCTAAAATTATCAACATCTTGCTGGTTAGCACCGACCATTGCATAAAGTTCTTTCATGCAGTCGTCATAGCTTTCAACTTTTTTCGATTTCAAGTTATTTACATCAGATTGTAAAGAACTAATTTCTTTAGTTAAACTTGCTTTTTCTGTCTGCAAGCGGTTCATTTCTGCCTGCCATTCGTCTTTTGTCATCTCTTTTTCCTGAGCAAAAACAGCTACCGAGAAGAAAAGTAAGAGAGCAAAAACGCCAATTAAATTTCTACTAAATTTCATATAAATTCCTCCAAGTCAAATTTTTTTATAAAATTCTTAATTAAGCTTATTTAGACATTTTTTCCAAATTAGCTTTGGTTTCTTCTTTAGTTTTGTTGCACTCAGCCAGTTTTGCAGTTTTAGCTGCAATCTCTTTTTCCAAACTGGCTCTTTCATCCTTTAAGGAATTTGCTTGAGACTGTAAGGAATTTACCTCACTTTTCAGATTATTAAGTTGGGCCATTTCTGCTTCGCTAACACCCCCGCAACCGCTTAAAAATGCAGTAGTAACAGCAAAAGCGGCTATTATAGCAGTATTTCTTACTACTTTTACAATCTTCATATTAGAACCTCCAATTATTAATTTTTAGTAAGTTATTTGAGTTACCATACACGAACAATCAATGGCATTATTTTCGCTTAATTGTATAATCTTACCTAAGCCGTTACAAATTAAGTTTTTATAGCGACATAATATATAACAAATTAGCTTAATAAATTCAAGCAACCGTATTTTTGAAAATTTAGAATATGCTTCAGATAACAAATTGCTCTGAAATACAACTTTAAATTAATCTTCTTTCGACAAAACTTGTATACGAATTTCCAGCAATTATAATATGATCAAATACGGGAATATCAATAATTTTTCCTGCTTCAACCAGTTTTTTTGTAATTGCTATATCTTCGTTACTAGGTTCCGTGTTCCCGCTGGGATGATTATGTAATAAAATTATACTTGCTGAACTTTGTTCGATAGCTACCTTAAAAATTTCGCGTGCATGAACTACACTGGAATTTAGACTCCCTATTGAAATCGTTTCAAATTTAATTATTTTATTCGCCGAATTCAAACAAATTATTACAAATTTTTCTTTTAATTCGTCTTTTAACAGCGGAATAAAAATTTCTGCTATATCCTTAGGAGATGATATTTTACTATTAGAGAACCATTTTGACTGAGACTGTATACGTCTGCTTATTTCGAAAGCTGCCAGAAGAGTTGCAGCTTTATCTTTCCCTATACCGGAATTTGCAGTTAAGTTAGGCGCCGTCCTTGAAGCAAGCATTGCAAGATTGCCGTTATCTTTTATTACTTCTCTAGCCAGATCAATTACTGATTTACCCTTAGTACCGGTTCTAATTAAAATTGCTAAAAGTTCGGCATCGGTTAAATTTTGAGCGCCGCGCAGTAGAAGTTTTTCACGCGGTCTGTCGTCTAGAGGTATATCTTTTACCTTCGGCATATTTCTCCCCGCATTTTGTTTAAAATATCTTAATTACAATTGCATAGGGCATAGGAGTAAAGTAAATAGTGAAACAATATCTCTTTCCCTGTTTGTAATTATTATTATAAAATACCGATATAAAACATATAATAATGAACAGTTAATTTCTGCTCAGCTTAAATTTGTCTACCAGTTCGAATTTTCCATCTCTGTATCTTACGATGTTTAAAAATTTATTTACCCTGTCCCTGCTAAAGAAATAATTGTTATGATAGCCTTCAAATGTAAAATCGGATTCCAAATCTTTTATAACAGCATCTCTAGGAACATTAAAATCTTTAACCGCTTTCAATAAATATTCTGCGGTATCGTAGCCGTAAAGTACGTTTCTATCAACATCGATATTAGTCTGCGCTAAAAAATTTTGGTTAAATTGTTGAAAAGATGAATCGGTATAATCTATAAAATAATCTGAAGTAAATGTAAGTGTATTGCTGACGGTAGAAGAAGTTTCATATCCTTTGGCCTGGAACCAGTCCTGGTTGCCGTAGATTGGCAGTGACAAATTACTTAGAACAAACTGGGAAAGAATAATCGGGACATCTCTTTTATCTGCAAGCGGAAGATATATTCCGTCCAGTTCTGCGGAATCGTCGGCAATTTTATTAACCTGGGTACTGTAGGAGACACTATTACTATTATACGTCTGTCTGATTATAATTTTACCTCCTAGTTTCTCAAATTCATTACTAAAAGCATCGGCTAGTATAGGCGAATATCCCTGGTTGGCATTTAACACGGCCATCTTTCTCTTATTTTCCACATAATAAATATACTCGGCCATTACTTTACCTCTTATTGTAAATGACGGATTTGCCTGAAAAAAATTCGAATATAAATCGGTCAAATTATTTTCGGTTGCCGTGGGAGATATAATTGGAATATTGGTATTTTTAAACGCATCAAGAGTTTCTTTCACCTCATCACTAAAAATAGGGCCTATTATTGCCTTAAGAGTAGGTATCCCAGAAAATTCACTCTCAATTTTTTCTATTTCGGATTTTTTCCTTTCGGTATTGCGTATTAACAATCCGATCTTTTGTTCGTGGGTCTTATTAAATTCCGATACAGCATATTTTATTCCTTCTAGAATTTCACTTGCTGCATTCGAATGTACGTCGCTGTTATTATTCAGCGGAAGCATAACTCCAATTATAGGAGTTGAAGAAGTGGTCTTTTTCTCATTTAAAACTTTCTGGTACAAAGTAACCGCTTCACTTTTTTCTTCAGATTCGGGGTAAAGATGCAGAAGGTTCGACAGTGCGGTTTCTGCCGCATTTAAATTGCCGTTTTTTAAATAAAATTTACAGCTTACCAGAAGCAGATAAGGCTTCAGCCTGTCGTTTCCGGTACTGTCATATATAGCCTTTACTTCATCAACACTTAAGTAATTTATTGCAATTTTTTCACCTGCAGACTGCGCATAACTGCTGTAGAAAGGTGACGACGAGTTTTTTACAATCTCATTTAATTCTTTAAACGCATTTAGATATTTATCTTGTTCGAAGTAAGATTTTGCTAACGTCAGCATCGCTTCATTAATATAATTGCTTCCGGAATAATTATTAATAAATTCCTTTAATAAATCTTCCGCTTCTACGTATTTTTTTAAATGAACAAGACATTTGGCGTCAAATATATACGCTATAGTTGTTGTAGGATTATAAATGTAGTTGAAAACAATCTTGTTGAATATTCGCTGAGCGTCAGAATACTGACCGGATTTATAAAGGTCCAATCCTAGATGGAACTCCGTATCCGCATTTGCCGTGTCTGTCTGAATTTGAGCAAAAGCTGGAACGATAAAAAAACAAGAAAAAATAACCAGTAAAATTATATTTTTAACCATCCGAAGCCGTTTTGTTTTTTAAAATAGTTGCAGCTTTGTCTTTGCCTGCGATTGCGGTTTCATTTTCAGGATCCAATTTTATTGCAATGTCAAAATAAGCTATTGCATCCTTGGTTTTCTCTGCTTTTAAGCAGGCTTCTGCAAGACGAGTATAAATATCCGAAGTTACATTTTCAATTTTCTCGATATAATTAAGGAAATGTTTTTCAGCTTTTAAATAATCGCCGAGCTTTAAATATATTTTACCAGCCAGCTCATACGGCGAGGGCTCTTCCGGATTAAGCTTGATTGCTTTCTCAATAGGTGCTACAGCGTGAGCATACATGCCGAGGTTTAAATACGTCTCGGCATAAATAAAATTCAGTTCCCAAAAATTCGAATAAATTACTTCTGCTTTTTTTGCATAATTTAATGCGCTGCTGTACTCTTTCAGTTTTAGTTCTATCTTAGCAAGGTAAATGTGAGCTTCATGAATAAGCTCAGTCTGCTTTTCATTTGAAACAAAATTAATAAAACTTAGTTTGGCCAGCTCATATTCTTCAAGCATAAAGTGAGCATAACCTATAAAAAATGATACTACAGGTTCTTCTTCGGGCAATACATAACTTAAAATTTCAACCACTTCCTCCCACCTGGAATGCTTCAGCAAAAACTGACCAAGAAATATTCTTAATTCCGTGTTCTCCGGATTTTCCTTTAAATGCAAATATAACAGCTTCAAAGCGGCATTTATATTTCCGGTATATTCATAAAGGCTAGCAAGGCCGAAATATAATTCATTTTTGTCCGGGAAATCACTAAGCAGCGAATTATAGATTTGAACTGCATGCAGAAACTTACCCTGGGCTTCAAACTCACGAGCTTGTTTTATTTTATGAATATATAGGTAATCCTGTTCCAATTTTCATTCCCATTCTATTGTCGAAGGAGGTTTAGAACTGATGTCATAAACAACCCTATTTATTCCTTTAACCTTATTAATTATTTTATTTGATAAATTTGCTAAAAAGTTATGATCAAATCTATACCAGTCGGCGGTCATGCCGTCAACGGAAGTAACGGCCCTAATGGCCAGTACATTATCATAGGTTCTGCTATCTCCCATTACACCAACCGATTGAATCGGCAGCAATATTGCAAAAGCCTGCCAAATCTGGTTATACAATACAGCACTTTTAATTTCACTTATAAAAATATCGTCAGCTTCTCTTAAAATATCAAGTTTTTCTTTAGTAATTTCACCTATTATTCTAACTGCCAGGCCTGGTCCGGGAAAAGGATGCCTCTCAATAAACTCTTCGGGAATATTTAATTCGCGCCCTACATTTCTGACCTCGTCTTTGAACAATTCACGGAAAGGTTCTATCAATTTTAAGTTCATTTTTTCGGGAAGCCCGCCTACATTATGATGTGATTTAATCGTTACCGAAGCGCCTTTAACTGGCAGAGACTCAATAACATCCGGATAAAGAGTACCCTGAACTAAGAACTTTGCATCGCCGTGCTTTTTTGCCTCCTCTTCAAAAACCTCTATAAATGTACTGCCGATAATTTTTCTTTTCTTTTCCGGATCAGTTATACCTGCAAGGTTCTTTAAAAATCTATCGGAGGCATCAATATGAATGTGGTTTAGCTTTAATTTTTCTTCAAACAACCTGCCGATTTTTTTGCTTTCATCCAGCCGCATTAATCCGGTATCAATGTGAATGCTTATTAAGTTTTCCCCAATGGCTTTCTTTACGAGTACAGCTGCAACGGTAGAATCGACACCGCCGCTTAATGCACATATTACTTTTGAGTTTCCTGCAGCAGATTTAATCTTATCAATGCTTTCTTCAATAAAATTATGAGGTGTCCAATCTCCCCTGCATCTGCAGATTTCAAAAAGAAAATTCTTTATTATTTTACCGCCTTCCTGAGTATGTGCAACTTCGGGATGAAACTGTACACCGTAAATTGAATTTGATTTGTTTTCTATTGCGCATATAGGTGTATGATCCGATTCTGCATTAACCGCAAACCCATCCGGCAGCCGGGTTAAATAATCACCATGGCTCATCCACGCAATTGAACTTTTAGTAACATTTAGGAAAAGATCCGAATCACTTGTAATCCGCAGAATAACTTTTCCGTATTCTCTGTCTTTTGCAGGCTTTACTTCACCTCCGAATATTCTGCAAATCATCTGTAAGCCGTAACAAATACCGAGTACGGGAATGTTAAGCTTTAAGATTTGAGGATCCAGATCCGGAGCTCCTTCATCATAAACACTCATCGGCCCGCCGGAAAGTATTATCCCTACCGGATTAATTTCTTTTACTTTATCAATGGTTATTGTATTGGGGTGAATCTCAGAATAAACGTTCGCTTCTCTAATTCTTCTTGTAATCAGCTGTGTATATTGCGAACCGAAATCAATTACTAAAATAGTCTGCCTGTTTTCCATATATAATTTATTTGTTCCTACTCAATGGTGAATTTAAAAAGAAGACAAAATCCGCAAAAAGGATTTTGTCTAAGAAATTAATCAATGAATTTTAAAAATTACAGTTTGTAAAGCAAAAGTAACCAAAAGAAAGGATAATTATAAAGCTGATTTTTATTGACCTATTTGTTGTTTATAAGCAGCGTAGTCCAATAAGTTATCCAGCTCACTTAAATCTGAAATCTCAATCTTAATCATCCAGCCTTTTCCGTAAGGATCGGAATTTACGAGTTCCGGCGAATCGGCTAATTCTTTATTTATCTCAATAACTTTTCCGCTGCATGGTCCGAACAAATCACTAACTGTTTTTACCGCTTCAATGGTGCCGAAAGTTTGACCTGAATTAATTTCATTTAAATTCGGATCAATATCAACAAATACTACATCGCCCAATTCTCCCTGGGCATAGTCGGTAACACCGATTGTACCCGTATTACCATCAACTAAAATCCATTCATGATCTTTAGTATATTTTATGTTTTCAGGAAAATTCATTTCAACCTCTAAAAATAAATTTTATGTTTTATTATTAAAATCAAAGCTCTCTAAAAAGCTTGTATCAAAATTACTGCTTATAAATCTTTCGTCTTCAAGTACTTTCAAATGAAACGGAATCGTGGTCTTAATTCCTTCTATAACAAATTCTTCCAATGCGCGCCTGCCTCTGGCAATAGCGTGATTCCTGTTTTTGCCCCAGACTATTAATTTAGCAATAAGTGAATCATAATAAGGTGGAATAATGTATGAAGTATATACATGTGTATCTACCCTTACTCCCTGTCCGCCCGGACAATGCAGCGATTGAATTTTACCTGGAGAAGGTCTGAATCCGAATTCAGGATCTTCCGCATTTATTCGAAATTCTATACTGTGACCGCTTGGCTGCCCGGGTAAAGTGTCGATTTTTTCTCCTGCCGCAACCAAAATTTGCTGGCGCACCAGGTCCACACCGTAAACCCATTCGGTAACCGGATGCTCCACTTGTATCCTGGTATTCATTTCCATAAAGTAAAAATTCTTGTTCTTATCTAGAAGAAATTCAATTGTTCCGGCACCTTCATAATCTACCGACTTTGCACCCAATATTGCTGTCTCACCCATTTTCTCCCTGATATTTTGATCAATAGCCGGCGACGGTGATTCTTCGATTAATTTTTGATGACGTCTTTGAACGGAACAGTCTCTCTCTCCGTAATGATAGACATTGCCGTACATATCGCCCATAACCTGAATCTCCACATGTCTCGGATTTTCAATATACTTTTCCAAGTATAAATCGGAATTTCCGAAAGAAGACTCAGATTCAATCTTTGCGGTTCTAAAAGCATTATCAAATTCTTTCTTTTCCCAGACTATCCTCATGCCTTTTCCGCCCCCGCCTGCCGAAGCTTTAATCATTACCGGATAGCCTATTTCTTCTGCAATAGCTTTGCCCTGCGTAGGATCTTCTACAACACCGTTGCTGCCGGGAACAACCGGGACATTGTTTTTCCTCATTGTTTCTTTTGCAAAAGATTTATCTCCCATTGCACTTATCATTTTTGGCGAAGGACCGATAAATTTTAGACCTGCTTCTGAACAAATTTCCGAAAAATTTGCATTCTCAGCTAGAAAGCCGTAACCGGGATGTATGGCATCGGCACCTGTTATTTGTGCAGCTGAAATTATTAATGGGATTTTTAAATAACTGTCCCTGCTTGGAGGCGGGCCTATACATACCGCTTCATCTGCGAATGTTACATGAAGCGCATCTTTATCTGCTTCCGAATAAATTGCAACGGTTTTAATTCCCAGTTCTTTACATGTTCTGATAATTCTTAATGCTATTTCGCCTCGATTAGCGATTAAAATCTTATTAAACAATATTACCTCTCACATTGTGACCAATTCTGGTAAATCATAGATAAGAATCAGCTCGCCTGAATTAAAAATAGAGGCTGATTATATTCCACCGGCTTGCCGTTTTCAACAAGAATTTTAACAACCTTACCGCTGACATCCGATTCTATCTCATTCATCAGCTTCATAGCTTCAACAATACAAAGCACCGAGCCGGAAGTTACTTCATCCCCGATCTGTATGTAAGGATCGGCATCCGGTGCAGGTGCTCTATAAAAAGTACCGACGATAGGAGACTTAACTTCATGCAAGTTTGCCGCCGGTTCGGGTTCCGCTGCTTTTTGTTCTGCAGGTGTTGATTTTGCTTCAGTTGATTGTTCGGCAGGGTTGTGACTGATTAAAACCTGGGGCTGGCCTGCAATATTAAAGTTCCTAATTTTTTTTGCAACTTTAATTCTTAAACCGTTCTCCTCTACTTCTAAATCAGTAACTTCACTTGTATCAACTATTTTTACAAGTTTTTTTATGAGGTTTAAATCCATTTAACCGTCCTATATTTAAGATTTTACTCTTTCTACATAATCCCCGGTTCTAGTATCTACTTTAAGAACATCATCTACATTTATAAAGAGCGGTACATTTATAGTAGCTCCTGTTTCCAACTTTGCCGGTTTGTTCGCACCGGTTGCAGTGTCTCCCTTAAAGCCAGGTTCCGTCTCAATAACCTTAAGATTGACAAAGATAGGAATTTCTACCGAAATGATTTCGCTCCCGTTAAATAAGATATCAACTTCTTCGCTTTCTTTTAAATATCCCACACCGTCCCCAAAATATTCAGAGGGCACATTTATCTGCTCATATGTTTCCAAATCCATACAAACTAAAAATTCACCTTCTCTATACAGATATTGATATTTTCTTCTCTCAACTCTTACTATTTCAATACCTTCTCCGGCACGAAAAGTATTGTCTAATACTTTGCCGTTGCGTAAATTTTTCAATGTACTTCGAACAAAAGCACCGCCTTTGCCAGGCTTTACATGCTGAAATCCTACTATTGAATAAAGATCATTTTTAAATTTAATAATTAAACCGTTTCTGAAATCCGAAGTATCTGCCATATACCTTTTAGAATAATTGTTAATAAATAGACGAAAAAAATATGGATATAAGGTTTGAAAGTCAAGAAATCATTTATATTGAAAAATTTAATTTTTTAGTAAAAAACTATAAGTTTTGGATCATTTTTAGTCATTTTTAGCTTAAAACGACTAAAAATAAAATTTGGCTTATATAATTATTTTAATTTTGGCAGATGTTAAAACAGCGACATAATTGATTAGTATGCCTGATTGGTTAAATCCTTTGAAAAAGCCTTTAATTGTAATAAGTTTGCTCTTCACGCTCTATTTTATCCACAATTCTAATATTACGATATTATTAAATGTAACTGTAATCATTTGAAATTAAACAATTTATTTAGTTATTTGGACAAGCTCTAAATAATTTTTATTAAAAGTGGTAATTCTATTTTATAATTAAATCTGTTTTTCATTTAATAATAAAATACTGTGTTTTATGTACAGAGTATTGCTTGTTGAAGACGAAGAATCCTGTTCATCCATAGTAAATTATGTTTTGAACGGATTTTGCATTCTTGACATTACAAAAAAAGGTGAAACTGCCGTGGCTCTAGCCGCCTCGCAGAAGTATGATTTAATTTTAATGGATATAAAATTAAATTACGGTATTAACGGACTGGATGCTACTAAACAGATAAGGCAGATTGAAGGGTATGAATCCATCCCCATTGTTGCTTTTACTGCATATGCAATGAAAGGAGATAAGGAGTATTTTCTTTCACAAGGCTTATCTCATTATATTTCCAAACCATTTGACCTAGATAAATTTGTTGAGATGATAAAATCTATATTGGTTACAAAGTAATTATTTGATAAGATTTAAATTAATTTTAACTGAAATAATTTACTTATTTTCAAAATGCGTATAAAAGTAAATTATAATTTTGTTCATAAAAATTAATTAAAGTTCACTTATTTCTTTAACATCAAATGCATTTGTACCTAATTTATTTCACCCTTTTATTCAGGAATCAACAGGGTATTCTCGAAAATTCGAAGGAAACGGTCTAGGTTTTTCACTTGTGAAAAGTTATGCAGAAATAATCGTTAAAAGCGAAAAATGCATAGGTTCTACAGTTAAAATAATTTTTAGATATTATTCGGCTTTTAGCATTCAAGATTCAAAAGGATTTTTATTTACCAATAAAAATTTTATTTATTTGCTAATCTCTTAAAACAAAAATTAAAAATTATACCTTTGTAATCAATATTCGGGGGTAGTCATGCAACAAATTTCTTATATTGCGTTAATAAATTTATGCCGGAAATCTAATTTTATAAACAGAGTGTTAAAAAATCAGGCCGGCTACGTAAATATCCTTAAGTTTATTGCGATAATATAAACCATAGTAGAAAAAGTATAGTTTTATAATGAGCAAAAGATATATAGTATTATTATCCTCAATAGTCTTAATAGCTTCATTTGTTTACATTGTAATTAATATATTTACTTCGTCCGAAGAGCGGATATTTAAAGAATTCGATGAGCACCAGCTTTACATAGCAAAAGATTTAGGATCTGATATTAATGATAATATAAACTCTATTTGCAATACCTCTTATAAAGTTTTCTCAGAGATCGTAAATCTTGATTTAGACAAAGAATCAAAATTTCATAAGCTGTTTAATTTGCTTTCGGCAAATTATATAGAAGGAATTGCAATATATAATTCAAACGGTAAATTAATATCCTCTACTGCCGGTTCTGATTTCCCCGTAACCATAATTAACCATCTTCCTAATAAAAATGGCTATCAAATTATAAGGGGCCGGGATAATAAAGCCGGCAAAAGTTTTAATAATTATTTTAACCTGTTGTTCCGGATTAAAAATAAAGTTTCGTACAAAAATAAGGCAATTGAAAAGTCAGCTCATATATTAGATTATAAAATCTCGTCTGTAAAATTCTTACAATACCTGCTGAAGAAAAATAATTTGAATAATTCACGTAATTCACATCATTCCGTCTGGATTATAGATAATAAAGGGAATGTAATTATTCAGGAGGATCATCCTGATATGGCGGGAAATAATTTTTACAAGATGAATAAGAGCTGTTTTAACTGTCATAAGAACAACTCATATTTAAATCTTTCCGAAAGTACTACGGAAGGTTCATTTCGTTATTCCCTGAAGAATAGGCAGGAAAAAACAGCTTCCTTTTCTACAGTAAATCTAGACGGCACAAAGTGGAAGATTGTTGTAACAACTCCAAGTGATGAAATATCGCAGTATATATCGAATGTAGGGCTTAAGACAATATTACTAATTGCAATATTTATTTCTTTTATGCTGTTGATTTCAATATATATTGTCAGGCTTTACCAAACACATATAAAATCGCAAGAGGAATTAAAACATCTAAATGAAAAGAATAAACTTTTACAGCAGATAACGGAAAGCGAAGAAAAATATAAAGAGCTTTTTGAGAACAATCCGTTACCAATGTGGCTTTTTGATTCCGGATCATTAAAATTTCTTACCGTGAACAATGCGGCTATTCAGCATTACGGATTTACAAAAGATGAATTTTTATCAATGACGCTGAAAGATATTAGACCTAAAGAGGAGATACCCGGCTTCGAAAAAAACTTAGCACAATCCGAAAACGGCGTTAGGACTGCTAATCCTTCCGTTCATAAAAAGAAAGACGGAAGCACTATCATAGTTGAAATAATATCCCATCCTTTGCCGGAAAAATACGGTATTAAAACCAGGCTGGTAATGGCTAAAGATATTACGGAACAGTATAAGCTTCATTATGAATTGACTGAAAGCGAGGATAGATACAAACAATTGGTTGAAGGATCTCCTGATGCAATATGTGTCGTACAAAACGGAATAGTTGTTTTTATAAATGTTGCTTCCATGCAAATGCTTCACGCAGTTAACGAAAATGAAATTATCGGGCAGGAATTTGCAAAATTTTTATCTCTAAACGGTTTAGAACAAACCGAACAAAAACTTAATTCTATTTTGAATAATTCAAATAACGGCTTACAAGAAACAACTTTCAAGACAATAGACGATATAAAAATTACAGTAGAAACAAAATCAATTAAAATATTATATAAGGGAAAACCAGCGGTTCAAATTATTGCCAGGGATATTACTGAACGGAAAAAATCCCAGGAAATGATAAATCTGCTCGCTCATACCGTAATGAGTACCGATGAAGGTATTTCAATTACCGATTTAAATAATAACATATTGTTTGTAAACAAAGCATTTACCAAAATGTACGGTTATAATCAGTTAGAGGTAATTGGGAAAAACATTGATATTTTTCGAATTCATAATAACGGCGAGCCGACATCCGGTGAAATAAAATCGGCGACTATTAAAAAAGGTTGGTCCGGCGAACTAATAAATAAGAAAAAAGACGGAAGTAAAATTCCTATTTATCTAACTACTTCGGCAGTGTTAAATGAGTACGGTAAACCTTATGCTCTGGTCGGTGTAATGAGAGATATAACCGAAAGAAAGTTAATCCGTGAGACACTAGAAAGAAGTGAAAAAAAATATAAAAAGCTTTTTACGGAAATGAAAAGCGGTTTTGCTCTTAATGAAATAATATTGGATGAATACGGCGAGCCGGCAGATTATATAACTCTTGAAATTAACGAAGCATTTGAATCTCTGCTGGATTCAAAAGCAGAAGACATAATCGGCAAGAAAGTAAGCAGTATTTTACCTCACGAGGAACTTAAACACTGGCTCAATGTTTTTGGACCTGTTGCGACAGAGGGGAAATCGGAAAATTATACAATGTTCTCCCCGGTTAATAACAAACACTTCGAGGGTATTGCCTATTGTCCTGAAAAAGGAAAATTTGCCGTAATATTTAATGACATTACGGAACGTATTAATGCCGAGGAACAGTTAAAAGAAAGCGAAGAAAGATATAGGACCTTGTTTAATATTTCTCCTGATCCGATATTTGTGCATCAGAATAATAGGATATTGTATGCCAATCCGAGCGGGATAAAATTACTAGGAGCTAAATCATTTGAAGAACTGACTAAAATAAAAGTTTTAGATTTCGTTCATAAAGATTACAGAGACATTGTTACAAATAGGATTAAAAACATCGTAGAGAATGAAACGCTGCTCCCCGCTATACATGAAAAATTTATTAAAATGGACGGTTCGTTTGTCGATGTTGAAGTTTCAGGTGCACCGGTAATTATTAATGGAGAACTTGCTCACCTTATAGTAGCAAGAGATATTACAGAAAGAAAATCGGCGGAAGATGAGCTTAGAAAAAGCGAACAAAAATTCCGCAGCATATTTGAAAATCATTCTGCTGTAAAATTATTAATAGATCCCCGTACGAAAAATATTGTGGATGCTAATAAAGCTGCAGAGGATTATTACGGCTGGACAATCGAAGAACTTAAAAATATGAACCTGGAACAGCTAAATACAATATCAGCGGAACAAATTTCTGAAAATGATAACAAACTGGAAGATAAAACCTATTACGAGTTCAGACATAAACTTAAAAACGGTTCGATACGGGACGTTGAAGTATACGGCAGTAAACTTGAGATTGGAGGAAAAGTCTTTCTTCATTCTATAATCCACGATATAACGGAACGTAAGCTTGCAGAAAAAGAATTGCAAAACTATAAAGAAGGCCTTGAAAAACTTGTTGATAAAAGGACAAAGGAACTCGATAAAGCAAATGAAAAGTTAAAGGAAGACATAAGAAAATTAAAAGAATTTGAAATGATGCTGAAACAAGCTTTAGAAAAAGAAAAGGAATTAAGCGAACTAAAATCAAGGTTCATTTCAACCGCATCCCACGAGTTTAGGACGCCTCTTACCGCAATTCTGTCTTCTACGGAATTGATTCAAAGATACGGTCATAAATGGAACGCCGAAAAAATTAATGATCACCTAAAGCGGATTCAAAGCTCGATTACCAATCTTACGAAACTTCTGGATGATGTTTTAACGATAAGCAGGAGTGATTCCGGAAGAATATTATTTAACCCTGAGTTGACGGACCTTCCGGTATTGTGCTATGAAATAATCCAAGAAATAAACACTTTTGTAAACGGAAACCAAGAACTGGATTTCAGATATATGATTAAGGAAAAAACTTTTTATCTGGATGCAAAGCTTCTGCACTTTATTTTAACTAATCTTCTTTCCAATGCAATTAAGTATTCCCCCGGCGGCGGTAGAATAACTTTTTTAGTAATAGATGACGGCGACAGTATAAACTTTACTGTAAAAGATGAAGGCATAGGAATTCCGGAAGAAGATAGGAAACACTTGTTTGAACCATTTTACAGATGCAACAACGTCGGCGAAATTGCAGGTACGGGTTTGGGATTATCCATTGTTAAAAGATCCGTTGAGCTTCACAAGGGACGTATTTCATGTGATTCACAAACAGGAAAAGGCACCATCTTTATCATTAACATTCCTAAAAAGATTGAAAAATGAAAAAAAAGATTATAATAATAGAAGATGATCCGGCAGTAAGAGAAAATATTTATACACTTTTACTGGAAGAAGGTTTTGAAACATATATGGCAAAAAACGGGGAGGAAGGAACTAACTTAGTAAGAAAAATCTTGCCCGATTTAATTATCTGCGATGTAATGATGATAGGTAAAGACGGTTTTGAAGTACTCAAAGAATTACAACATGAAGAAGCTACAAAAAGAATTCCTTTTATTTTTTTAACGGCCAAAGTTGAGAAAGAAGATATTAGAACAGGTATGAGATTAGGAGCAGATGATTACTTATTAAAGCCGTTTAATTCACAGGAACTATTAAACTCAATAAACTTAAGGTTTAAGAAAATAGAATTGCTGGTAAGCGGGCAAGAAAATAATATTAAATCGCTAACAATAGAAGACAAAGTTTTTATTCAAGTTAACAATAAACCTCAACTTATAAAAATTAATGAAGTACTTGCCATAAATGCGGAAAATCAATATACCAAAATTAATCTTCTAGGCGGTCAAACTTATTTGGTTCGCAAATCGGTAACCGAATGGGAAAAGAACCTGCCGGCGGACAATTTCTTGAGAATTCACAGATCAACGATTATAAATTTAAACTTCATTCAAAAGATTGAAAAATGGTATAACTCGGGCTTGCTGGTATATATAAAAGGATTAAAAGAACCTCTTACGGCCAGTAAGAGGTTCTCAGCAAAATTAAGAAAAAATATCTTTTAACCTCCGCCATATAATCCATTCAAAAGTTCACAGCTTATTAGGTACGTTTACAACATTAAAAGCCCTTTAACAATAAACTGATTTAAATTTCACGGAATACAACGAATATACTACCAGTAAATTACGGAGCATTTATGAAAAAGATATTGGTAATTGAAGATGAGGATATTGTAAGAGAAAATATAATTGAAATGCTGAGGAACGAAAATTTCGATCCTGTTGGCGCTAAAGACGGGGAACAAGGCTTTAAGCTAGCCAATTCAGTCGATCCGGATCTTATAATAAGCGACATTCGAATGCCTAAAATGGACGGGATACAATTAATAAAAAGACTGCAAGCAAATCTTTCAACCGCTCAAATTCCTTTTATCTTTTTAACCGCAAAAGTAGAAATGCAGGATATGAGGGAAGGAATGACTAACGGCGCAGACGATTATTTGACAAAACCGTTCAGCTATGATGACCTTTTGAATGCTATTAATTCCCGGCTGAAGAAAAAAGAAAATCATTTGCGCATGATTAAAGATTTTAGAGAATTAGTGCTGCGCCGGGTTCCGCATGAGCTGCGCACCCCTTTAGTAGGTATTCTAGGCCTTTCGGACATAATGAAAGAAAATATGGACGGCCTTTCTAAAGAGGAAATTGTAAAAATGGCCGGCATGATATACAGTTCGGGCAGCAGGCTTCACCGGCGCATCGAAAAATTTTTAGCTTTCTCGGAACTGCTTCAGCAAAACAATTTACTTGATGATGCCGGCGACAAAACCGAATTCGATTTAATACCCGAACAAATATCCGATTTCTTACTAACTAAATCGACGCAATGGAAAAGAGATGATGATATTGATATTCAATTGGAAAAGAGCATGCTTAAAATAACAAAGCCCGAATATGAAATGATATTAAATGAACTTTTGGAAAATTCTTTAAAGTTTTCAGACCCGGATACTTTAATCTCTATTGCCGGTAAGAACTGCGGCGAATATTACCAAACAACTATAATCGATAACGGTAAAGGCACCTCGAATATTACTCCCGATGATATTCAGTTGTTTAACCAATTTGAAGAAAAATCTTCCGAGGAAGGTTTGGGCCTTGGATTATCAATTGTAAAAAAAATAATTAATAACAACAACGGGCATTTTACATTTAAAAGTAAAGAAGGCTTAGGCACCACCGTTGAGTTCAAGATTCTTAAATCGGAAAATTAATTGTGGTTTACTTAAATACTAACAATATCCGGAAGAACCACCCTGCCGGAAATATTTATTGAATAGGAACATTAAGATGAAAATAAAATTCTTTGAAGACCTTTCCGTTAAGGGGAAAATTTTCACATTAGTAGGAATGATATTTTTGCTAATAGGCGTATTTATGATTTTTCAATTCCATGAATTATCATTAATACATGAAGAAATTGATATGAACCAAATCAATATGAGCATGCTGGAAGGAAGAAGATGCGAAGCGAATTTTTTAGATACAAGACAGCTTGCATATGCACAAAAAACCGACAACGCTCTTAACCGACTGGATTCGATAGCTGCTCCTTATCGTGGCGAGGAATCATTTAATTTGCTGCTTGAAAAAGTATCTAATTACAATACGGCATTTAATAAAATTGTGGAATTAATAAAACTTAGGGGTCTGAACGAAAATTCCGGGCTGGAAGGAAAGCTGAGAGTAAGTGTTCACAAAGTTGAAAGCATATTAGATAAAGTTAACAATCCGACTATTATGGTGGATATGCTGATGTCCCGCCGTCACGAAAAGGATTTTTTCCTGCGGCAGCAGGACAAATATGTTCAGGAATTAAAAGGATCTGTTTCTTCTCTTCGCACACATACGGATAATTCAAATCTTCCGGCTGCTGCAAAGGATCAGATTAAATCATTAATTGACAATTATGAAAAAGACTTCCTGGCAGCTTCCGGCGCTATATTAAATATAAATAATGAAGTAAATTTCATGCACAAAGATGTACAGAGTATAACACCTATGATCGAAAAAATGGTGGTTGAAAGACAATCTTCAGCTGCAGCGGCTTCGAATCTGAAAATGATGGTACTGTTTATCTTCATTGGGATGAGTTTACTAATTGCATATTATATTTCCAGAATTATCTCAAATTCTTTAAAACAGTTGATGAGTGCTGCGCAAAAAATTACATCCGGAGATTATTCTGCCAAAGTAGATATCCAGTCTAAAGATGAATTCGGCAAATTGGCAGGCACATTTAATATTATGCTTGAAAAAATCTCGACTCAAATTCAATATTTGAACAACCTGCCCTCTCCCATATTAATTATAGATAAGGATTTTAACATACAATATATTAATAAAACAGGGGCAAATTTTGTAAAGAACAGCCAGGACAAATTAATAGGCCAAAAATGTTACGATTATTTTAAGACGGGGCATTGCCGTACGGAAAATTGCGCACTTTACAAAGCAATGAAGAATGATGCCGTCTTTACTGAAGAAACAGCTTCCAATATTAATGGAGAAAAATTACCTATATTATACACCGGAGCACCGGTTAAAGACAGAGAAGGTAATATAATAGGGGCTTTGGAAGCTGTCACTAATATTAAAGATATAAAAGATTTGCAAAATTATTTAACCCGCTCTACAACTGAAATTATGCAGGCAATGGATAAATTTGCAACCGGTGATTTGACAGTTGAAGTAATTCCTGAAAAAGATAATGACGATATAGGAAAACTCTTTCACGGATTTAATAAATCAGTCAAGAACATTAATAGAATAATAAAAAATGTAATTGAATCAATTGAAGCTACTGCCAGCGCATCAAATCAAATTTCATCCAGTACCGAAGAAATGGCTGCCGGAGCTTTGGAACAGAGCGAACAGGCTACCGAAGTTGCAGGTGCAGTTGAAGAAATGACGAAAACTATTATTGAGACAACTAAAAATGCGGGTTTGGCAGCGGAAGCTTCAAATAAATACGGCGGCCTTGCTAAAACCGGCGGCGGAGTAGTTAATGAAACAATCGCCGGAATGAACCGGATTTCGGAGGTAGTAAGGAAATCAGCTCTCACCGTTCAGCAGCTGGGTAAGAACAGCGAACAGATTGGTGAAATTATCCAGGTAATTGATGATATAGCTGACCAAACGAATTTGCTTGCATTAAACGCAGCAATTGAAGCAGCCAGAGCCGGCGAACAAGGACGCGGATTTGCAGTTGTTGCCGATGAAGTTAGGAAACTTGCTGAAAGGACTACGAAGGCAACCAAGGAAATTGCAGCTATGATAAAGCAAATTCAAAAGGACACCGACGGAGCTGTAATTTCTATGGAAGAGGGAACTAAAGAAGTAGAGACAGGAATGCAGTTAGCCGATAAAGCGGGCGGTTCTCTAAAGGAAATAATAACCGGTGCCGGCAGTGTAGTCGATATAATAACTCAAGTAGCTGCAGCAAGCGAACAGCAGTCCTCCGCATCCGAACAAATCAGCAAAAACATAGAAGCAATAAGCAGCGTTACCCAGCAAAGTTCAGCCGGCGTACAGCAAATTGCAAGAGCTGCAGAAGACCTAAGCAGGTTAACTTTTAACCTGCAGGAAATAATTTCTCAATTTACTGTAGAAAAGAATCTCAAAGGAAATAATGCGGATGTAAGTAATTTAAAAAGTAATTTTTCCGTCAGGTCGAACGGAGCAATTATAAATGCATAACCGTAACAGGTTCCAATAATTATTTTATAAATTGCCTGTCGGACGGCAGGCAATTATTGATATAGTCTTAAGGGAAAAAATAATAATTAAAGTGTTTTTAATCTGCCGATAATTTTCTTATTATTCAGTTACTTGCGGAAATTTATATTTAAAACTCATTAATTGATATCAAAACTTTTTGAATGACTGGATAATAAGGAAAATAAAATGTATTACATACTTTTTTATAAGACTGTTGAAGATTATATCGAAAAGCGCACACCTTTCAGGAAAGTACATCTTGCACATGCGGAAGAAGCAAATAAGCGCGGTGATTTAATATTAGCCGGTGCGCTGGCCGAGCCCGCAAATGAAGTTGTTCTGGTTTTTAAAAGCAACTCTCCCGAACCAGCCGAAGACTTTGCTAAGAATGATCCTTATGTACAAAACGGAATTGTTAAAGAATGGACTGTAAGACCCTGGACAGTAGTAATCGGCGGGTAAAAATTATATTTTATGTAAACCGGCAAACAAATAAATATTTCTTTATCGTTTCTGCTGTCGATATTTATTCTATTTTAATATTCGGAGTTTAAATGCAGTCGTTAGATAAAATAAAAGCATGCTACGATGCAACAGCCGAAAATTACGCGGCTGAGTTTAAAGACGAGCTTTCTAAAAAACATTTTGACCGGATATTATTAAAAGAGTTTGCAAAGATTAATAAAGACAAAGGTATGTTCGCGGATTTCGGATGCGGGCCAGGACAAACGACAAAGTTTCTCAATGACTGCGGCATTACAAATATTGTCGGCATTGACTTATCAGGGGAAATGATAAAATCTGCTAATAAAATTTTTCCTTCTATAAAATTTGAAACAGGAGATTTTTGTAATCTCAAATATGATTCAAGTTTTTTTGGTTCGGCAATTGCATTTTATGCAATTGTTAATTTATCATACGAACAAGTAAATCAGGCATTTATTGAAATATACAGAGTCTTAAAAAAAAGCAGCCACTTCTTATTTTCCTTTCATATAGGCGACAAGGTAATCCATCAGGATAAGTTTCTTGAAAAGATCATAGACGTTGATTTCTATTTTTTCCGGACTGAAAAAATTATGGAATTGCTTAGCTCTACCGGCTTTGAAATTATAAATGCAGTTGAAAGATATCCCTATAAAGATGCTGAGTACCCGAGTAAACGAGCTTACATCTGGGTTGAAAAGAAATAAGAAAATTTTATGGAATTAAAAGATATCTCCCGAATCCGTCTTTTAAGCCAGCAGATTGCCGCAGCTAAATTTAAAACGCCTAAAGAATTAGTAAGCCGGATGGGGGCAATGCAGGCACAGGATTTTTATATGGCCGAATGGGCGTTGGGAGTTAGGCTTAAGAATTCGACGGAGAAACTAATTAAAGAAGCTTTCAACAAAGGCGAAATAATAAGAACTCATTTAATGAGGCCGACCTGGCATTTCGTTTCACCGGAAGACATTTACTGGATGCTTGAGCTGACAGCGCCGCAAATTAAATCTGAAATGAAATCACGGGACAAAGAACTTGAACTTGATAATGCGGTTTACAAAAAATGCAACTCAATAATAGGAAAAGCACTTAAGGGCGGCAATAATTTAACCCGTGAAGATTTGATAAACCTGCTTGAAAAGGCAAACATTGCTACCGGAAATAATAGGGCGTCGCATCTTTTTTTTCGTGCAGAGCTTGAAGGAATTATGTGCAGCGGAAAAATAATCGGGAAAAAACAAACTTACGCTCTCTTAAACGAGAGAGTTCCAAAAACAAAAAAGATTAACCGGCAGGAAGCTTTAGCATTACTTGCGCAAAAATATTTCAGCAGCCACTGCCCTGCTGCCTTACAGGATTTTATTTGGTGGTCCGGCTTGCCGGTAAAAGATTCCCGGAATGCATTGGAAATGATTAAATCAAATTTAATTTCCGAAAATATCGACGGGCATACGTACTGGATGCCCACTTCATTTTCTCTTCCAAAGGTAGATGAAAATTCCGTTTATGTTTTACCGGCGTATGATGAATTTATTATCAGCTACAGAGACAGAACAGCCTCATTGCCTTTTCATAATCATAAACTTGCCGTTTCAAACAACGGAATTTTCAGGCCGCTTATAGTAATAAACGGACAGGTTACTGGCATTTGGAAAAGAACTCTAAAAAAAGACGAAGTATCAATTGAAATTGAATTTTTCCGTCGTCATAAAAAAGCAGAAAAAGTTTTGATTGAAATAGCATTTGAAAAATTTGCATTCTTTTTAGATAAAAAGCTCAGCGATATAAATTACACATTTCGAAATTAGTGCAAAGATTAATTCAGCAGTGTAATGGAATTAAAAGCAAACTAATTAATAATTATAAAGCAGTTCTAGGAAGAACCGTTATAATCAAATAAGACTTTATACTTTTCTCATTTTATTTTACACAATTAACAATTGAGATTATAAGATTTATTTTCTATGTTAATCCCGCAAAGAAAAATCAAGCTTAAAAAGCTATACATCTTTATTGGCAGAATAACCTGCTTACAAACTTTCTTTTAACTTAAGGAGATCATATCATGCATAATAAGAAGAAATCCTCTTCCGGTGAGAGCCGCAGGAGATTTTTGAAAACCAGCGTGTTGGGGGGAATTGCTGCTGCATGGCTGCCTTCGTTATCTTTTGCCGAAAAAACAATTACACCTTCCATAAAACCGGCCAATATTAAACCTTCGGAATTGGATGAAATAACCGTTAAAGAATTATCTGAAGGATTTAAAT
>JBJKQP010000124.1:0-4239 GCA_046705105.1 Ignavibacteriaceae bacterium | reverse complement strand
TCATCACCTACCGAATGAGATACATTAAAAAAATACGGGGCACTTCTGCTGGCATCTACTTTTGTACTAAAGCCAAAGATGATTTCGGGATATTTGCCGAAGATTTGAGATTTAAGAATCAACATAGAAAAAACTACTGAATTTATTTTTGTTTACCCCAATTATAATAATTTATCATACGGTCCAGCTTCATTTTTAAAAGAAAACTGTTAAGCATTTTTTTATAAATTTTTACATCCGGAGCTAATCTTACAGCTTCTTTATATTCTTTAAGCGCTTCAATATTTAATTGATTATTCTGGTAAAATGAAGCCAGAATTATTTTGTTAATTGCAGAATTACTTCCGGCAAACGTCTCCTTTAATTCTTTAAGCGAATCTTTAATTGCTCCGGATTTATCAGGTGCAGGTATCATAATAAAATTTCTATCCGAGGAAATCTTGTTATTATTATAATCAGTCACTTTCCACTCATATTTTTCATTTTTATTTAAGTGAAACATATTTAACGGGCAATTAAATAAGGTGTCGCTTAGTTTTTTCATGTACAACATTTGTCCGTTATTGTTGTATAATTCAAATATGTAGCTTTTGGAATTTGAATAGGGATACCATTTAAATACTATGTTCGAATCGATAACATGAGTAGAATATGGTATTCCGGCTGCAATATAATTTGGCTTTTCTCTAACAACTGCGCCTAGTGATTTCATTTCACCTGCATCATCTTCTTTTTTCCTAATTTCACTAATTACATATTCGGCAAATCTTTTATTAGATGATTTAAAATTTTTATATATTTTATCCTTCAGCCCATCAAAGCTGTAAACACTTGCTTTATTAATTTCCAAAGTATTACCTTCCGAATAAACCAAAGCAATATAAGAACCTTTGTTCGTTCTTATCTTTTCACCCGGAAATATTCTGCTGCCTATTTGAATTTCTTTCCAGTTGCGGCCGCCTGTTTTAACCAAAGAGATTTTGCCTTGTTCGGCTAAAACGGAAAAATAATCTTCCTGTGCAAAAGAATTTACACTTAAGATTATTATCATTAGACCAAGTAAGTAATTTAGCATTGTTTTCATTTCTTTATAATTTTTTTAATTTATTGAAAGTTTTAACGACTTTAATACTAAGGTTATCATAAACATCAATTGCATCTGATATTAAAACCAGTGAAATTAATGTTAAGGTAAGGCTTATCTTAAGCTGCAGGTGCAAAAATATTTCCAGCGACAAAAACAGGAAGAATATTGATTCAACGGCAATCAGCAATAATGTGAATAAATCGAACCAGTCACCGTATTTTAATTTTATAAATTTTATAATTAAAACATTAAAGTAACATATTATTATCGCCAATATTATGTTAAGCCAAACCGGCATGGAATCAATATAATTTTTATTAATTATCATAGATATAATATTCGCATGAATAAATATGCCATACATGTCCGGAACTGTTTTGCCTACATATTTTTTATTTAGCGGCGTATAAAAAATATCTTCCAGTATTTTGGGACCTATACCGGTTCCGGCAAAGCCGAACAATACAATTTTCCCTTTCAGAAAGCTCAAATTTATTTTAGGATTTTCAACTTCCCCGGTGTTTAAAAAATAAAACTTGTCCTCATTTCCCCTGTAATTTATAATTTCCGTATTGTCGGCTCTTTTCAAAAGATATTTAGCATCTTTATTATCATATAATTGAGCTACCTTAACGGAAAAGGCATCATAAGACAAATTTTTATATCGCACATCCGGTTTGAAATCTCTTACCGTAATCGAATTATCAATACCGTTACCCGGAAGATTTGCATATCCCGTATAAGCCTTGCCTTCCAAATAATTTACGGAATTAAAAACCGTATCGTAAGAATTTGTTTCTTTATCATAATTTCCAAGTTTGCTTACCAAGACAATATTATTGCATCCTGCAATTGATTTTGCCAGCAAAGAATCGGCGTGTAAATTCTTCCGTTTCCAAAAGAATGCATCTATGCCGATTACTTTTGGTTTGTATGAATTAACTATAGCTAATTCTTTTGCTATTTCACTACGGTCCAAATTGCCTATATTTACAATTACAATATTCGTATCAGCTTTTTGTTCTTCCCTTAACCTGGAGAATACTATATCGCTTGTATCGAAATCATTTAATGATTGTTCAACAGGATTAAGGAATTCAAGATTAAGCGGTATTAATGAAAACAACCAAATAATGATAAATATAAATGCAGTTATTCCAATATATTCGAATTTATATATTCTTTTCAAATTTCAATTAGTAAGTGATTAAATATATTGAACATGATGCCAACCAATTCCCTCCAAATATGAAATTAATTTAGCAAATTATTTTTAATATAAAAAAGCTTTTATCCCATTTAAGATTTTTATTTAAATTTTAAAATTTAATTTCTAAAAAGCGAAGTTTTTGGACTACTTTATATAAATATTTCATATACAAGTGTTCTGTAACTTACAATTCTCTAAATAGGATTTGGATGTTACAGACCATTCCGCGACAAAAATAAGACGATAGAAATTCAGTCATGGCCTAGACAATGACTGTCAAGCATAATTATAACTATTACAGGGCACTATTATTTCTATCAAATTTAATATAAAGGTATTCCGGGTTATTTAACTTTATGAAACGGATGTTATTGCTTATTTTATTTTTGCTTCCAATCGGGCTGTTGCATTCGCAGGTTCACGGAAGAGGGGCTTTATTAAACAAGTCGATTTTCGAAAATTGTCCCCGGGCTCCGGCACTTATGCAGCGCGATATAATTAATCTTCCGCGCAGAGTATCACTGAAAAAATATGCACCAACACCGGGCGACCAGGGTTCGTTATCTACCTGTTCGGGCTGGGCAATTGCATACTCTGCAAGAACAATGGTAGCTGCTATTCAGAATAATTGGGACAAAGCCGAAATAGACAGCAATGCGTTCTCACCTTCTTTTATTTATAATCAAATTAGAATGCATCCGGGATGCAACTCGGGAACAAGTATTGTACAGGGACTTAATATCCTTAAAACCGAAGGCGTACTAAGTATGAAAAACTTTTCATACAATTGCGATTTAGTTGTTAAGGATTACCTTAAAGAACTAGCCTTAAAAAA
This sequence comes from Ignavibacteriaceae bacterium, assembly GCA_046705105.1. Classification (GTDB taxonomy): domain Bacteria; phylum Bacteroidota; class Ignavibacteria; order Ignavibacteriales; family Ignavibacteriaceae; genus FEN-1297. The sequence goes on along the minus strand of JBJKQP010000124.1, from coordinate 1,107 downwards.
TAAAATCAAAGAGTATAGAACTATTGCTTACCGAGATAAAAAGAATAAAGTAATACTTGTTAAGAAAAGCTTGGATGAAAGAAATCCTGTTGTAATAGCAATGAATTGTCCCGATTCATTCGAACATGCAGGTGAAGTATGGAACCCTGACAGCACTGATTATACCGGAACATTCGGAGGGCATGCTCTGGTAGTAATAGGCTACGACGACGATAAATACGGCGGTGCGTTTGAAGTAATAAACAGTTGGGGAACGGATTGGGGAAAAGGAGGATTTTCATGGATAAGATACCGAGATTTTATTCATTTTTGTGTCTGGGCGGGAGAAGAAATTCCCCGGCCGGAACAAAACAAAAATATTTATGATTTGTCGGGTTCGGTGCTGTTAACTTTAAACTCCGGCCAAATGATGAAATTAAATTACAACGGAAAATATTTTAAGACACAGGATACTTATCCCTCCGGTACACGATTTAATTTAATTTTATCTAATCATGAGCCTGCTTATGTATATGCAATCGGTTCCGACTTAACTTATAAATGCAAAGTTATTTTTCCCTTTAATAAAAAAATAAATCCTTATCTACCCTATAAACAAAACGATATTGCACTTCCCGGAAAAGGATATAATTTTCAGCTTGATAAGACAACCGGAAAAACATACTTATGGTTTCTATACTCACCGATAAAATTGGCAATTGATTCTATAGCCGAGAGTATAGAAGAATCCAATGGTGATTTTTATGATAGACTTCAGAAGGTGCTTGAAGGGAAATTAGTCTCCGGGAAGAATTTGGAAGTAACTTTGGAAAAAACAGGTATAGTTGACTTTGCTTCTAAAAGCAGAGGAAAAAATATCATGTCGTTGCTGGTAGAGGTTTCACATTCCGCAGGTAAATGAATTTAGAAGATACTTATTATGACAAATTTTCTTTTTAAATAAATAAGGGTTAAAGATGATATCTTATTGCCGAAAAACCGGCCGGTACGTATATTATTTTATTCTCGTTGCCGGAATGATTCTGGTATCCTATTCAACTTCTTGTGCGCAAATGTTCAGCAATTTAAGAGTCTCTCAAAGTTATGATACGGTAAAAATAAGCTATG
>JBJKQP010000123.1:0-3151 GCA_046705105.1 Ignavibacteriaceae bacterium | reverse complement strand
TTCCATCTTCCATATTCCATCTTTCTAGTCACTCTTCCTAGTATTTCTAGGAATTCTTCCTAGTTTTTTCTAGTCACTCTTCCTAGTTTAAAATCAGTAGAACTACTGATTTTTTTTAATAATAATTTTTTTAACTTACCCGCGGGTAAATTATATACATAATTATAAACCAACCAAAATACAGGAGGCATTGACATGAAACTAACCTTTCTTTTTACTATTTTATGTGCTGCTATGGTACTAACATTATTACAAAGCTGCGGCAGCGAAGACCTAATTACTACCCCCCCCCCAAGCGGTGAGTAAGTCGAGTTCAAAAACTTTGGCAAAAACAAAAACCTTGTCTGTTGCAACAACTATAAATGCTACTGAAGATACTGTTATTACTTTGCCAAAAAGCCAATTAACCATTTCCGTAAAAAAGGGGATGTCTACAAAGGAAATTAAATTACTAGATCAATACTTTTCCAAGCATAAAAATATTCCGACACAACCAAATACAATTACCCCAAATGTACAGGATTGTACAACCTATGAAGAAGAAGGTTGGGTATATCAAAACCAGTATCAACCTACAAGTGGTAAAAAATTAGGAATTTGGGGAGATTGGTTAACGCCATCTCAGGCATATACCCTTGGTTTTAGAGAAAAAATAATTACTAATTCATCTCAAAGAAATTCTGCTTTACAAGCCGGTTTTACAACTAATAATTTAATGTTACAAATGGTTAGTCAATCAACTTATCAAAGCCAACTTTCCGATGTAAACTCTTCCGGTTATACCATTAATAGAACTTACATTGATGAACCATATGAAAGCAATACGGTTGTATGGTCCGCTGGTGACCTTTCAACATATATTAGTTATTTAGAAGCAAATTATCCATCTGCAAATTTAACAGTTTCAAGTTGGCTTAGTCCAAATTCCTTTTATGAGCAACTTGTTTCCGTACCTTTAGTTTATATTATGGATGATTATTATAAAGGCGATGTTACTAGTTCTTGGAATACTTTTAAGAATGGATATGGTTCAAAGAATGTTGCCGATTGGATTAGCCTTGAGTACAATCAAGACGGAACTGGTTATTCAGATTATAGTTCATGCTTCGGAAAAGCAAACCAACTAGGGTTAAACGATATTTGGTTATATGCCCATGATTATAATAGTTTAAGTCTTCTTCAGCAATATTCATATTCTGCATGGGCAAATGGTTGGTTACTAAGATTGTCTAAACAATTAATAATTATCTGGAAATGTAGTTCACCAAGTCCATGCACAAATTGCAGTTATCCATCGGAAGGAGATTGGTACGTATATGATAGCTATTATACTGGTCAAGAACAATGGGTAGCTTATTGATATAAAGTTTTAATCATTAGACTACTCTATAAAGTTTTTTTATCAAAATATTATTATAGAGTAGTCTAATATCAAAAATATTAATCTTTCAATGAAATTATTTGTTAAATAAAGATTATTTAGATGTGATAAATTAAGGAGGTAAAAAATGATTAAAATGTTATACATATTATATATGCTATTACCATTGCAGTTTTTATATTCCCAAACATTTCAATTAGGTTTTAGGTCCGAATCAACATTTGAAAACACTACAGCAGGTTCGGAATTCGTCCCTTTTTCTCATCTGTATATTAGTTCCGGTATAACGGAAAGAAGCGTACCTGTCCTGAACGATCTTACTGAAGAAATTAGATTAGGCGGAATGTTTGGCTCTAAAGATATTAGCGGCTTTGATTTTTCATTTAATTTGAAAACACATGTATATAAAAAATATCTTTATGTTTCCGGTGGAATTGACATTCATCATAATACCGGACTTGACCAGAATGCAATTGTTTACGGAAAGACTTTGAATATGTTGGTTTTAGGAATCGGATACAGCCCTAATAATATTGTGTATATAGAACTATCTCAATATTTTCCGGTTTCTAATTCAATTCTTAAAAGTTATTTTAGTCTGCAGCCATATAAGCTTAATTCTTTAACTGCATTTGACTTCGGAATTAATTTCAATTTGTGAAACAATTACTTGCTGCAATTTTTCGGATAATATGAGAAATATTTTTTTGCTTTTGTTTGGATTGGTAATCTTTTTGGTAGGCTGCTCGTCAACCTATACGTTAAAAGATTTTCCATCCAAACAAAAATTTTACGAAGAGTATAATAATTTTGCAGAAAATAAAAAAGTTAAAATAACCTTGCTATACAATAAATCTTTTTACACTAATAATAAAACAGAAATAATCAACGATACATTATATATTAAAAATAAAATACAAATAAAAAACAATTACACTATTCCAACATCCAATATTGAAAAAATAGATTACTTGGACACTGGTTATAAAGAAGCAAATATTCTATTGATTAATGGACAAGAACTTAGAGCTGAAAATATCTCCTTCTTAAAAGATTCAATTAACCTTAACGAGATAAAAACTTTAACTGTTAAAAAATTGTTAATGCCATTAGATAAAATAAAAAATATAAGCTATAAGAATCATTGGCTAGGTGTTCCCTTAAGATTAATTACTGGTACCATTTTAGGATTTGCCGCTGGTTGGATAACAGCTAATATTATAGGTGACAATAACCTAACAACAGACGAAGCGTTATACCTAATTTATAGCCCAACCGTGATTGGCACAATTGCCGGAGCTATTTGGGGCTGGATAGACGGGTATACTTATACCTATCAATTCAACCCTTAATTAGGTTTGTTAATGAATAACATGAAAAATATTTACTTACTTTTGTTTGGTTTGGTAATCTTTTTAGCAGGCTGCTCATCAACCTATACGTTAAAAGATTATCCATCCAAACAAAAGTTTTATGAAGACTTTAACAATTCAGTAAAAAACAAGGACATAAAAATTATATTAACCAATGATAGCACTTTTAATTCATCTCACGGTGCTGCAATAAGAAATGATACTTTAATTGTTAATAGTGATATTAGATTTTCAAAATGTATCTCATTGCAAGAGATAAGCAGAATAAGTTATAAAAATCATTGGCTTGGTGCCCCGGTTGGGTTAATAACCGGTACTGCAGCAGGATTTGGGGCAGGATTATTATTGGCTTATTATTTAACTGAATACAAAAGAATTGATAACGGAAATAGTCCTG
>JBJKQP010000122.1:0-9331 GCA_046705105.1 Ignavibacteriaceae bacterium | reverse complement strand
TGCTTGATAAATTAAGAGACGTCAAAATCGATAAAACAAAGAAGACCGTAAAAGTTCAGGCGGGATGTCATCTAGGCCGTGACCCTTATGATCCCTCCGGTACTTCGAATTTAATAAATAGTTTATTCTATCAACTTGATCAGGAAGGACTAGCAGTTCCGGATATGGGAGGAATAATTCACCAGACTATTGGTGGATTTATATCTACCGGTTCAGCCGGAGGTTCCGTTTTACACTCCTTCGGGGATCAGATTGCCGAGATAAAACTAATTGACGGTAACGGAGAGATCCATATAATTAATAGAGAAAGCGGGGATCTTTTTTATGCGGCGGGGGTATCATTGGGGCTTTTAGGAATAATTACGGAAGTTACTTTTAACCTTGTTGATAAGTTCGATATCATAGGCGAGGAGACAACAACCGGTGTTGATGATTGCACAATAGATTTATTTGGAAACGGCGACTCTGTGAGAAAAAGTCTGAAGGATTTTTTAATCGATACGGAATACACCAGGCTGATGTGGTGGCCTCAATACGGATTGGAGAGAATGGTTGTATGGGAAGCCCGGCAGATGAAACCCGGAGATTATAATAAACAGACAGGGACAAAAGAAGATTTTCATCCGAGGCCTTATCTTGAGTTTCAAAAAATGTGGGGAACAGAGTATCCTCAGGAAGCTGCCGGGGGATTGTTTTATTCGGTAGTAGGAAACTGGAAAGTAATTGAGAATATAAAATCACTTTCATTCATAATTAAAATAATTCTGAAAATAATCGGATGGCTTTACCCGAAACATATTCTTCCGTTAATACTGAAACAGTTCGTTCCGCTGGATGCTGATAAGGATCCCAAGGGGCCGCAGAAATTCTGGGATGTTTGGTACAGAGGCTTGCCGATGGATAACAGAGTAAACGACAGGCTGGTACCGGTTGAATTTACGGAGATCTGGATCCCTATTGAAAAGTCCGCTCAGGTGATGCGGAAAATGAGAAATTATTACAAACAGGCCGGGTATCCGGCAACAGGCTCTTTCTCTTGCGAAGTATATGCGGCAAAGAAAAGCGATTTTTGGTTAAGTCCTTCCTACGACCGAGACGTAATTCGAATAGATATTTTCTGGTTCAAATATAACGAAGGAGATCCGGCTAAGGTTTATTATCCTCAATTCTGGAACCTGCTTAAAGCGGATAAAGATATAAGCTGCAGGTATCATTGGGGCAAATATATGCCTGTAGATCCGGCCTATCTTAAACAGCAGTATCCCAAACTAAATGATTTCCTGGCAATAAGAGCAAAAATGGATCCTGAGAAAATATTCGTTACGGATTACTGGTCGGAGAAACTTGGGATCTAATAAATTGTGTTAAATAACAGTTTATTAGGAATAGTATGATCATCGATTCTATTATTCTCTATCCGCTAAAGGCATATTAGCATTTAGCTTCCAAAATTATCGAATTGCGCTGCAATACTCTTCTTCTTCAGACTTTATAAGGATACTCCAAAGGAGAGGGAATAGGCTTTTGTTATTTTTATTTTATATATTCTAAATTTTTGTGTTTAATATCAAACAGCAATAGTTCTTAATTGTTTTTTATAAAAATCTGTTTATTTTAACTAAGCACTATTTCTATTTTAGAGAGTGAACTAAGTTAAATTATCCTTATCCGTACGAATATAAAAACATTCGGTATTAATGGGGAGTACCGGGACGTTTATTACTCGTAGATTCTATTACTTAAATTTAGGCTGGCATATTTATTATTCTTATTAAGTTAAATATCTGAATCCGTTTTATTACGAGAGTTTCTTTTAATTGATATGATTCCTATGGCTGTTTAAAGCAATCCCGATGATATAACGAAATAATGATAAGATTTTACTGAGAATTTTTCTTTTCAATGCGTACGGACGCATCTAATAATTAAAAAAAATATTTGTTTTTATTTAAACGCTGAAGGGGATCTCGAAAGAGTTTGTTATTCCATATCCTCGGCGACTTATAATTAAGATATTAATTTCAGGAGATTATTATGTCAAAATTAACCGGTATAATAAAAAGATGTTTAATAACAAGTTTAATGGTTGTCCTACCGGCAAGTATAACATTGTTTGCACAGGTAAACAATAAGATTGTTGAGCTTACAAAGCAATCCGATCTTGTATTTGTCGGTAAAGTTAAAGAAGTTCAATCAGAATGGAATAAAGACCATACACGGATTTACTCCAGAATTACTCTTAAAGTAGATCAACTTGTAAAAGGAAATTCACAGGGAAACGAAGTATCGTTTTTGCAGCCCGGTGGAGAGGTGGGAACAGTGGGTGAAGTATACAGTGATATCCCGAGATTTAAGGACGATGAAAACGTTCTTTTGTTTTTGGAAAAGACAAAATACGGAGCCAATTACATGGTTACGGGTGGTATGGAAGGGAAGTTCCCTGTCCAAGTAAATTCGCAGAATGAACAAAAAACCGTAGGCGGTATAAATCTTAACTTCATTATAGGTCAAATTAAAAAAGTCAAGTTAATGCATTAAAGGTTCGTTAGGAAAACCTACTTTAAAAATTTTTAGTTTGGAATTAAAACGGCTGTGCCGTTGGGAGATTGAAAAAATGAAGTTCATTAATTTACTGTTTAATTTATTTATAATAATTATTTTTTGTGTAATTACAATCAATTTGGAAGCACGGACATATATCGTAACAACTGCAAGCGATAGTGCGAATGCTTCACTTACATTACGCCGGGCAATAGAACTTGCGGATTCTACTACGGGAATCGATACAATCAAGTTTAATATTTTACCTGCTGGAGTTCATTGCATCAAGCTTTGCTCTCTTTTGCCAAAAATAACACATCCGGTATTTATAGACGGTACAAGCGAACCGGGTTATTCAGGCACTCCTTTGATTGAAATTGACGGAAGCGCATTGGGTAAATCGGCAGGCAACGGATTACTACTCGAGTGCGGATCCAGCATAATAAAGGGACTTGTAATATACGGATTCCATTGTAACGGGATTGGTGCAGGTATTGAAATATTGTCCTCCCATAACGAAATCCTAGGGTGTTACATCGGGACCAACGCATCCGGAACTGTTTGTAACTTAGGTAATGATAGAGGAATTGATATAGGTGGCAGCGGCCAATATAATTTAATAGGCGGTTGTAATCCCGGTGATAGAAATGTAATCGTTGGGAATCTTCAAGCAGGAATTGTTGTGAACGGACCTCCGAATAATTTTATCAAGGGAAATTATATAGGTGTTGAACCGGACGGAACTACTGCTATGGGGAACGGCAGCCTTGCAGGAGTGTGGATTACAAGCAATTCTAAAAATACTCAGGTAGGCGGTTTAAAATCCGGCGAAGGAAATATTATATCCGGTAATGCAATAGGAATATTTATAGATTATGCATGCAATAATAGTTTAATAAATAATTTTATAGGGACTAACGCATCGGGTACAGCTCCGGTGCCTAACGGAGTCGGGATTGCAATATCTAAATCATCCGGCAATACTATTGGTTCGAAGTCTCTAGGGAATGTAATTTCAGGAAATAAGAAAGAAGGAATTTTAATTAATAGCGGCTCTTCCGCGAATGTAGTAATCTCTAATTTAATAGGTATATCTAATACAGGAACCACGGCAGTGCCTAACGGTTTAGGAATAAATATCAATCAAAGCTCTTTTGCAAATTTGATCGGACAACCCGGAGCGGGAAATACAATTTGCAGAAATGGTACCGGTATAATGATTTCCGGATCGGCACACAGCAATAATATAATCGGGAATTACATCGGAACCGATTCACAAGGAGATTCTCTTTTAGGTAACATAAATGCAGGTATAGAGATTGGTGATACTTCAAGTAAAAGCGATTCAAATAATATCGGCGGGTTATTCGGCAGCGATACCGAATCGACCGGAAATGTAATTGCATATAACGGAAGCGACGGGATCGTTGTAGTTTCGGGAACAGAAAATAAAATATCTAGGAATTCGATTTATAAAAACGGCGGACTAGGAATAGCATTAGGCTCAGGCATCGTGCAAAACGATGCCGGCGATAAAGACACTGGTCCCAATAATCTTCAGAATTATCCTGTAATTAGTTTGGCGTCTGCAGATCTTCAAGCAGTGCAGGGTACGCTTAATAGTCAGCCTAATACTCAATACACTTTGGAATTCTTCGGGAATTATTCTCCCGATCCTTCCGGCTACGGTGAAGGAAGGATTTACCTTGGGACTTCAACCGTAACAACAGATGCGAACGGCAATGCAGACTTTACAGTATCATTAGCAGTATCGCCGGGAGAAACAATAACCGCAACTGCAACGGATCCGCTCGGAAATACTTCTGAATTCTCACAGGATAAATCGACTGAAGTATTAACAAAAAACTTCGGCAATCATTTTGTTGTTAACACAACCGTATCCGGGATACCTCTTCATTGGCCGAACGGACAATCAACTTACAAAATAAGCAGCAGCGTGGCTAATGCTAATTCACAATTTCCTGCTGCTATTAGAAAAGGATATGCTACGTGGAACAACTTGCCTCAGATAAATTATACCGACGGAGGAAACACTACATCGAATCAGTGGGGCGGCAATCCGGACGGAATAAATAACAATGTATGGATAACTTCCAATTGGGAACAGATTACCGGTACGGATTCGAATACCATCGGAGTTACGAGAGTAAGATATAATACTCTTAACGGTGATATAACCGATGCAGACATTGCTTACAATGCACAGGATTTTAAATGGTCAACCGACAGTTTGACTAATACGATGGATGTACAAAATGTGGCTACACACGAGATTGGCCATTACGGTGGACTGGGAGATCTTTACAATCCTTCAAATGTGCCTTATTACCTGCCGGGGATGGGAAGCAACAACCAGGATGAAACAATGTACGGCTTGATTAGGGAGAATGAGACAAAGAAACGCACTCTCGATAGCGGTGATGTTGCCGGAATACGATTTATCTATAATAATATTAAATCGTCAAGACTCGATATAATGCTTGTCTTCGACGGCTCAACAAGTTTTACGGGTATAACAAATGCTTTTACTCAGGCAAAGAACAGCGCATTGGAACTTGTAAGCAATCTAAGGTACGGCGACCGTGTAGGCATAGTTGAACTGCCTAATACGGTTATACTACCTCTAACATCTATAGATAATGAAACAGTAAGATCAAATGTAGATGCAGCTATTAACGGAATGACCACGGCCGGCTCAAATAATTTGGGAAGCGGTATTCAGGCTGCGCAGAACCAACTGCAAATAAACGGTGAACCTACGCATCTGCCGGTAATGATATTATACAGTACCGGGCAGGAAAGCGGTTCACCTACAGCGGAATCTTTGCTTCCTTCAATAAGCAGTTTCGGCACGGAAATATTTACTATCGGATACGAAGGTACAAATGTTGCCTATCAAAATAATCTGAACGTAATTTCCGATAGTACAAAAGGAACTTATTCATTGGCAAGCGGTGCTACGGATATAGGGAATATTATAGATACTTATTTCCGGAATTTAACCGGTATACAGCTAACATATTTTGCTACCGGTTCGTCAGGTGATTTGAACGGCGTACCGCAGCCGGGTTTGAGATGGCAGGGTGCGGTTGTAGATACGGGAACTACACAAATACAACCCGGACTAAGATGGCAGGGAAGTGACTTTGGATTATCTCTTGAGGATCCCGATGGAAAATTAATTACACAGGATTCGGCATTGACTAATCCTAATATTCAGTTCTTCTCGGGACCGAACTATAAATATTATAAAATAAAAAATCCGAAACCGGGAAGCTGGTCGTTATATGTATATGGTATTGTATTTCCGCCAACACCGGAACCATATTCGGTTTACGTTGTGGCCACAACCGACGTTACTATGGATGTAACCTTTAATAATACCAGGTTCAATGTCGGAGATACTGTTACTGTTCAAGCAGAACTCGATAACGGAGGCGGACCTCAATCGGATGTACACATAGTATCCGGTACTCCTATTACCGATGCAACTGTTACCGCAGATGTTACCTTACCCGACGGTACACATCAGAAAATAAATTTGACGCATATAGTAAACGGACTTTACAAAGCACAGTTTACAAACACGTCATCTGCAGGAAACTATATATTTAATATTAATGCAAGTAAAGCCAATACTTTCAGCAGGGATTACTCTCAAACGGTTTATTTTGTTAACAACCCTACGCCTACTGCTACTTCGGCTACAAATATTCAATCAACAAGCTTTTCGGCAAATTGGAATGCTGTTCCCGGTGCTACCGGTTATAAAATAGATGTAGCTACCGATATTAATTTCAATTCTATATTAAGTAATTATAATGATCTTGATGTCGGGAATGTAACTACTCTTACGGTTACGAATTTATCATTTAATACACCATATTATTATAGGATAAGATCGTACAATTCGGCGGGAACAAGTGATAATTCAAATATAATTGAAGTTTCCATTCCTCTGCCTGTTGAACTATCATCCTTTGCTGCACAAGTAGTTGCAAATACTATTAATTTAAGATGGAGAACAGCTACGGAAATAAATAATTACGGATTTAATGTCCAGCGGATGGATTCGGTAAAAAATTCGGAATGGCAATCGATAGGCTTTATTAAAGGAAACGGTACTAGTAATTCTACTAAGCAGTATTCTTTTATAGATCATTCGAACTTAACACCAGGCAGCTACTATTATAGATTACAGCAAATTGATAATGACGGGTCGTATAGATATTCTAACTCCATTAAAGTTAATTTAGATCTTCCCGTTAAATACGAGTTATTTCAAAATTATCCAAATCCGTTTAATCCGACAACCACAATATCTTATAGTCTGCCTTTTAACAGTGAAGTAAAACTTATCCTTTATAATATTTTAGGGCAGGAAGTAATTAAACTTGTAGATCAAGTTCAAAATGCAGGATACTATAATATTGAATTGAAGGCGAATAACTTATCATCGGGTATTTATATTTATGTACTAAGTGCAAAGGCCACAGATCTTAAACAAAGCTATTATCAAATAAAGAAGATGGTCCTAATGAAATAAAAGCCCATCCGCTGCCCCTTCCCAAAGGGAAGGGGTTGATGGGAATGAGGGGGGATTGAGATAAGATGTCAGTTGCCAAAAGGTGTTATATGCTGCAGAAATTATCTGCGTTTATTTTATTAATAATATTAGACGTGCTAACTTGTCTAACGAATGTCACTGCACAACAATCGATTCGTTTTAAACATTTGACGGATAAAAACGGTCTGTCGCAGAATTCCGTTACCTGCATATTCCAGGATAGAAAAGGATTTATGTGGTTTGGTACGCAGGATGGTTTGAACAGGTTCGACGGCTACAACTTCAAAGTTTTCAGAAACGTTCCTGCGGATCCTCACAGCCTTGCCGGAAATTTTATAAGTTCTATACATGAGGATAGTGCAGGCAATTTATATTTTGAAACAATAAGCGGTATTGTACAAAGGTATAATCCGCTGAATGAAAATTTTACTACAATCCCGTCCGATAGTATTAACTTAAGTAAAATGAACGGGGACGCAGTTATTCCTTCCTTTCAAAATCCTTCGGGAATAAGATGGGAGGCGAGCGGAAGAAGCGGGAAAGGACTGATGGCCTATAATACCGTTACCGGAGATACAACCTGGTATAAACATAATGCTTCAAACCCTTCAAGCATAAGCGATAACAAAGTCTATTACGTTTATAGCGATCATCAAGGAGATATTTGGATCGGCACTTACAACGGGCTGGATAAATATGATAAGAAAACAGGCGGATTCATACATTACCGTCACAGCAATAACAATCCTTACAGTATAAGTGATAACTGGGTATGGCCGATTTTTCAAGATAAAAGCGGAACGATGTGGATAGGGACAGTTAACGGCGGGTTAAATAAATTCGATGTTAAAACTGGTCGATTTTACAGCTATAAACACGATCCTAAAAATCCTTCGAGCTTAAGCGATAATTTTATTTTTTCCATTTACCAGGACAGAAGCGGAGTAATTTGGATTGGAACATCCGACGGCGGAGTTAATTATTTTGATCCTTCCGAAAATAACTTTAAGCTTTATATGCACATTCCGGGGAACAGCAACAGTTTAAGCGACAATTTTATTGCGGGAATTTCCATAGGTAAGCCGGGTATTGTCTGGATAGGCACTAAAAACGGGGGATTAAACAGGTTTGATCAAACTACCGGAAAATTTACTGTTTACAAGCACAGCGCTTCAAATCCCCAAAGTATATCCGGCAATAGCATCAATACTGTTTTCACCGGACCTAAAGGCGAGATCTGGGTAGGTACTTTCAGCAGCGGACTTGACCGGTTAAATCCTGAAACAGGAAAGTTCAAACATTACATACATAATCCCTCTGATTCCAATACAGTAAGCGACAACCGGATCTATGCTCTTTGCGCAGATAAAGAAGGTAATATATGGATAGGTACATATGCAGGAGGACTAGATAAGTTAAATCCGAAAACAGGTGTTTTTAAATCTTATACTTACAAAAAGTCCGATATTATAGGTATAGGTTCAAACAGCATCTGGTCTTTATTACCGGGCAATGATAGTACTCTTTGGGTAGGTACCTACGGTGCCGGTTTGGAAAAAATGAATACTATACGTGGAACATTCGTTAAATATTTGCATAACGATTCGGATACTACAAGTCTTAGCGGTAATATAGTAGTCTCACTTTGCAAAACTAAAGACGGAACTATTTGGGTCGGAACAACCGGCGGTTTGAGCAAACTTAATAAGAAATCCGGTACATTTAGATCATATTATCGAAAAGACGGCCTAAGTAACGATATGATCTTCGGTATAGAAGAAGATAACAGCGGTAATATTTGGGTGAGTACTAATAAAGGAATATCGAAATTAAATCCTCATACAGGTAAAATTAAAAATTATAATTATAATGACGGGCTGCAGGCGGACGAGTTCAACCAGTTTGCATATGCTAAAGATAAAAGGACCGGAGATATTTACTTCGGCGGGGTTAGCGGGCTAAATATATTTCAACCGGACAGTATTAAGAATAATCCTTTTATTCCTCCTGTTGTGTTTACGGGATTTAAACTCTACAATACCGATAATAAAGAAGGCAAACCTATATACGAAACGGGAATATCCGTTAAAAAAAATATAGAACTTAATTATAAAGACAATATATTGGACTTCGATTTTTCCGCATTAAGTTATTACAACACTGCAAGTAACGAATATACTTATAAATTAGAAGGCTTCAATA
>JBJKQP010000121.1:0-8159 GCA_046705105.1 Ignavibacteriaceae bacterium | reverse complement strand
TTCCATAAAATCTCTTGCGCGTTCTAACACAGCAAAAGCGGCATGACCTTCATTCAGGTGGCAAACTTCCGGTTTGATGCCAAGAGCTTTCAAGAGTTTCCATCCTCCTATTCCAAGAATTATCTCTTGTTTAATCCGCAGATCCGGCCCGCCGCCATACAGCTCGCTTGTTATGCCCCGATGAGCAGGGAAATTCGCTGCATCGTTAGTGTCCAGAAGATAAAGCTTAACTCTGCCAACCTGAACTTGCCATGCACGCAGCCATACCGAATAACCCGGAAGATCAATTTCAAGCCGCAGCCAATCTCCGTTAGATTTTCGCAGAGGAGTAATCGGCAATTGTCCCGGATCGTTATAAGGGAATAAAGCCCGTTGTAAACCATTCTTATCAATTAATTGCCTAAAATATCCCTGTTGATAAAGTAATCCCACACCAACAACCGGTACACCTAAATCGCTTGCAGCTTTAAGCTGGTCACCGGCAACATTTCCAAGTCCGCCGGAATATATAGGCAATGCCTCGCTCAACATAAATTCCATACTAAAATATGCAATGCAGGTTAAAGGGGATTTTGAATGGTTTTGTTGAAACCATGCGGGCACTTCGGATTTTTGCCTCTTTATATTAAGAAGTTCATTCACTTCTTTTCTGAAAGTTGAATTTACCAAAAAGTTTTTAAGCTTCTCAGGTGAAACAGTTTGTAAAACGACCCATGGGTTTTGTGTTAGTTCCCACAATTCCGGCTCTAACTTTCTCCAGAGTTTATCTCCGTAATGATTCCACGACCAGCGCATATCGAGAGCAAGCTCGGCCAGCGAATCAAATCCTTCAACTTCTGTTGGTAATAAATTATAAATTTTATTTACATTGTTTTTATTTTTCATTGCTAAGTTTTAGCTAGTTAATAAAAATTTCCATGTTGGCTGGTTTTCCGGCATTTTTATTTATTTTCACCTTTATTTATCCGTCAAGTTGGTTGATGTATCGTTTTCAGATTCTTGCAGAGTTTTTGCCGAGCTCTTTGATTTGTAATCTTCTGATTTTTCAGACATATTTTACCCTTTCTAAATAATTTTTACGATTCTAACCTTTTATAATTTTCGGTAATTTTATGCCGGAAATCTCTTTTTTCCAATACGTAAATATTATCATTTTTTTACACATAAGGTTTGATAAGAGAGACACCCGTATTAAAAACAGAAATAGTATCAAGCGTCTTATTAGGCGTAATAGTTATTATATTCATCTTATTATTTTCTGCTTAATCCTATTTACGCTTTGGATAATTTAACTGCTTCGCGAACCATCTGACTTGTATAACCCCATTCATTGTCGTACCAGGCAAGTACTTTAACAAGATCACCGTCAACAACCTGTGTCATACTCAAATCAATTGTAGATGCGCAAGCGGTTTTAAGAATATCGGAAGAAACAATTTCATCTTCCGTTACACATAATATTCCCTTGTACCTTTCACTATTAGCTTCTTCCTTAAAAATATTATTGACTTGTTCGACAGATGTATTTTTTTCAGTAACAAATACTATATCTGCAATAGAACCTGCCGGTACGGGACCTCTTACGGCAATTCCGTCAAATTTTCCTTTGTACTGCGGCAGAGCTTTTGTAGTAGCAATTGCAGCACCGGTAGATGTCGGAACAAAATTAGCGGCACCGGCTCTCCCTCTTCTCATTTTCTTATTAGGGCCATCAACAATGGACTGCGAAGCTGTGTAAGCATGAATTGTAGTCATGATAGCTTTTTTTATCCCTATTTTTCTTCCAAGGATTTCTACAACCGGAGTTATACAATTTGTAGTGCAGCTTGCACATGATATTATTTGCGGATTTTCTTTGTAAGTATTTACACCATGTACAATTGTTTCAACATCATCACTTTTGGAAGGTGCCGAAAGAATAACATGCTTTGCACCTGCTTTTACATGATTTTCCAAATCTTCTTTTTTTGTAAACCTGCCTGTACATTCTAGAACAATATCTACATTAAGTTCTTTCCACGGAAGTTTGGACGGATCTTGTTCATGCAGAAGCCTGTATTTCTTCCCATCTATTATTAGATTATCGTTATCTTTTTCAATCTTTTTTTCAAACCTTCCGTATACCGTATCATATTTTAAAAGATATGATAAATTTTCAGCAGAGATAAGATCATTTACAGCTACTAATTCCAATGAAGGTTCTTCTATAATTTGTTTTAATGCTGCGCGTCCTATTCTTCCTAAACCATTAATTGCTATTTTTGACATAATTTTTTCCTTTCATGTTGTTCAACTTATTCTTAAGTAAGCCCAAAATTACTTTAATAAATATTGTAGAATAGAGTCTTTTACAATAAGTAAAAAACATTCAAATTATTTAATCTTGAATGCTTACCTGTTTTTCAAGCCGGGTAGTGTTAATTCTTTTTAATACGTTGAGGAATGTTTTGATTAGATCCGATTTATAAATCTTTTGCCGGTATAGAAAAGGAAAATATGAATAAAGATTATCCATAATAATCTTATATGATTTTATTAGTTTCCCTTTAGATATCTTTATCAACTAATTATAGTTAAATATTCCGGTTTCTGCTCACATTCCCCTCACTAAAGTTTTAATACTTTATAAAATAATTATCCTAACTTTATTTGTTTGATTCAATTAAATTTTTTAATCTGTTCTTGCCTCTTTTTAAATCGTCACCTGCATCCCATAAATGTTTACCTTCCATTGCCGATTCAATACTATCAATCCGCCAGTTAATCTCATCAATAGAATCATCAAATGATTGCATGACCAAATTATCTACTACATTTTCGGATTCTTTTAAATGATGAATTTTCCAGGAAAGTCTGTCCATGCATTCTTTTAATTTATTAAATTTCTGCCGGACTTCTTTTTCGTCGGTGAATTTTTTTAATTCAACTTTTTCTTTAATTGAATTAAAATTACTTTCGAAATCTTTTAATTGTTCGTTCAGGCGTATTAGATAAATATGTTTTTCCACTTTTATTGTATCACTCTTCAAATTCATTCTCTCATTCGTTTACACTTCATATTCATCATTATTAATTTCTACTATATCAAACTAAATACTAAAACGCAAGAATGTACTTTATACTTGTGTTTAGTGTTACATAAATATTTATCATTTTTTCAAAACGACTTCATACAAATCCTTCCTTCTGTCAAACCAGTTAAGCGTACTCCCCTGGGATTTATATCTCTTTAACAGTTCAAGGTCAACATCGTTTAGTACAACAGTTTCAACATTTGGTGTACACTCGGCTGCAATTGCATCTCTAGAAAACATAAAATCGGAAGGTGTGAAAATACCTGATTGGGCATATTGAATATCCATATTCTCTACAAAAGGAAGGTTGCCCACATTTCCCGCCATTACCGTATAAATACCGTTTTCGATGCACCTGGCTTGCGCACATTGTCTTACTCTCAGGTATCCGTAACGTTCATCTGTACAAAACGGGATAAAAATAATTTCGGCACCTTTGGATACGGCAATTCTGCTCAGTTCCGGGAATTCTATATCGTAGCATATCTGAATGTTTATTCTTCCTCTGTCGGTTTCGAAAACTTCAATTTTATCACCGGGTTGAATTCCCCACCATCTTTTTTCGTTAGGCGTTACATGAATTTTATACTGTTTTTCAATTGACCCGTCTCTTCTAAAAAGATAAGCTATATTATAAAGTTTATCATCTTCCAAAGTAAAATGAGAACCGCCGATAATATTTAAATTGTACTTAATAGACAGATTGTTGAACAGTTCAAGGTAGCGCGGTGTGAATTCCGCCAGCTTGCGTACGGCAACTCCGGGTCTTTCATTAGGAAGAAATGATAACAGCTGAAGAGTGAATATCTCGGGGAATAAAATAAAATCGCTTTTATAACCGGATGCAACATCTGTAAAGTATTCGCACTGCTGGGCGAAATCTTCAAAATTGTCAATCTCTCTCATCTGGTATTGCACGGCGCAAATCCTTACTTTTTTTGAACTGACAACTTTCTTTCCTTTCTTCGGTACATAATCTATATTGGACCATTCAAGCAAAGTTGCAAATCCGTCCGATTCCTCGTCGCTAATAAGATATGCAGGTATGATCCTTTTCAATACAAAACCGTTTGCAAGCTGTGTAGTAAGAACCTGATCATGAATGTCCTTGCTTAAAACTTTATCAACATATTCGCGGGCAGTCATTTTGTCTTTATATTTGCTGTATCCCGGTATTCTTCCTCCTACGACTATATTTTTTAAATTATATTTCCTGGCAATTTCTTTTCGTGCTTCGTAAAGCCGCCGGGCAAGCTTCATTCCCCTAAAATCCGGATGTGTCATAATCTCAATTCCGTACAAAGTTTCCCCTTCGGGATCATGATTTGTAATATATCCTTGCTCACTAAGAGTTTTCCAATTATCAATTTCTTCATATAAATCAAAATCGATGATAAGACTACTGGATGAAGCTACAATCTCACCGTCAAGCTCAATGCAAATTTGTCCTTCCGGAAAATACTTGAGCTGACTTTCAATCTGTTCACGCGTCCAAGTCTGCATTCCCGGGAAGCAAAGTTTTTGCAGTTGAACCAGTTTGTCAAAATCATCTAACCGCAGCTGACGCAATACAATTTTTTTCTCTATCGTTTTCAAATTTATCTTCTTCATGATTTTTTCTCTTGTTAAGTTTAAAGGAATTACATGTCTTAATTTATTATAATCTAATTTTTATCTTTTGTATCCATATTAAAAATATGAAGAATGCGATGAAGGACCGGGACAAGAATTGCCGAAATTACAAGCACAAATATTATAACTCCGAATATGCTGAAAAAAATTTGAAATATTTTACTTGCATTATTCTGTGCTTCAAATACCGGTCCGTTTCCTGTTATTACCATAGTTGCATTCAACATACTGTTTAACCAGCCTAAGCCTTCAATATAATGGAAGCCCAAAGAACCGAATAATACTGTTGTAAATTCTATTGCTAAGGCTAATAAAATAAACAAACCAATTCTTACCGCAAATTGTCTGCCGGTAATTAAGCTTTCATTTCTCTTTTCAAATTTTTTTATAATGCTCATTGCTCCCTCATATTATTAAAGAGTCATACAACAGTTATTTCATTAAACTTATGAATAAGATTATTTTATATCCGGTATTAAAGACAGCGCATATAAATTAACAATAGTAAAATTAAATCGCACCAATCTATGATACATCCTGCCTATATTTTTACATGCCGTAATGCAGGTTATTCCGGCATTTTTTATGAAATAGATCCGCTTGATTTAGTAAAATTTTCAAGATATTTTATGACTGAACATTTAATCAATAAAAAGTATTTTTGTTATGCCGCGCAGTGAAGAACAAAACCAAGAAATAAGAGAAAAAACCCGCAGTGTTATTTTAGCCAGTGCTCTACGTTTATTTGCATTAAAAGGATATCACGGTACTTCAATTAACGATATTGCTAAAGATGCCGGAATTTCCAAAGGATTGGCTTATAATTATTTTGAAAGCAAGCAAAAGATTGTTGAAGCCGTTTTAGCTCAAGCATTCGATGAAACCGAATATTTGGAACAAGGACTATTAAAAATTAAGGACCCTTATGAAAAAATTAAATTTATTATTGAATATTATTTTGATATGACAAAAAACAATGAAGAATACTGGCGATTATATTTTAGCTTAGCTCTTCAACCGGAGATAATTGAAACAGCAAGAAGAATTACCGTAAAATTTGCAAATGCATTTATAGGATACATTGAGAATATGTTATCATCTCTCAAATTAAAAAACGCACATGATGAGGCAAGAATGTTTGTCGGGTTGTTTGACGGGCTGGGTTTGCAGTACTTAATTGATAAAAACAATTTCCCGTTTGAAAAAATGAAAAAATACTTTCTAAAAAGGTACAGCAAGGAAGGAATCAAAATACTGCGAAAATTTAATGCTTAGTAGAAATTTTAATTTTACATTCATAATCTTATTTATTGAAAAATAAATTAATTATTTTTATTTTTTCTTCATATCATACGTACTTAAGCGGATCAAATTAAATTAACTATCAACAAAAGAGAGGCATACATGTCAGTGGGAGAGATAGGGCTGGTCCCAAATGATACTCTTGTACCCAAAATTGAAATTGCAAAGCAGTGGTGGGTGCTTGTACCTTTAGCTATAATGATAGCCGCAATTATGAGCCATGTATTATGGTTTCTAAATTTCGTTCATGTACTTGCGGGAATATTATGGACGGGTACCGACTTGTTTATGGGATTTATGATCGGACCGATAATGAGGAAGATAACTATACAGGCAAGACGCGAAGTTATACTTCGTTTAATGCCTAAGATGCTTTTTTATATGCCGCTTCTTGCAATTGTTACAACAACTGCAGGATGGTATATGGCAGAATGGCTGGGATTTTTCTCGCTTCCGTTTCCGTATATCTGGTGGCTGATTACCGCTTTAATTATAGTAGCAATTTTAACAATACAGGGATTAGGGTTTCTTCTGCCTACAAACCTTCGTATTTATTTTGAAATGCGTAAAGAAAAACCCGACGGGAAAAAGATACAGAGATTAATGAAAAGCTATGTTCGTGTTGTAGCAATACAGGGATTAATGCAAATTGCCATCATTGTTGTAATGGCAAAGTTTGCTACGGGTATTTGAGATAAAATCGGTTTATGCTTTCTATCTTCAATTACATCGGCGGATACTTAAGCTTTATAACATCATTGCTTGCCGTATGGTATTCTGAAGCTACAGTGATGGCTAAAAAGTAAGCGGCACACCGTAGCCAACCCCATAAATATTTATAGGCGGCATCTACAATATAGATGTTACCTATAGTACTTCAATTCTTTTCATATAAAAGTTAATTCATTTCACATTCTAATCACTTAATAAAAAAATTAATTTATCTTGATCACAGGAAAAACAATATAGTACTAATGATCACAGAGTAGTTTATAATAAAAAGTTACCTTTATATAACTTTTGATAACAAAGTAAAGTTACTTTTTCACAATTTTTGATAATAGTATTGAGTTATAATTAAGTTGTTCAACTCCATTTTTCATTTTTTTTCACAGTTGTTCGCATCGTATTCTCCGGAAGCTTATGATATCAACAACCTGTTTTTAAAGTTTCTTATTCTTGCCGGTGTTATCGTAGCTTTAGTTGCCGGATTAGTAGTTGTAGGTGCAATTCGTTTTAGATCTAAAAAACGGCCGGATGAACCGAAGCAAGTATTCGGAAATAAAAAATTGGAAATAACCTGGACTGTTATTCCTTTTTTAATTTTGGTCTTTTTCTTCATTCTTACTTTAAGAGCAATGATAGAAATAAATACTCCTGTTGGAAAAGATCCGAAGCCGGATATAATAATAATTGCACACCAGTGGTGGTGGGATATGAGATATCCCGAATACAAAATAATAACTGCAAACGAATTACATATTCCCGTCGGTAAAAAATTATTAATGGCTGTTAAATCTGCAGATGTAATACATGACTGGTGGGTCCCGGATTTAGGAAGAAAAATTGATGCAATACCGGGAAGGACAAATTATACATGGATACAAGCAGACAGTGCCGGCACTTACTTAGGTACCTGTGCCGAATTCTGCGGTGCCGAACATGCATGGATGAGAATAAAAGTGATTGCGCAAACCCCATATAAATTTAATCAATGGGTACATAATCAGCAGCAGGTTCCGCCTCCGCCAAAAGACAGTACTGCAATTTTAGGAGAAATGCTTTTCCAAAAAGAAACATGCGGTGACTGCCACGCAATAGCAGGTACACCTGCAAACGCACATGTGGGACCGGATTTAACACACATTGCATCGCGAACAACAATATTAAGCGGAAGACTAACTAATACAAGAGAAAATTTACTAAGATGGTTATCAAACCCCCAAAAAGTAAAACCGGGCGCTCATATGCCTGATTTTAGATTTAGTAAAAAACAGTTGAATGAACTGGTTACATACCTGGAAGGATTAAAATGAGTTTTGCTTTTCAAATACCGGAAAGTGTAGAACCTATACCGAAGCTTCGTTCTAAGGACGGATTGCTTAAATGGATATCGACAGTTGATCATAAACTTATCGGTATAATGTATCT
>JBJKQP010000120.1:0-3508 GCA_046705105.1 Ignavibacteriaceae bacterium | reverse complement strand
AACATTCATTTTTAAGCATTCCTTAATGGCACTATTGTTGAAACTAATTGCAATCATAATTTAAAAATATACCTATGCTAAAAAACTACTTTAAAATAGCGTTAAGAAATATTACAAAGAACAAGGCATTTTCGATTATAAACATATCAGGCCTTGCAATCGGAATGGCGGCATGCATGCTTATAGCGCTGTATGTATTTAACCAAGAAAGCTATGACAGATTCAACAGTAAAGCAGACCGGATTGTCCGGGCTACAATGAAATATAGTTTCAACGGCATGACAAACGAAGTAGCTCTAACAGGTACCAAACTTCTTCCGGAATTTGAGCGCAACTTCCCCGAAGTTGAGAGCGGTGTTCGTATCTTTCGGACGGATGCGATCGTAAAATATCAAAACAAAGTATTCGACGAACCTAAATTTGCGTATGCGGATTCAACATTTTTCAAAGTGTTTTCTTTTAAATTAATCCGGGGAAATATTGCAAAGGCACTTTCGAATCCCTTTAGTGTTATTCTTACTTCATCTACCGCAAAGAAATATTTCGGAGACCAGGATGCAATAGGCAGAGTAATCCGCATAAACAACAGAGGCTTTTCAGATTTAGGCTGGCATAACTTTACGGTATCGGGAATAATGCAGGATTGCCCCGACAACTCGCAGATAAAATTTGATTTTCTTGCTTCATTCTGTTCTTTACCTGCAGCTAAGCCGGCTAATGAAGAATGGTGGGATGCAGATTACTACACATACTTGCTTTTAAGAACACCAGGTGCAATAAAAACTCTACAAGCCAAAATACCTTCCTTTATGAAGAAGCAGAATAGTGAATTGGGCTTTACCGGAAAAGATTATTTGACTTTCCGGTTAGAGCCTTTGCTGAAAGTGCATTTATACTCAAAGGTTCAGGGCGGAATGGAGCCGGCCGGAGATTACAGGTACATTATTATATTTTCATTAATCGCTTTACTAATATTGATAATAGCATGTGTAAATTATATAAATATAACTACAGCCAAAGCAACGGAACGGGCAAAAGAGGTAGGAATACGAAAAGTAATAGGTGCATTAAGGAAGCAATTATTCTATCAATTTATTGCCGAATCTATTGTTATAGTGAGCATTGCATTTTTGGCCGGATTAATGTTAATAGAATTTGCCCTTCCTTTGTTTAAGGATTTTTTCGGTGAAAATCTATCGCTTTATTCACTTGTTTCACCCGGAACAATAGCTGTCCTGGGAGTAATAGTTGTATCGATCAGTTTATTCGGCGGAAGTTATCCCGCACTTGTTTTATCAGGATATCAACCGATTAAAGTATTAAAAGGAAATTTTAAAACCGGTCATTCCGGTGTATCGCTGCGGAAGGGATTGATAATCTTTCAGTTTATTGTTTCGGTTGGATTAATAATATGTACTTTAATAATTCGACAGCAAATGGATTATATTCACAATAAAAAACTCGGTTTCGATAAGAGTAATATTGCGGTGCTGCCTGTCGATGAAACTATGGCAGATAAAATTCCTGTGATAAAAAATGAGTTTCTTAACAACTCGAATATAAGCGGTGTAACTTTGGCTACACGGACACCGGTATTTATCAACAGTACTAACCATATTCTATACCACAATAAAAAGATAATAGTAAATCAAATCGGTGTGGACAAGAATTTTTTAAGAACTCTCGGAGTGCAATTAATTGCGGGAAATAACTTTACATCTGCCGATACGATTAATTACATGACAAACACTTCGAATAAAACATTATCCGTAATTGTAAATGAAGCGGCTGTAAAAAAGTTAAACTTACAGCCTGACGAAGCAATAGGAAAAACCTTTGTACTCGGCAGGGAAAACTGTATGATTAAGGGAGTTATCAAAGATTTTTATTTCGCTTCAATGCACGTTCGGATTAATCCTCTGGTGCTTTTCCCCGACGGTTATCTGAAGGAAATGATGGTAAAAATTTCCGGCAATAATTTTAGTCGAACTATAAACTATATGAAACAGAAATGGGATGCCCAATTCCCTGATCACCCGTTCAACTTAACCTTCCTAAAAGATGATTTTAACAAATTATATGCATCGGAGAACAAGACACAGGAAATATTTTATATGTTTGCCGTATTAGCGATTGCACTTGCTTACCTCGGACTATTTGGGCTTGTTTCGTTTAGTGTACGGCAGCGAACCAAGGAAATAGGGATAAGAAAAACTTTAGGAGCTGGAACCGGGAACATTATTGCTTTATTATCAAAAGAATATATAGTTCTTGTGATCTCGGCAAACATTATAGCCTGGCCCGTCGCCTATTATGCTGCTAATAGATGGCTTGAAGGATTTGCATACAAAACGGCAATTAGTTTTTGGCTGTTTGCCGCAGTAACTTTAATTACATTTATGTTCGTTATTATAATGATCGGATTACAATCTTTAAAAGTAGCAAAGACTAATCCGGTCAAATCCTTGAAATATGAATAAGCAATAAAATTTAGATATGTCTATTTGAATAGTACAAGGTATATACAGAAGTCAAATTATCTTTAAATAATAATGAAGTTGACAGATTGTTTCATAGAAATTTAAGAATTTTCAGGAAATGGTGTGCAGTATAATCTTTAGATTGCTAAAGAATTAATAATCATTTATTAACAAAATATACAGAGTTCTTTATTTATGGTTTGGGATTTATTTTAAAGTATGCAAATAGTAATCATTCAAGTTTTCGTTCTTCTTCTTTAAAATTAAAAACCCCTAAAACACTAAGTTTTAAGGGTTATTTTGTAGCGGGGCTTAAAACAAGTACCACAGAAAGAAAATTTTATTTCATTTTTCGTTCAAATTCAAAAGTTTTAAAAAACAGATTGACATACTTTTGTTATCTCTTCCAAAGGATTAATGGTAAACATGAAAACTTGGGAGATTTTACTACCATATATGTGACCCCTTAGGTAGCCTACGCTTAAAAACTATTCATTCTCGAATGCCCGAATTGTCCAGAAGTCATCCGCGAGATTGTCGTCCGATATATAGTCATAAGGCATGGTGAAATAACCGCCTTTACCCCAATCCGCACCCCAGGAATTCCGTACGAGGATTCTTTTTGTTGAATTGTTATAACCAACGGCACAAACAGCATGCCCCCCGAGTACTTTTTCATTTGGTTTCGGAAGATTTAATTTACCGGATTTTGCAACAGCGGCTGATTCAAATGCAGTATATACCGTAAATCCAAATATAAAGGGGTATCCTTCAGCCAGGCACTGCCGCATTTCCTGCAACGACAAAATACGATGATAAGAAGTAACCTGATGATAAGCGGCTTGCCTGAAACAGGTTCTGGAAGGTTTTTCAGTGAATTTCGCAATGTTATAAGGCCAGCTTTTCTCACTGCATACTCCTAATTTCACTAGGGATTTAACACCATCACGAATTGCAGCGCCGGCATCTTCGCCTATTGTTCCTTCCATTGCACGTTCGTTATAATAAATAAACAACCGGCTGAGATC
>JBJKQP010000119.1:0-12528 GCA_046705105.1 Ignavibacteriaceae bacterium | reverse complement strand
TATAATCCTTCATAGATAGAACCGCAGAATCTATCTTTGCATCGAGACGTTTCTCAACAGAATCTATCTTATTATCAAGATGCTGTATTGATTTATCTATTTTTATATCAAGACGATCAATTTCTCTTTTCAGAATTTCTTCCGTAACATACTTTGGAGTTGGTTTCTTTTTATCTGCCATTCTATATAATTTATTTTTTTAATGTATAACTATAATAAGTCTCTAATAAAAATAAAACTTTATAAATTCGATTTTTACGAATTATTATTACCAGAGCATAAGTCGCACTAAACCTTAATCGTTCAGTTAAAAATCTACACTACTTTTCCTTATTATGAACCTTTTTAATTTCGTCTACAATCATCGGCAGTATTTCTCCTGCTTTACCAAAATAGGATTTATTAACGATATGCGAAATTTCAGTTTCCTCAATATTAACTTCAATAATATAAGCTCCGTTTTGTTTTGCTAAATAAATAAGTGAGGCAGCAGGATAAACTACGGCAGACGTACCGACTACAAAAAACACATCACAGTTTTCCACAGCTTTTTCCGATGCGAAAAATTGGTCTTGCGGCAAGTACTCTCCAAACCAAACAACATCCGGGCGTATAAGACCACCGCATTTGCAAACAGGTGCTTTCCCTTCAAACTCTAATTCTTCATTATAGAATGTATGACACTTAATGCAGTAATTCCGTTCGATATTTCCGTGAAGTTTGTGAATTATTTTACTGCCGGCACGCCTGTGCATATTATCAATGTTTTGAGTAACAACTATAACTTCCGGCAGTAATTCTTGAATTTGTGCAATTGCAAAATGTGCGGGATTAGGTTTTGATTGATGAATAATTTGCCTGCGGTGATTATACCATTCCCACACTAACTCGGGGTTACGTAGGAAGGCATTAAAGTTAGCCAGTTCTTCCGGTTTAAGCTTGTTCCAAATTCCATCTTTACCTCTGAAAACCGGAATTCCGCTTTCTGCAGATATTCCTGCCCCCGTAAAAAAAACTACCGACTGCGCAGATGATATTTTTTCAATAACCGGATCATTCATTTTTAATTTTATTTAAAAGTTCTTTTGCTTCCGCAAGCTGTTTATCGTCGTTCTCATCTCTTTTAGGACTTGAAATAACTTTATTTAGGTTTTCTCGAGCCCTGGCATATTCGTCTTTTCTTATATAAGCTTTGGCAAGATCAAGATAAAACATTCTGAAATTAGGATAAAGTTTAATGGCAATATTATACTCGTTTATTGCCTTGTCCAAGCTTGCCCAGCCCAATCCGATAATAGCGCGTGCAGGGGCCCATTTTTCACTAACAGCGGCATTAGTCCTTGCAAGTATGTAATGAGCAAGCGCTTGAATATAGTTCCCTCCGTTTCCTAATTCTATTGCCTTTTCGCAGTCGGCTCTTACTTTGTTAACAACGCCGGCAACTGAAAAAATTCCTTTGAATAATGCTATTCTTCCGTTGGCAATTGCCCGTCTTAGATAATTAACGGACTTTTCCGGTTCAAGTTTAATAGCCGTGTCTGCATAATCGTACGCTTTTTGATAAACAGCAAGCTGCGCATCCTTTTGCTCACTTGTTGAATCCGGCATTTGTTCTCCCAGATACACATATACTCTGCTTAACCTCCATTTAACTTCCCAGTTACCGGGTGAGATTTTATTGGCTTTGGAATAAGCGTCCAGAGCTTTCCGGTTGTTGAATTCAACATCCAGTGCATTATCTCCCTGTTTTATTAATTCTTCCGCTGTTTGCCCGTTTACAAGGCTCGTAAACAAAACAACAAATGAAAAGACAATCATAGCAGTAAAAACTTTGCAGTAAGACTTCATAAATATTTCCTTCTATTTAATCGAAAAGAGTTTTATTTATGTCTTCTTCAATTGAGGATGACAGACCATGATTAAACAGGTCTGTTGAAGCCAATGAAACAAATTTTGTCCACTGTCCTTCCGAATTAGTACCGGAAGAAATAGCATTTTTGTAAGCATTAACTTTTGCACTTAATTCATCTGCCTGGTAAAGTGTAATTGCTTCAAGTGTTTTGGGAATTACAGGTGAAGCATACTCAAGTTTACCCTGATGACTTAAAATTACATGCAGAAGGCTGTTCTTTAAGTCTTCCGGAAAGCCTTTAATTTTTTTTGCTTCTTCATTAACAAGCATTGCGGAAATTACAATGTGTCCCAGCAGCTTTCCTTTATCGGTATAATCGAAAACCGGGTCGAAACTTAATTCTTCCGTCTTGCCGAAGTCATGCATAATTGCACCGCATATAAGAATATCCCTGTTTATTTCAGGGTGAATATCGCACATTAAATCGCATATTTTTACAATCTCAAGAGTATGCTCAAGAAGTCCGTGAATATACGAATGATGCCATGATTTACCGGCCGGTGCCATGGAAAACTTTTCAAAATTCTCCTCGTTAAATATTTTATTAATAAGTGCTTTTAAAAACGGATTAGAAATATTTTCAATTCTGTCTCTAAATTCACTTTCCATTTCTACCGGATCGCGTTTGGACTTTGGAAGGAAATCGGCTGCCGAGACATTATCTTTACTTGAAGCTTTTTTTATTGAAAAAACTTTTATTTGCGGCGTACCCTGGAATTCATCCATAACTCCTTTAACTTTTGCTATGTCCCCGGGAACAATTGATTTGTAAAAATCTTCAAAATTATCCCACACATTCGAATTAAGAGAAACAGATTTATCTCCGAGTTCCAGATAAAGATACTGCTTATTGGATTTTGTAAGACGAAGTTCGCACTTTTTTATTAAAAGGAAATGATCGACATGTTCCCCTTTTTCCAACAAGTTTAATTCTTTCTGATTTAGCATAACATTTTTTGCTATTTAATTATCTCGAAAATACTTTCCTTGGGAAGATAAGCGATCACCGACCTGTTAAGTAAATCTATGGAAACGGAAATTTCTTTCCCGTTAACCGTATCCTGAACAACCCCGATAACTCCGGCAAACGGACCATCTATTATTC
The DNA here is from genome assembly GCA_046705105.1 of Ignavibacteriaceae bacterium. Taxonomy (GTDB): domain Bacteria; phylum Bacteroidota; class Ignavibacteria; order Ignavibacteriales; family Ignavibacteriaceae; genus FEN-1297. Next base: position 9,511 of record JBJKQP010000119.1, on the reverse strand, counting down.
TTACCTTAACACCTCGCTTTAATCCTTCTCGTACAAAAAAATCTGATTTGGTACTAAGCATGGTCTTCAAATTGTCTATTTGCCACTGAGGAATTTTTGCAGGCCTGCCGGCATCAAATATACATCTAACAATGCCCTGGCACTCAAGCGAAAGTACTCGTTCCTTTTCATCGGCAAAAATAAAAATATAACCTCTTATTAAAGGCTCGGTAATTTTTTTCTTTCTATCGCTCCACTGCCTTACCTTTGTAATTGTAGGCAAATAATATTCAACGCCTATTTCTTCAATTTTTTCTGCGGCCTTAAACTCACTTCGGGGTTTAGTATATAACGCAAACCATGCCTTAACATTAGTATCTGAGTTTTCTTTTGAATTTTTCTGAATCATAATTTATCTTATTTTAATATAACGGGTGTTCTGCCAATTGAATAATATGTAAAATTAATTTCTTTCATTTTTTTCGGGTCATATAAGTTGCGGCCGTCGAATATTACCGGCTGTTTAAGCATCGATTTTATTTTATTGAAGTCCGGTGTCCTGAATTCATTCCATTCCGTAATTATTAACAAAGCGTCGGCATTTTCCAATGCTTTGTAGGAATTTTCCGCATAAACAATTTTATCTTTAAGAATCGCCTTGCTGGTTTCAATTGCTTCCGGATCATAAACTGTTGCGGAAGCGCCTTTATTCACTAATAAATCAATTAAAGATAATGCAGGAGCTTCGCGTACATCATCCGTATTAGGCTTGAATGCCAAGCCCCAAACGGCAAAATGTTTACCGGCAATTTCCCCTCCGAAATGATTTATAACTTTCTGCAGGAATAATTTTATTTGATTTTTATTAACATTAATTACCGACTTTAGAATTTTAAATTCATACTTATTTTCATCAGAGGTATTCACCAATGCCTTAACATCTTTCGGAAAACATGAACCTCCGTATCCAACTCCGGGGAATAAAAATCTTTTCCCTATTCTGGAATCGGAACCGATACCGATTCTTACTTTATCCACATCAGCGCCGACAATCTCGCAAAGATTAGCAATCTCATTCATAAAGGAAATTTTTGTTGCAAGGAATGAATTTGCCGCATACTTGGTCATTTCTGCCGAACGTTCATCCATAAAATAAACCGGGTTGCCGGACCGGACAAAAGGTTCATAAAGAGTGGTAAGGACTGCCTTTGTGTCATCTCTGCTTGTTCCTATTATTACTCTTTCAGGTTTCATAAAATCTTCAACAGCCATTCCTTCTCTTAAAAATTCCGGATTTGATGCAACATCAAAGTTAAAAGCCGGTGCATGTTTTTTTATTGCATTGCGCACTTTGTCGGATGTTCCTACAGGAACCGTACTTTTATCAATTATAATTTTAAATCCTATTGACGGTTCATCTTTAAATAACTTTCCAAGGTCATCAGCTACGCCCAAAACATATTTTAAATCCGCACTGCCGTCGTCGTCCTGCGGAGTAGGAAGGCAGAGAAAAACAATATCGGAATTTCTAACGGCATCTTTCATGTCGGTAGTAAAAGTTAGGCGTCCTTCTTTTATATTTCTGTCGAATAAAACATCCAGTCCGGGCTCAAAAATTGGAACGATTCCGTTTTTCATTTTTTCCACTTTATCAGTATCTATATCAACGCAGGCGACATTGTTACCCGTTTCCGCAAAGCAGGTTCCCGTAACTAATCCGACATAACCGGTTCCAATAACAGCAAGTTTCAAATTTCCTCCTAAGATCTAAAAAATTTCAATAATTTATTTATAAATGATTAAGCAGTTGAAAAAGCAAAATCCAAAACAGATTGAATTTTATCGTTAAACAAATCCTGGTCGATGGATTTCTGAATTAAAATATTTATCCCCAGGTTATTAAATTCATTCTTAATTTTTTCATTAATTTCAGGAACAATAGCAATTATAGGTATTTTATTTCTCTTGTCTTCTTTTCTGATTGATTGTACAAATTGAATACCGGACATTAATGGTATATCATCATCAATAATTATTAATGAAGGGAAATGCAAAAGAACCGCACTTAAAGCTTCGTAGCCGTTTTTAGCTTCCACTACCCGGAAAGCAGGGAAATTTTCTTCGATATTTGTTTTTAAGTTTTCTCTTTTTCGGCTATCGCTTTCCAGCAGAAGTATGGTATTTGGTAAAGAAGGAATAGTAAAATGGAATTCACTTCCCTTGCTCAATTCAGAATAATACCATATTTCACCGCCATGTCTTTCAATAATTTCCTTAACCAGGGAAAGTCCCAGTCCGGTTCCGCGCTCACCTTTAGTACCTTCCGTAGAAAACATTCTTTCAATTTTAAATAGCTTTGTTTTATTAGAATCGGAAATTCCAATACCTTCGTCTTTGACAATAATTTCAATAAAATTTTCGTTAAAAATATTTGCAAAAATATCTATTGTCTTTCCTTCAGGTGAAAATTTTATGGCATTGCTAATTAAGTTTGTTATTACCTGGGTAAGCAGTCTTTCATCCGCCTGTATATATAAAGTTTCTTTAACATGAACTTTTATTTCAATATTTTTTCTAATAGCATTACCGGTTAAAGATGATATACAGTTATATATTATGCTCTGTATATTAAGACGCTGCGGTTCAATTTTAATTCTGCCAGTCTGTAACCTTGACCAATCCAGAAGGTAATTAATTAATTGGAGCTGGTTTTGCGAGGAGGCATTAATATAGTTTAGATATTCAAGTCTTTCATCCTTTGAAAGATTCGGTTCGTTGATTAATATTTCCGAAAAGCCGAGTATGCTTGTAAACGGTGCCCTAAGATCGTGGGAAAGAATGGAGATAAATTTATCTTTTGATGCATTTAGCTGCTTAAAATTTTCGAGTGACTTCTTAAGGGATATACCTTCTTCTTTCATATCCGAAATTTCCGTAACAATCCCGAAAAATTTGTATGCTTTACCTTCTCCGTCTCTGCGGACAGAGACGCTTTCTTTTATCCAGATTACTGTTTTATCTTTTTTTACAATCCTGTAATTAAGCTTAATAAAATTTTTAGATGCATCGTTAACAAAATCCGAAAAGATTTTTTTTACCTTTTGCAGGTCTTCTTCAAAAACAATTGCGGTTCCTCTGCCCGGGAAATGTTTTATCTCGTTTGCGGAATATCCGGTAATGTTAGTTATATTATCAGTATAAAAAACTTCTTCATTATTTTTCTCATCTTTTTTAAGGGACCACAAAAAGCAGTCGTCAATTCCGGAGACAAAATCTTTAATTGCATCTAGGATAATTTCCGGGGGGACTTCAAGTTTGTTGTTACTTTCGGATTTTTGACTCTTACTCATATTTTTAACTATCTAATCCCTATTGTAAAGTATAAGATAAAATTTTTAAATATTTTACTACTGTTTTTATAACAGATTATTATTAGGTATTAAAATTATAATTTTATTCAAATATAAGAAATTAAGCTGTTACAAAAAAATTGGATAAGGATGGCGGAAATTGTCCTTTAGCACAGGTTACATGAAAGATTTAGAGTTCACCAATTTATTTTGGCCGCCTTTGTACAAGGCATATTGAAATCCTTTTTTAAGAGCAAAAGCACCTACTTCGCCGTATTTATTTAATGCAATAAAGCCTACTTGAAAATTTTTATAGTTTTTATTTTTTTCGACAATTCTTTTAACAGCAGCCTTGCAAGCTTCTTCCGGAGATCTTCCGTTTCTCATTTCTTCAACAACAAGGTGGCTTCCGGCAACTTTAATTACAGCTTCTCCCAATCCCGTGGCAGTGGCTGCGCCAACTTCGTTATCAACAAAAAGCCCTGCACCAATAATAGCGGAATCCGCAACTCTTCCGTGGTATTTAAATGCAATACCGCTGGTAGTGCATGTACCGGATAAATTCCCGCTGTTATCCAATGCAAGCATACCTATTGTATCGTGATTATTCTTATTAATTACGGGTTTATATTTGGATTCCTTTAACCATTTAAGCCAAGCTTCTTTTGCTTTTTTTGTAAGAAGATTTTTTTTCTTAAACCCGTTTTCAAGGGCAAATTGCAAAGCACCTTCTCCAACAATCATAACGTGAGGAGTTTTTTCCATTACCATTCTTGCTACCGAAACGGGATGCATTATATGCTGTAGAAAAGCAACGGCACCTGCATTGCCCGCTTCATCCATAATGCTGGCATCCAAAGTAACGTAACCGTCCCGGTCAGGCAGTCCGCCGTATCCAACGGTTTCAATATTAGGATCAGCTTCAATTATCATTACACCTTTTTGAACCGCATCCAGTGCTCTGCCGTTATCCGAAAGTACTTTCCATGCAACTTTATTGGCGCGTATTCCAAAGTTCCATGTAGAAATAACAACCGGCTTTTCAACAGACGGATTCTTCCCGATATTTTCTTTAAAACCTTCAAGTTTTTTACCCAAATTTTTTGCGGCCGGATGCAGTGCGGTAGTTGCCGCAGTTACTGCCGTAACGGTTTCGAATAAAAACTTTCTTCTAGTTGTCATCTTTTTACCTTAAAATATTAGAATTACCAACTGTTATTTTAAAAGAATCATCTTCTTTACAGAGAAAAATTTACCTGCCTGCAAGCGGTAATAGTAAACTCCGCTTGCTAGGCTACTTCCATTAAAATTAACAGAATAATTACCTTCGGGTTTATACCCATCAACCAAAGTTTTTATAATATTGCCAAGCATATCGTATATTTTTAATGTAACAAAACTTCCTGATGGGATTTGATATTTGATTTCGGTAGCCGGATTAAACGGATTAGGGTAATTCTGTTGAAGCAGGAATTTACCCGGAGTAATAACTGCATTTTCATTAACTGCTGTGGCAGCAGAATCAACGTAGCTCCATTTTACAGCATCAAAAACAATTGTCTGTCCTTTTACCGGAGTTTCATTATCCAGCATAACATATCCCATACTGCCTTTATTAAATTTGTATTGTCCCAGCATTGCCCAGGTACCAACGGCTGTCTTTTGATTGATGGCAGCATATTTAAGTCCGTCGGCAGTGTTTATTTTATAGTCCGCAGTTTCCGTTTGACTGAAAGGAATATATGCCGAAACTTTATAGTAACCGGGCTTTTGCAGGTTAGGAGTCCAGACGGCATAACAGGAATCTGTTGATGATGTATCCGTAGATAAAGCATACCAAGCATGATTATTGTAGCCTACGTTTAGATCCTTCCAGAATGACATGGAAGAAGGAGATTTTGTATTGAGATAAAAACCATCGTCAAAATCTATATCATCTACTAATGTATCGGCGGGTGCAGGCTTATTATATTTAACGGCAACACTCCAATATACGGTATTTAAATTTTGATATCCGTTGTTATAACCAGGCCAATCATATGTAACAAATTTCCCGCTATAATTGGAGTAGCCTATATTTTTATTGCCGTAAGGATCATTAAAAACTAGCGTATGGTTAATAGGAGTAGTACCGTCCGCAACTACAATATGCCCGACGGATGTTAACCCCACACAAATAACATAAGGATTTCCGGCACTAACTTGATTATATGCTGTGCTATACGGCGGAGCATCTGATCTGGATGCCGATAACCCGTGGCTGCGGAAATAGTCAGCCATAGTTGAATAAGGACTGTTGGAACCGCTCCACATATAACCGAATGCACCTTCCGCAGATCTGCCGTTTGGATCGTTTGCCTTATAATCGTAATTAACCTGTCTGAATCTGTAGAAATCGGAAATGTATCTTCCCCACTTACTATAATGGCTGTAAGGATATGTGCAGTGAATGCTCCACACAGGTAAAATATTATAATATGCCAGGACCATCATTGCAGAAGTAGGACCGCAAGCGGCACTGCCGTTAAAATAATCCGGAGTATCATAAAGCTGGTTTATGTACGGAACATTTATGGTATCGAGAACTTTTACCGATTTAACTGAATTTACCACAGGCAACTTAACAGGATTTATATTTAATGTAATCTGCTTTTCATTTGTTATTGAAAAAGTAATCGGAGAAAAATCAGCGCGAATTATTTTTTCATCTCCGGCTAAAGAATAAATTATTTGGGAGTCACTGCCTGCAAAGGAGGGATCAATTTCCAATTCTCCCGAGGTAAATGTAAGCTGTTTAATTGATGTACCGTTATATGTTTCCGTATAAATTTCACTGTTTATTAATACTTGCTGCTTAATCTCTTTTCTATAAAAAATTATTAAATGGGAATCATACGACCATGAAGGAGAAAATCCTTCTCCCAAAGAATATGTCTTATCGTTATCCAGGTCAAATACTTTCATTTTAGCGTTAAGGCTTGAATAAAGAAGTTTTCTGCTGTCCGGTGACCATACCGGATAGAAATAACCGCATGAATCATCTGTTATTTTTACTTTTCTGCCGTTTGCCAAATTTAAAATGAAAATTTGATCGTTATCATCATTAAATGCAGCATACTTACCATCCGGAGATATAGGAGCAATATTTGAGTAAGTACCTAAATTATATTCTCTTTTTCCTGAGTCTGAATTAACAATCAATTCATTTCCGGATGTATATGCAAGAGTGCCGTTATCAGCAAAGCTTACCTGACCGGCAAGTTTAGCCGGTGAATCCAGATATGTTATTTCTTTTGTCTCCAGATTTATTAAAGCAGGTATTTGCTCTCCATCTTGATTTATATATTTAAATCCAATGATTTTTTTATTATTGGAAAGAGTGTAGTACATCCCGCATCCGGGGGAAGTATTAAGCACTATCGTTTTCCCGTTTTGTTCAAGGTAAAGAGATGAACTGCTGTTTAATGTAAATACAATACCGTAACCGGTTGTTAAAGGATTTTTTAATTCGTTGCGGTGAATCGATTGAGTTTTCTGCGGAAATATATTCTGCGATAAGGAAATAAATAAAACAATAAGTATTACTTTCTTCATGAAATGCCTGTTTTAAAAGTAAAGGAAAATTATTTCCTTTGAAAATATCAATTTTCTTACAGAACTACAATTAAAGCTTTTGTGCGTAACATAAGTTACTTAATTAAAAGCATTTTTTTAGCTGCAACAAAATTGCCTGCATTTATTTGGTACAAGTATACTCCGCTTGCAAGGTTATCACCGTTAAAACTAACAGTATGATTTCCCTTCGTTTGATATCCGCTTATAATCGTTTTTACAAGATTGCCAAGAACATCATATATTTTTAAAGTTACGTAACCATTCTTTGAAAGCTGATAAGAAATTTTCGTTGAGGGATTAAAAGGATTGGGATAGTTTTGAAATAAATTATATGTGTATACAACTTCCTTTCCTTTATTAGTTATATCGGTAAGAATATTCCCGTATTTGGTTCTGGCATTCTGAATACCTGTTCTTAAATCGTTTATGTTATTTCCTGCGGTAATTGCAAAAGCCACATCTAGTGTATCTCCTGCTTTAATATTAAAAGGCCCGCCGGAAGTTACTTCGGCAATATCAGCCGGACCTACATTAGTGCTTCCAATGCCGCTTGAAATGGCTTTCCATTTATCACTTTTTGTATAGCCGAAAGTGTTGTTGTTAATTGCCCAATAACCGTAATTTGATGATGAAATAAGTGCCGTACCAATCCATGTATTGGGGTTGCCGTTTACATGATAAACATAAGCTAAATTACCGGTATTATCCCATGAAGTATAATCCCCGGAACCGTCGCCTTCTATCATGTCCCAATCAAAGAAGTTGCCAACATATAAGTTAGTAATGTCTACACCTGAGTTGTTAGTAATATCATATCTTAAAATTATAAAATTCTTATCAGGATCAACATTAAATGAATAAGTACGAAGTTTAACGGTAACGCCTAGTTTATCGGTGCCGGCATTATCGTCGTTAAAAACAGTAGTACCAATCTGTTCGCCTGCCTGATTCCCGGTTGTTATTAAAAACGGCTGTACCATTTTAAAAGAAGTGTCCTGATTTGCCTGGGACGAATCTCTCGACTCATCCGATAATTTTGTTGCAGAAGTGCCCAGCAGCAGCGCTCCTTCAAATAAAAAGTTAGGTCCGTTTTGGAATTTAAATCCTTCACCTTCAACATTATTCGGGTAATCATTAAATCCTAAGGCCCCTTTACTGGTAACAGTTAAAGCGACATTATTTCCTTCTTGTGTAGAATAAGAAGGATTGGCATGGATACTAAGAAGTTGAAAATCGGAATAACTTCCGTCGGTGTAATTAAGTTTATAAAGAAGCTTAGAATCCAGAGGAATTGATTTTGCAAGAGTTATCTTAAATAAAGAAGTAGAATTATTAAACGAATCCAATGTTGCGATATTGTTGACGGTAAAGGAACCGTTATCAATAGTTGAATAAGAATTTAAGCTTTGCAGGGAAATGTTTAAGCTGTTGACGGGTTTCAAATAATTCATAAATTTTATACTTAGCGTAAGAGTCTCACCTGGTTCAAAGGCACCGTTGTTATTGCCGCCGGGTGCAGCATCGGAAAATACGGCATTCGTAGCTCGAACGGATTCGGAACTTGTGTTGGATAAAGCATTATATGCATTTACTCTGCCCTTTCCTAACAGATATTGATATGCAGAATTCTTTGCATAAATATCATCGCAGTTTACTCTAATTTGCTCACCTATTTGAAGAGGCGTATAGGACGGAAAATTTGTAGCAACAAGTGCAGCTATCCCGGAAACTATGGGGGTTGCTAAAGAAGTCCCGCTGGCAGATTGATAAGAATTCGGCTGCCAGGTAGATAAAATATTATCTCCGGGTGCCGTAACATCAACGCTTGGTCCATAATTGGAATAATATGACTTAACATCGTTTGCATCCGTTGCAGCAACTGAAATAACTCCGTTGTAGGATGCAGGATAAAAGTCTTCCTGTAAACCGTCGTTACCTGCGGCAGCAACTACAAGAGAGCCCTTGGAAATAGCATAATTAATTATATCTTGTTCCATTATAGAATAACCGCCGCCGCCCCAACTGCAATTAATAACTTTGGCACCGTTATCTGCCGCATACTTAATACCTTCGAAACCAAAAATTATATAAGGTTCGCCCGTTGACGGATCTGTTACATCACCCTCCGAAGCTTTAACGCACATAATCTTACATTTAACTCCGATTCCTGCAATACCTATATTATTATTGGTAACTGCATCGGAAACACCGGCAAGCAGTGTTCCGTGTGCCGGCTTATCTTCAATAGGATTATTATCCGGAGTTGGATTTCCGTTGTTTCCGTTTCCTCCAAAATCCCAGCCAATAGAATCACCGGGAAAGTTTGTGTCTGTACGCCAATGAGGATTATGCCATATGTTTGCATATAAATCCGGGTGAGGCCAGTCTACACCGGTATCCACAATTCCTATAACTACATTAGTATCGCCTTGGGAAATATCCCATGCCTGCGGCATTTTAATTAAGTTAAGATCATATTGAGATGAGTAAAAAGGATCGTTTGGGACAAAAGTTACTCTTCTAACATATTTAGGTTCCGCCCATTCTACATCATTTAAACCTTTTAG
>JBJKQP010000118.1:0-25882 GCA_046705105.1 Ignavibacteriaceae bacterium | reverse complement strand
TTTTGAGATTTGTAATCATAAATTTTTATTGAAGAATTTTTTCCAAAGCCGTCGTCAAAAATCAACAGACCGTTATCAATATAAAAATTTTTAATTCCGCCCCCACCCCATTCTTTCAGTATTTTTTTCCCGGTTAAAGAATATAAAAATATTTGTGAAGTGTTTGGGTTCTTCTTATACAAAGTCTCGTTGCGCGGAGTAATATTTATAGTTGATAAAATAAGATACTTGTTGTTTGGTGTCCATTCAACATTGTTAAGCTTTTGGTTTCCCTTTGCAATTAGTATTTTTTTGCCGGTCTTTAAGTTTTTAAGATAAACTGTTGTATCTGCAGAATCCGGTGTTATGACGGAGTAATTGCCAAACGGAGAATTCCTTGATATAGGTATTTTCGGCGGTCGTGGGTAGCCTTCCTTAACCACATTAAAAGTTCTCGTCTCGTTAACTAGAATTTTTCCGAATTCACTGAATATTAAAGTATGCTGGTTTATATAATCTGCCACGGTTGTATCAAACGAATTTAAAACAACCTTAAATGAATTATCCGTTGCCCATAAAGTAAAAACCTGCAGGCCGCTTCCTATATCCTTAATAAAAATAACTTTTGATGAATCTGGATTTATAAGATATAATTTTATATTACGAATAAACGGGAAAACTCCGTTCTTTCCGTAATCGGTTGATGTTAAAAAAAATATTGAGTTTCTTTTTATTGAATAGGATAGGTCAACAACCTTTTCGCTGTTACTGGACCAAAATTCTTTAAAATTATTTTCAGCCTGATTATATTTATAAATACCGGGATTTTCTCCAATCATACCGACAAAATAAAAACCGCCGGCTTTTTGAATACCTTTACTATTATCTAATTGAGAAGAATTTTTATTGGTTTTATGATTGCAGCCTAATGTAAAAAACATTAAAGCTAGTGCAAATATGTAGTTAAATTTAAACATGGAAAAGCACTGCAATTTTAACGAATAAACCTAGTATAAAATTTATAATTTTCATAAAGTAAGTCCATAACGGACTGTATATAAAAACCAGTAAAATAATCGTTCCATACAAACCTAAATTTAATAACTTTGCTGTAATTTTATTGGGGAACAGATCAAATAATATATGTGAACCATCAAGCGGAGGAATAGGCAGTAAATTAAATGCAAAAAGGAAAATGTTAAAAAATACGCCGTACCAACAAATATTAAGCAGATAATGCTCATACTTTAGACCGAGATTCCGAATTATTAAAAAACAAACAAATGATAATACAGCAAGCATAAAATTAGAGAAAGGACCGGCAAAAGAAACAACCGCATCATCTCGCAAGTGATTTTTGAAGTTTGCCGGGTTAACCGGTACGGGTTTAGCCCAGCCTATTAAAGCAAAACCGGAAGCAAATGATGCAAGGGGCATAAGGTATGTACCAACAAGGTCTGCATGTTTAAACGGATTAATGGTAAGCCTGCCCATATTTTTGGCGGTATCGTCACCAAGCTTCCAAGCCGATAGTGCATGAGCAAATTCGTGGATACCTATCGAAATAAAAAATATAGGTAAGAATGTTATAAAAGAAATTAATTTTTCACTTACATGAATTCCTGACACTTTTTTATCCTCTCGGGTGAAATTCCTTATGAACTTGCTTAATATAATCTCGATCAATATGCGTATATATTTGAGTGGTTGATATATCCGCATGGCCGAGCATCTCCTGCACCGCTCTTAAATCGGCACCGCCTTCCAGTAAATGCGTCGCAAAAGAATGCCTGAATGTGTGCGGGTGAATTTCTCTTTCTATGCCTGCATCTTTAACATATCTATCAACTATCTTCCAGACACCCATTCGGGAAAGCTGTGAACCTCTTATATTTAAAAACAAATAATTTTGACTTTTCGATTTCTTCTCAAGCAGCGGCCTGCTCTTTATCAAATATTCATTTATCCAATTAATTGCACTGCTTCCAATCGGAATAATTCTTTCTTTTGAGCCTTTACCGAAAACTCTGATTATTTCTTCATCGAAAAATAAATCGGATAACTTTAAACTAATTAGCTCCGAAACACGTAAACCGCACGCATAAAAAGTTTCCAGCACTGCCTTATCGCGCAGACCAAGCTTGTCTTCGACATTAGGCGCAGATAATATTTTTTCTACTTCATATATAGATAAAACCTGGGGCAGATTTTTTGCAAGCTTAGGCGGCGGAACTTTTTCAATAGGGTTTTCCGTTATATAATTATTTGTAAGAAGATACTTAAAAAAACCTTTAATTGAGGAATAATACCTTGCCGCCGAACTTGAGTTTAAACCGGCATTCTTTATCGCTTTGAAAAATGAGATTAAATGTTTGTATTTAATTTCCGAAGGGTCCTCTATTTTATATCCTTCAAGATAATTGAACAGTGTAGAAATATCATTTTTATATGATTCAATTGTGTTATCGGAACGGTTTTTTTCAAGCTTTAATACTGTTAAGTATTCTTTAAGAAAGATGTTCATTTATCATCTTTTTTTTCTTCCGTTCCTTTTTCCATTTCATCCTGCTTAGGGTATCTGATCCTTCTATGGTGCTGACCTACCAAAATATTGATAAATGATTCTTTAATTATATTCAGATCACTAAAGGTAATAGGGGAATTATCCAACTGACCGTCATTGACTCTGGACTGAATAATTTTGTCGATTAGATTTTCAACCTTTGCCGGGTCTGCATCTTCAATAGACCTTACCGCGGATTCGCAGCCGTCGGCAAGCATAACAATTGCAGTTTCTTTAGTGTTCGGTTTAGGACCGGGATATTTATAATCTTCTATATTAACTTTTTCTTCTCCGTAAAGTTTTTTTGCTTTATCGAAGAAATAAGAAATTGTTGTTGTACCGTGATGCATCGGTATAAAATCCGTTATCTCTTCGGGAAGATTGTTTTCTTCAGCAAGAGCAATGCCCTCCCTTACGTGTTTTATGATTAAGCTAACGCTTTCTTCGGGAGTTAAGTTTTCGTGAATATTCTGGTTGTTTAATTGATTTTCTACAAAATTTTGCGGAGCAATTGTTTTACCTATATCGTGATAGTAAGCTCCGACCCTGGCTAAAAGAGGATTTGCTAAAATGTTTTCTGCGGCAGCTTCTGCAAGGGTACCCATCGTCATAGAATGATTAAACGTACCGGGTGCCCTTCTGGCAAGTTCTTTAAGAAGCGGTCTGTCGAAGTTTGAAAGCTCCAGCAAAGTAAGATCTGTTGTAATTTTGAAAAATCTTTCAAAGAAAATTAATACTCCATAGGTAAGTACCGGGCTTATTAAAGCATTAGAACCGGCAAATGCGGATTCAACTAAAATTGATTCGACCGACGCAAAACGTTCAAAGCCAAATGCAAGTATTGTAACTATATAACCGATTAATATAAACAGAAAAGATCTGAAAATTTGTGAACGGTTTTTAATATCCCGTACGGTGTAAACAGATAATGCCCCGGCAAATAAATTCATGGCGGCAAATGTATAATCGTTGCTTCTTAAAGCTCCAATTATAAGAACCACAATTACGGTACAATAAAAGCCCACACGTGAATCGAAGATTATTGTAAGAAGCATTGAAGTAACGGGTACGAAAATTAAAAACTGAACAGGTGCATTAACGGTTATGTGGTTTATTAAAAATGTAATGAAAGATATAAAAACTATATTGAGCGAAATAAGAAGTATTTTTTGGTTATCGTAAAATATTTTCTTCCTGAAAAGGAAAAGATAAATAGTAAGAAGTGTAATAAGAAATGATATGTGAAGCAGCTTACCTAAAAATTGCAGCAGGTTGCCTTCTCCTCCAACCTGCTCACCTTTGGCAAGTTTGTAAGAATCTATTTTTAATTTGTCTTCTTTTGTTATTCTGTCATGCTTTGCAATTATTCTTTCGTTTTCATTTACTATTCCGCTGTACTTTGAAACATTACTTTCAGCCTGGTTGACTTCTTCTTTAGTTAGTTTAGGGCTGTAAATAATATTCGGGAAAATAAAATGCGACGCATATTCAATCATAGCTTGTTTCAAATCGGTATTGAAATTCATAGCGGAAATTTCCTCGGACATTTGATCTTTGGCATCTTCAACACTTAAAAGGCTGCTCAATCTTACAATTTTGTCGATATGTCCTATTCTTATAGAAATGCTGTCCCGGTTATTTTCCAGAGTGTCTTTATTAATTATTCCGTTTCTATATTCGTCGCTTATTAAATTTCTAATAATATAAAAAATTCTTTTAAAGTTTGTTCTGCTGCTTAAAATCATACCGCGTTCCTGCTTGCGCAACTCCTTGAATGCGTTGAATGACGATGTTGTTAAAAAAGTAGGATTAAAATCTTTAAGAGTATCAACAGCTAATACGCTGTCAATCATTCTTAATAAGAATGCGTCATAAGATTTAAGTGAATCCAGCGAAATCTTTTTTTCATCGTCTCTTCGTACAAATACAGGGAGCACACTTTTAGCAGCAGCTTTTAATTCAGCTTTGTAAACATCCGGGTCTTTTAAAACCGGGAAACTGAACGGAGCAATTAAATCATTATGCACCCATATTGAACCTACCGATACTTCGGATTCTATTGATTCTCCTTTGGGAAACATTAAGGCAATAAGTACAACAGAAACCAGTCCGATTAATACCTTTATTTTTAAGCTGCTCTTAAATTTAGATTCTTTCTTTTTGCCCATTGTTAGTTATTTTTGTTGATTTAATAACAGGCTTATATCAATTATTTTTTCAATAGTATTGTAAGATAAACAATAAATAAAATAATTTCTAATGGATAAAACCAATAAATGCAATTCGGAGAGTATTAAAATTTATCTGCAATAGACAAAACAAAATTTATGCTTACAACCGCCGGTTCTGCATAGAAATTAACAGCTAATTCTTCCTTTACACAAAATCAATTTTCAGCATATCAACTTTATTTAATTATAACTGAAGAAAATAGCTATTGTTAATTGTTTTCTTCCTTCTTAATCCTTTGCATAGTGAATTCCGAACATTTGAAGTTAGAATTCAAAATCATTTAAAAATTGGCTAAAGCCTTCGACAGAGCGGTGTTATTCTATAACTTCCCCCCAACCTATTGCAGCTAAGTTTTTGTATATTATAAATGCAGATATAATGCCCGCAATCATATAAAGAATAAATGCGGTTACATCGCCGAATATAAGTTTGCCAACACCGAATAAAAAGGAGTATACAAGTATAACGCCGAAAAGCCAGTTTAAGAACATTCTGCCGAATCCGCCATCGCTTTTAACATCCGGCAGCTTGTCCGATATTTTTTTCCAGAAAATGCCGCCGGGATGAATTTTTCTATAAAAAGAAAATAAAACCTCTTCATCCGTAGGCTTTGTTAAAAGTGTAACCGTAATCCATACAACTGTTGTTGCGCCTGTTAGATAATAAAGAGTAAAAGGGAAGGCAATTCCCATGCTGGTTACAATAGGGAAAACTACGAAAGGGGTAATCATAGCGGAAATTTCAGACCATGCATTAATGCGCCACCAAAACCATCTTAAAATTAATACCGAACCTACGCCTGCACCGCATTCAAGTATAAATTCCCATGCCCCGGAAATTCTATTAATAAACAAGGTAACAAATATTGAGACAATCATTAAAAGAATTGTTAACACTCGCGACATCTTCACATAATGTTTTTCATCTTTTCCTTGCTTTATAAAGCGCCGGTAAAAATCGTTTAGCACATAAGAACTGCCCCAGTTTAGTTGAGTTGCTATTGTGCTCATGTACGCCGCAAAAAATGCTGCCACCAAAAGTCCTTTCAGTCCCATCGGCAGAAAGTCGCGCATTGCATAAATGTACCCCATCCTTTTTTGATCAATCGGTAAATGAGGGTATAAAACCAGTGTAGCCAAACCAACTAAAATCCACGGCCAGGGTCTAATTCCATATTGTGCAATATTGAAGAAAAGCGTTGCAAAAAGAGAATGTTTTTCATCCTTTGCAGACATCATCCTTTGTGCTATATAACCGCCGCCGCCGGGTTCTGCGCCGGGGTACCAAGATGCCCACCATTGTATTCCGATATAAGCCAGGAATGCTGCCGTAGTTAAAGCAAATGCTCCTCCCATAGAAGTTACGCTGGAAATTGTCGGGAAGAATTTAAATACAAAAGGAGGAAGTTTATGCTGCAGCCCGGCTATTCCCCCAACTTTAGTAGAATTTACAACAATAATTGCAAGTAAAATTGTTCCGCCCATTGCCATTACAAATTGAAATGCATCCGTAACAACAACGCCCCAAAGACCGGACAAAGCTGAATAAAATGCAACCAGTATCATACAGGCAAACACATAAAACATAACCTGCGAAGCGGGAATTCCAAACATGCCTATTAAGATTGATTCCATTGCTTTGTTAACCCAGCCCATTATAATTATGTTCATAAATATGCCCAGGTATAAAGCTCTAAAGCCTCTTAAGAATCTTGCAGGCTTGCCGGAATATCTTATTTCCGCAAATTCAACTTCGGTCATAATCCCTGCTCTTCTCCAAAGTTTTGCGAAGAAGAAGACTGTTAAAAGCCCGCCGAAAGCAAAATTCCACCAAATCCAATTACCGGCAATTCCGTTTTTTGTAACAAGTTCAGTTACTGCAAGAGGAGTGTCTGCGGCAAAAGTAGTAGCAACCATAGATAAGCCGGCCAGGTACCACGGCAGGTTTCTGCCGGAAAGGAAAAATTCATCCGTACTTTTTCCTGCTCTTTTGGAATAATAAAGTGCAATGCCAATAGATAAGACAAAATAGGCAAGAATGATTAAGTAATCTAAAAACTGCAATCCGGTCCTCGCATTTTAGTTCTTAAAAAATATGATTTAAGTAAATATAATTTATCATTTGTAAACATTAATTAACAGAAAAAATATTAATTAATTTTTTTATTGAGCTAATATTGTTTCTCTCTGCAATTAATATGTTAAAATTAATTCTATGCTTAATTCTTCTTATCTAATATCTTAAGCATATCCTTTTCCAGGCTAACTTTAGGAGATTCGACAATTCTTCCTAGTTCTTTACCGTCTTTGTAAAATATTATTGTGGGAATGCGTTCAATATCCAAACTATCGGTTTCATCACTCATCCCTTTAAGATTTCTTCCCACGGTTATAATAGTTATCTTATTTTGGGGATATTTTATTGAATCGAGTATTTTGAAAAATCTGGGAACTTCTCTTCTACTATCGCTGCACCATGTTCCCATAACTACAGTAATATCCACACTGTCCAGTTTACCGGCCATTTTTTGTGTGGTTACAGAATCAACTTCGTACATATCATAAAGAGAGTTCCACCACCACGAAAAGCTAGTATCTTTAAAAGCCTCCCTTGTGCAATATCCAAGAAGCATAGGTTCCTGAGTTAAAACATCTTTAACAAGAGTATCTTTTTTTGCAGATGCCGTAGTATCCTTATTCTGTGCCATAATTGAAATTCCAGCAAATATTACAAATAAAATTATCAAAAGAGTTTTCATAATTAATCCTGGTTATTAAAAGAATTATTCCTTAAATCTATACCCCATAATAACTTATTCCTTAATGTTTCGAAGTAATTCGACAAAGTAGTATGTACTAGCTTTAACGGTCGTTCGCATTTCTTAATTTTCAATTTCAGAGGTGGCGGAAATGCAAATACTCTTTGCCCGTCGCAGTTTATATGAATTTCTTTATGCAGAGAATTAGTATTTATTGTTACTGTTTGACTGCCGGGCAAAACCAGCGGACGAACTGTTAAACTATGCGGAGAAATCGGAGCTAATGTTATAACATTAGCCTTAGGACTAACAATAGGTCCTCCGGTAGAAATGGAATATCCCGTGGAACCTGTAGGGGTAGCAACTATCAATCCGTCTGCCGCAAAAGTTGTAACGTATTGGTCATCAACTTGAATGGTAATATCGATCATTTTCGGCCAGCCGCCTTTATCTATTACGATATCGTTTATTGCGAACAGATGCTCTAGCTTGTGTCCGCAACAGTCGCTTTCGATAACCATTCGCTTTTCAATTTTATAACGACCTTTTTCTATATCATCAATAACGATATCCATATTATCAATATTAGCTTCAGCCAGAAAGCCCAGCTTGCCGAGGTTTATTCCCAAAACAGGTTTATCATATTTATGTGCTTTAAAGGCGGTAGCAAGCATAGTGCCGTCTCCTCCAATTGAAAGGATGATATCGGAACGTTTGCATACTTTGTCGATGTCCGCAAATTTAGATTTTAAAATTTTTCCTGCAAGTAAATCTTTTTTTTCGTACAAAGAATCACCAATTAAAAAATCCATCTCCCTTATTTTTAATTTATCAATTAACTCCGATACTACATCGAAAACATTCACTTTGGTAGCATTAGCTATAATCCCAATCGTCATTTTTTATTCACCGTATTAAAAGAATTTTTTTATTGTTCAAAAATCAATTAATATTTAACTTAATTCAAATTTAATTTTTACTCTTTCCCTTTGTAAGTTCCCAAACCTTGCTGTACTTTGTAAAGACATATGCAGAAGAAAACACCGCAAGAATAAAACCTTGAATTCCATCCATAAAACCTGATTTAAGAAAGTACATTTTAATAAAAATAGCAGCAGGTCTTAAAACGATATCCCATATGGAAAATGTTTTTCCGTTTTTTACAAGTTCGTTAGCTGCAAGAGAAGTATAACTGTTAAATTTTTTAAAATAATGTTTTATATCCGGGTCTGTATAATGTTCTATCCTATTTTGCAGCTTGCCTGTTGTGCCGTTAATTTTTAGGCTTTCGTGAACTTCATTTTCATTGAATGAAGCTTTATCTTTTAAGAAAAGTCTTGTTACACTATCAGGGTACCAGCCGCCGTGTTTAATCCATTTCCCTAAAAAGTTTGCCATCCTTGGCATTGAATAAGCCGAATGCCGGGGATTTGTGTTTTTAAATTCTATTAATTCTTTACATAAACCATTAGTTACAACCTCGTCGGCATCTATCCATAAAATCCATTCGTTCGATGATAACGTTACTGCATATTGTTTTGTTTTTGCATAACCCATCCATTTTGCAGATTCATACTTAACTTGAGAATAAGATTTCACTATCTCCAAAGTTTTATCGGTTGAGCTTTCATCAATCAGTACAATTATTTCGTCTATGCACTTCAATTGACTTTCTATGCATCTTTGAATATTAGCTTCTTCATTTTTTGCAATAACTATGGAAGAAATTTTAATCATCCGGTAATTCCCCTTCGGATTTAATTAAAGCATCTGTTTGTTTTATGACATCTTCCGGTAAAACTTTGTTAATATTTATTTCGGAACCGAATCTTAATTCCTCCATAAGCGCAGAATCACCATTTAAGGCTTTATAAATTTCTCCGGGATAAATATAAAATGCATTACTAAAAATTTCTTCGGGATACGGATTGAAGCGGCCAAGGTGATTTCCATTTGATATGCAAACAAATTTTGTATTCACTGCTGCGGCAATATGAACCGCACCGGTCTCATTTGAGATTAAAAATTCCGCACCTTTAATTACTTTAGCAAGCTGACTCAAATTTGTCTTCCCGCATAAATTAAATACCGTATTATTGCCGGCTTTTAATTTAATATATTCTGCAATTTGATAATCTATATTTGAACCCGGAATTACCGCCGGTAATTTATATCTTTCAATTATATGCTTTGCCACAAAAGCAAAATTATCCGCCGACCATCTTCTTTTCAAATCCCTAGCTCCGGGAAAAATAACAAAATATTTACCCGGTAAAGATATATTTAAATTTACATTAGATGTATCGAGTTCAGGCTTTTTAATATCAATTTTTAAATCCAGGAGCTTTTCAAAAAATTCTTTATTCCGGTAGAACTCGAAAAGATTTTCCTCGGTTAAAGGAATAAGCCTTGTGTAATATTTATCGCTTAATATATTTCTTTTCCATTTCGCATGCTTATCTAAAGAACCGGAGCACCCGATTCTTTCTTTTGCCTTGCTAACCTTAACTATTGAATCTCCGTACAAAATTTCTCTTGTATATGCGGTTTCTATTACGGTATCAAATCCCGAATCACGGATATTTTTAAGCAGACTATATTTGTAAAACGGATTCTTGTAAAACTTATTTCGATTTATCCAAATAAAATTATCTATAGTGCCGCCGTTAAAAGTTTCTGCCAAATCTTTCCATGCAATGTTGCCGCATAATGTTAATTTGTATTGCCCGTATTTAGTATTTTCTTTTACAATCCTTAAGAAATTTCTAAATAAAACATAATCACCAATTGAGTCCAATCTAATAATTAATAAGCCGGAAGGATTCAATTTAGGTTTTTTAAAATCAAGGATGAAATCAATAATTAAGAAAATAATATATGCGAGGAGGTTTTGTGCCTTTGTTATATAAGTTTCTATACTATTCAAGTTTATTCTTTTATCTTTTATTTAGCCCATATACCGGTTGCTTTTAATCCGACAATTTTTTTATACTGAATTGGAGCCCAAACAGCCGCCGAAGCCACACAAATACATGTTGCAAGCATTACTCCCGTAATTCCGAAATGTAAATTTTTAGCAAAATAAATTGAAAGAGGTATATTTATAATCATTACAAAAATAGAATTAATAAATTGAATTCTAATTTTACCGGAACCGTTTATAAAATAGATGAATATATTATTCCAATTAGCCAATATTACAAATGTACCCATTACAATTGAAAGTGAAAGAGGTACTTTAATTTCCGGCCCAATCCATATTCTGTAAACAGGACCGGAAATGATTACCATGATTACAGCCAGAACTGAAAGTATAAACCAGATGCGTAAAATCTTTTTTACGGAATTTTTTATCCAGTTAAAATCTTTTTTTATGTAGGCCTCCGTATAAGCAGACCAGAAAGGAGAAAGGATTACACTGAAAATTATCGGGACATAATAAAAATATTTATAAGCTATGTTATATACCGTT
Organism: Ignavibacteriaceae bacterium; assembly: GCA_046705105.1. GTDB lineage: Bacteria > Bacteroidota > Ignavibacteria > Ignavibacteriales > Ignavibacteriaceae > FEN-1297. Next base: position 14,878 of record JBJKQP010000118.1, on the reverse strand, counting down.
ACTTCCTTTGGTCCTAAAATTTGGGTGATTATTAAATTATCAGTAGCAAATAAAATTAAACCGGCAAATTGAATTACAAAAAATTGAAGTCCGAGGCCGGCAAGGTCTTTTGCATATTTAAACTTTATCGATTTAAGAGAAGGGGAGATATCATTATAATACCTGCCGAATAAAATAATGCTTCCCGCAATGAAAATGATAATAGGTATTACGCTTGAGCCGATGCCTAGAAACAGGATTGATTTTTTAGTAGTCTTCAGCAAGATATAAACCATTAGCACAGTTGAAGAATTTACAAGTACACTAAAAAAACCATTAATGGCCGGCCTTTGGTCTGCATTTGTTACGGAATAAATTAACTTTAGCAAAAACTGAAGTGAGAAAAATATAAACACAAATAGTACCAGGGTATTTATCTGCGAGTGTAAGTAATCCGGGGAATTGAGGATTTTAGACCAGTTAACAAAACCGAATACTAAAAAGAAAATAAGCCACAGCAGCAATAGTCCTATTGAAAAAACCGCATAGGCGGTACTAACGTAAATCCTGCCCAGCTCTTTATTACCTTCTGCCAGAGCTTCAGAAAGTTTGTTGCGTAAGCCGTTGCCGATTCCAAAGTCCATATAACTAAGCCATGTAAGCATAGAACTTAACGTAAGCCAAATACCGTATTCTACAGGCCCCAGATAATTTAAGGTTAACGGAACCAATAGAAGTGTAAAAACAAAATTAAAGCCGTTAAGGAAAAAAAGAATAATAATGTTTTTCTTAGCCTTGCCTCCTCTGGTTTCTCCTTCAAACTTGAACAGATTCTTTATCTTATATGTGAATTTTTGCACTATAAATTATTATTTGTTTAATGGAGTAACTTAACTATATGTAAAATTTTATATGGAATATGGAAAAAGCAAATTAAACTAGTCATTTCCTGCATTGCATCTTATATCAAGGGCTAATATTAATCCCATTTAAATTTTCTCCAGAGCTTTATAATAAAGTACATGTCAAATATACTCAATACTTTTTTAATGCGTGTCCTTGCAAGACGCATAAAAACAAACCAGGCACCGTTAATGTCCCAATATTTATAAAGTTTAAGAGCCTTTTTTATTTCTTTGATGCTTTCTACTTCACGATTCCATGAGGCACCGCCGGCATTCATTATTACAACCGGTACATCCGATATATATGCAGAAATTTTCTCAACATTTTTATACCTCCGGCTTATTCTACAATATAATTCAAAATCCATAGACAAGTGAAAGCTTTCATTATATAATCCAAGTTCATGGTAAAGGGATTTGCGGATAAACATTGTCGGGTGATTAAATTGAATACCTCCCGTAACCGGACACGGTTTCGGTGCACGCCGGTTAGTACCGTAAGTCGTATCAATAAAATAAATATCCCCGTGAACTATTAAAATTTTTCCGTCATCGAATTCTTTTATTACCTTTGAAAATATTTGTTCGCTATAATATTCATCATCACTGTTTAGAATTGCAATTATTTCTCCGCCTGCAGCCTTTATTCCTTTGTTAAAAGCATCGGCAATCCCGGTATCTTTTTCACAAATTATTTTAAGCTTGGATAATTGATTATTTTCGCTGTAAAGATTTTTTATCTTTTCAATTGTATCATCGGTACTGATATTATCTACAATTATATGTTCAAAATCATTGTATCCCTGCAAAAGAACCGAGCGTACATTTCGTTCTACTGTTTTACTTGAATTAAATGTGGGAGTAATTATAGATATTTTCATTATATTATTAGATAGATTCAGCAAATCATTCTATATTTTACGGGATAAAGATATAAATTATTATACTCAAAAATAGCAATAGACTGCGGCATCTTAAAAACTAAAAGAATGAAAAAAATTGTAATCGATGCGCGGATGATAAACAATTCGGGCATAGGGACATATACAAAACAATTAATTGCAGCTCTCAGCAATTCATTTGAACTAATAATAATGGGTAATAAAACTCTGCTGCAATCAAATTATAATTTGAAGAATATATCCGTTATACAATACGGCAGTTCAATTTATTCAATTAGAGAACAATTTGAACTGCCTAATAAAATCCCCCGATGTGATATTTTTATTTCGCCGCATTATAATATTCCCTTGCTGCCGGTAAAAGCAAAAAAGAGAATAGTAATAATTCATGATGTTTATCATCTTGCATTTTACAGTACTCTTAGCATTAAGCAAAAGCTTTATGCAAAAACGCTTATTAATTCGGCAGTAAAAATCTGCGACAGCGTTGTAACTGTATCTAATTTTTCTAAATCGGAAATAATTAAATATACGCACGCAATTGAATCAAAAATTTCCGTGATTAATTTCGGAATAGATACGGCACAATTTATAAGAGGAAATAATAGTGATGAACCGCAGCAAACCTTAAGTAAGTACAATCTGCCGAAAAAATTTTTTCTTTTTGTGGGAAACATTAAGCCGCATAAAAATCTTTATAACCTTTTACTTGCTTTTGAGTTATTCTTAAAACAAAATAGAAATTATAAGTTGGTAATTGCCGGAAAAAAAGAAGGCTTAATTACACAAGACAATAATGTGTTCAACTTAATAAATTCAAATAAAAACCTTAAGGAAAATGTTTTATTTACCGGTTATATAAGCTATAAAGAATTAAGTTCTCTTTACAAGGCCGCGGATACACTGGTCTTTCCTTCTTATTATGAAGGTTTCGGCATTCCTCCTTTGGAAGCAATGCTGGCAGGCTGTCCGGTTATTGCATCTAATGCTGCTTCAATACCCGAAGTTTGCGGTGATGCAGCTTTGTATTTCGATCCTTTTGATTATATAAATATCTGCAATAAAATGCTGACTATAATTTCCTATAGTGAAGAAAGAAAAAGATTGGTTAAAAAGGGTTTTGAGAATTGTAAAAAATTTCCTTTCAAGGATTTTTCAGATAAATGGAATAACCTAATCTTATGTATATAGGAATTTTATTTATATTTTTCCGCTATTAAAAATAAGGAAAACTAAAGATAAAAACTTTGAAAACAGCTATTGTTCACGATTGGTTCGCCGGATATGCCGGTTCGGAAAGAGTTGTAGAGTCTTTAACAAACATCTGGAAGGATGCCGATGTTTTTGTTCTGTTTAATCTTTTAAATGAAGAGGAACAAAAGATAGTTGTTAAGAATAAAATTCCTGTCACCTCATTTTTACAAAACCGGCGAACAATCCGTACAAACCACAGAAAATATCTGCCCTTGTTTCCTTATGCAATCGAACAGTTTGATCTTTCTAAGTACGATTTAATAATTTCCAGCTCTCATGCAGTAGCAAAAGGTGTTTTAACAAATTCCAACCAACTGCATATAAATTACTGTCACACACCTATTAGATATGCATGGGATCTTACACACCAATATTTGCGGGAATCTAATTTATCAAAAGGTATTAAAGGAACAGTTGCAAAGACAATCCTGCATTATATTAGGATGTGGGATGTTTCAACTTCCAATAGAGTGGATTATTTTATTGCCAACTCAAATTATATTGCCGGAAGAATAAAAAAAATATACGGAAGAAATTCGTCCGTAATTTATCCGCCGGTTGATACGGAGAAGTTTCCGCTTGAAACAAATAAGGAAGAATACTATCTGGCTGCATCGCGTCTGGTGCCGTATAAAAGGATCGATATTATTGCAGAAGCTTTTTCAAAAATGCCGGATAAACATTTAATTATTATCGGTGAAGGTCCTGAAGATAAGAAGATTCGGGCAAGGTCTGCTTCTAATATAGAATTTCTCGGCTATCAGCCGCAAGAAAAGTTAAGAGAATATATGCAAAAGGCAAAAGCATTTGTCTTTGCAGCCGAGGAAGATTTTGGTATTATGATTGTCGAGGCACTATCCTGCGGCACACCGGTGATAGCTTTTAATAAAGGCGGAGCAACGGAAACTATTATCGGAAATGAAACGGGTATTCTATTTGATGAACAAAATCCGGCTTCAATAATAGAAGCCGTGAATCAATTTGAACAATCAATTTTTTTTGAGCCGGCAAAGCTTAATCAATATGCAAAGCAGTTCGACCGGAAAGTATTTGAAGAGAAAATTAAAAGCTTCGTTGAAGAAAAATGCAGTGAGTTTTTCAGTAGGAAAATTATCTATTAAATGATAACAAATAAAAAATCCACATACTATTTAAGATTATTTCTAGATCTATTTATTCTGAACATATCTTTTTTTATTGCTGCGGTATTAGCCCAGTCTTTAAGCATTCTGCTGCAAAGAAATTATATGTTTATCCTGATGGCTGTGCTGAATTTTATTTGGTATTTCTTTTCAAACGTAATAGATTTTTACGATGACTACAACATAAGAAATTTTTCTTATCAGTTTATTAAAATTATTAGAAACGTTACCGTGCAGGTACTTGCCTCAGTGCTTTTCATTTTCCTGGTAAAGGAAAATTTATTTACAAGAAATTTTATAATCTTATACGGAATACTATTAACTCTGTTAGTCAGCATAAGAACTCAAGCGGTTAAGTATTCAATAACAAAGATAAGAGGCAAAGGCAAAAACATACGAAATCTTCTTATAGTAGGTGCCGGGGAAATAGGCAAAAATTTTTATGAAAGTATATTAAAGAGAAACCAATTCGGATTTAATTTGGCAGGCTTTCTTGATGATAACATCGAAAAGGATAACGGTTTGAAAATACTTGGAAAAATAAAAGAGCTTGACGAGACTATTAAAGGAAAAAATATTGATGAAGTTGTAATTGCTCTTCCTCTTAATGCAGCAGGACAGCTTGATAATATAATAAAAATATGTAATAAGAATGCGGTAAGAGTCCATATAATTCCGGATTATTTTAGATTTGTTTCAAAAAAATTCCAGGTCAGCATGATAGGGAATTTTCCTATCATAACCGTTAGAAACGAACCTCTGGGCGAAGCACATTGGCGATTTGTTAAAAGAGTTTTTGATGTTGTCTTTTCTTTTATTGCAATTGTATTAATTCTTTCCTGGCTTACTCCTTTACTGTTTATTCTAAACAGGCTATCTTCACGGGGTCCCGTATTTTTTAAGCAGGACAGAGTTGGTACAAAAGATGAAATTTTCAGGTGCTATAAGTTTCGCACAATGACTGCCGGTAATAAAAGCAGCAACCAATATCAGCCTACCGTAGTTGGCGACGAGCGAGTTACAAAGATCGGGAGGTTCTTACGTAAGTCAAACATTGACGAGCTGCCGCAGTTTATCAATATTATTAAAGGACAAATGTCTATTGTAGGGCCAAGACCCCATCCAATTGCATTCAACGAAAAATATAAAGAGATGGTAGATGAAATTAAACTAAGAAGCTGGGTAAAACCGGGATTAACCGGCTGGGCACAAATTCACGGCTATAGGGGTGATGTTATCGATTATGAAAAAAATAAAATACGGACTAGAAAAAGAATTGAATTTGATTTGTGGTATATTGAAAACTGGTCGTTTTGGCTGGATATACAAATTATTCTTACCACGGTCTGGCAAATGATAAAAGGAGAAACCAAGGGAGTTTAAGTTCAAGAATAAGTTCAAGAAGTATAAGATGTAAGTATAAAGATGATTCGAACAATCATACAAACATTTAGAAATACCTTTTCATTAATGAAGGTTGTTATTTTTTCTTTGTACTTAAATTTAAGTTTGTATCCGCTTGACATTAAAATACAGTCGGGCTAATTTACTTTAAGCTAAGTTGTAAAATATTTAAAGGGCAATTACTATGTCTAAATTTTACCGGTGTTGGTCGCTTTGCGGCAGTAATTACATTGCAGCGGGAGTAATTTTATCATTACTCATTTTATTTTCCCTGGCCGGATGTAAGCTTACTAATAACGTAACTAACCCGCAAACGAGCGGAACAGCAAAGGAAAGTACTATAAGCGGACAAATTATTAACACTGCAACGGGAATTCCTGTTGACAGTGTTTATGTTCAATTAATCGGGTCGTCAATCAATTTAGCTAAATATACCGATTCGAAAGGGAAGTATTCTTTTTCTGTTAATCTTACGGGTAACACAAATTTTACTCTTATAACTTCTAAAGCAGATTATAATCAGGATTCCACCTCAATATCGGTAGCATACGGAGTTGATTATACCGTTAACATAATTAAATTATATCCTAGTACTTCCGGCAGCGGACAGATTCCCTCCGGAGTTCCGGTTAGCATTTTCCTTGCATCTCAGACTGCCGACAATATCAGTGTTGAAGAAAGCGGCTCACCGGAAACTGCAGGTCTTACTTTCGAAGCCGAAGATTCTGCCGGTGTTCCGATAGACTTGGCACATTCTGTTAATGTCAAATTTTCACTGGGGGCTCATCCCGACGGCGGAGAATTCCTCAGCCCTACGGTGGTTCAAACAAACGATAAAGGACAGGCTACAGTTAATTTAACAAGCGGTACAAAAGCTGGTGTAGTTCAAATAATTGCTGAGATTGATCTGGCAAACGGCACAATAAAATCAAAGCCTGTTAGCATTGCAATTTACGGCGGGCTGCCGGATCTAAATCATTTTAGTATTGCTACTACTTTACTTAATATTCCTAATGTTTTATATAAGGTTTATCCCTCTTTTGTTAGCGTTTACTTAGGTGATAAATATGCTAATCCGGTTAGGCCTCAAACGGCAGTTTATTTTACAACTACAGGCGGCTACGTTCAGGGTTCGGCATTGACCGATCAATCCGGTATAGCAAGTGCCGACTTAATAATGGCAGAACCAAGCGATCCCGTTCATCCGGTTTTAGGACCAGGATTTGCAACAATAACCGCAAGCACTGCCAACGAAAATTTGCAAACAATTAGTAAAAGTACTATTGTTTTGTTTTCCGGCAAACCAACGATTTCCGTAACACCGACTTCCTTTAATATCCCCAACGGCGGAGCACAAAGTTTTTCTTATACGGTAATGGATAATAATAATAATCCAATGTCCGGCGGAACAAAAATATCTGTTTCCGTCAGCGGAAAGAACGTTGATTCTCAAGGCGATGTCTCAGTTACTCTACCGGATACTCAGGATAGAAGATGGACACATTTTCAATTTCTGGTTTATGATACTGCCGATACTGTAAATGTTGCGGGGCCGGTTACAATCAATATTGTATCGGATGGCCCCAATGGTAAAGCTTCCACAACTATTACCGGTACAAGCAACTAATATGTAATTTATGAAAATGAATAGAAGATATTATAAATAAATATGAACGAAGAAAATAAGTCTCATATTCCGGGTATTTATAACTATTGCGATAGATGGTGTGAGAGGTGTACTTTTACTTCCCAATGCCTGTTATTTACAAACGAATCCAAAATTACTACGCATCAAATTCTTAACGACGGAAAATTGCCGGACTTGGATGAAGTTTTTGACTTCCCTGCCACGGATGGAGAAGATGACGACGCTAGCTTTGATGACTTTGAAGATGATTTTGAATTTGGTGATGAAGAAGAAGAGGAGCCGTTCTTTAATGATCTACCTGATTTTGATGAAGATGAATATGAAGAGGAAAGAAAGCAAAGAAACGCCGGCTTGAGTGAAAATGTTCTTGTAAAACTAGCAGATGAATATTTTAGAAATGCCAATTCACTAATTAAAAAGCTTGACGAAAAATATAAGTTACATTCTCTTATAGAAGAAAATACTGAAGATGAATCTATTCTTCAACTTAATGAAGGCTTTAGGATAATAGAATGGTATCATATGTTTATTATGGTAAAAATAAGAAGGGCATTAAACAGCAAATGGCACTACGATAAAGAAGATGATGAAGATTTGAAAGAGATTGATGCTTATGATATGAACGGTACCGCTAAAATTGCAATTATTGCAATTGAAAATTCTATTAAAGCTTTGAATAAATTGCTTGATATGGATTTGGAATTTAAAAATGAAATTACCGGTTTGCTTATCACTGCCGGAAGACTCTTAAATGAAACAGAAAAAGAGATTCCCGGTTATAAAACGTTTATACGCCCCGGTCTAGATGAATGACTAAGTATATTTATTATTAAAAAAGTTATGATTATTTTAAAATTATAAATTTGAATTTGCTAATATGCAGATTCTGTAACTATTTTTTTTACTTTCAATTTTAAGGATTCCAAAATGGCATCTGATTTATTAGCTCACGCAGAAATTCCTTCTATAAATCTTGACAACAGCAAGGATTTTTATGCAAAATTGTTTGGCTGGGAATTTAAACCGTTTGGAAACGGCTATCTCTTATTTAACACCCATAAAGGTTTTACTGTTGGCCTTCGAAAAGTTGACAAAATAGCAAAAGGAGATGCTACGATTTTTCATGTAAGAGTAAATGCAGTTGAAGATTTTCTTAAAAAAGCGGAAGAAAACGGCGGGAAAGTTTTTCGTGGTAAAACCATAATACCTGCAATGGGTGCATACGCACTTATAAACGATCCGGACGGCAACGTAATTGGACTTTACCAGGGAGTTTAGTTTCGGCTTAAAATTTAGGGATATTCTAATAATGTCCTTCCCCGAATGAATTTAATTCTATATTAATAATTCACATTACGTTTAACCAACATCCTGAGGAATGGAATGCCCGACTAACCGGACAGACAGGCTGAAATAATTGAGTAATTTTGTCTTTTTATTCATCCGGTACCACTTATTGAGTTTATATAACTTTAGTAAATAATTTTTACTCGTTTTAGACATTATTAGGGTTGTTGTTTATAATTTATAGTATCAAGGCTGTTCGGCTATCTTATTTCTACTAATGCTAATCATTACGGTTTACCTTTCATCACTTATTGCTTTCATATCATGTCCCGATATTTAATTTAGCAAGTGAAATTTAATTATTTAATAATAAAAAAAGAGGTTACTAAAATGAAAAAGCAAGTAGTAATTTTAGCAGTCTCCTTATTCTTGTTAAGCATAGTAACAACATTTGCTCGTGATAAAAACACAGCAGGCGCAACTCCTTTAACAAAAGAAGCGGTTGCAAATTATATTGCCGATTTAAGTTCCGAAAATCTGGGTGTGCGTACAAGTGCAGCATACTATGCCGGGGAATATAATATAGAATCCGCTGTAATACCCTTGATGAAAATGTTGAACAGTGAAAAAGCAGAAGGCGCAAGAATAATGGCGGCACTTTCTTTAATAAAAATCGGTAGCGGGCAAGCAGTATATGCCGTTAAGCAAGCTTCGAAATTTGACAGCAGCGAAAGGGTAAGGAATTTATGTGCAACTTTCTACAACAGCTATGCGCAGGGAAATATTGAATCATCGAACTCATTATAATTAAGACAGCAAGTAGTAACTCTCCACCTAAAAGCCGGCATAAACCGGCTTTTTTTATCCTTTCATTTTATAAAATTTTTAACAAAAAAGATTCTATCGGTTTACAACCTTTTTGATTTTGCATTAGTATTTACGCGGCAGCGGGGGCGGCATACTGCCAGGATGAGGCATTCCCGGCAAACTGTTTAAAACCCTATGCAGTTTTTCTTTTTGATCTTTGGTCAATATCAAACTGAATTTTTCGAAATGATTAAAAATTGATTTTTCAATTTCAGATTGATAAACACCTATTTGTTTTGCAAGTTTATTCACTCTGGAAGTATCCGGCTTTTCACTAAATATTTGATCAATAATTTGTTTCTTTAATGTTAATATACTGTCGCTTATTATGTTTACTTTTGCAAAATGTTCTCTTCTAAGTGTTCTAAACTCCTTGGTTTGTACCTGGGTAAGATTTAGCTGATCCTTCATTAAACCGACCGCTCTTACCGAATTATTTTTAAGCGGCGGAGGCGGTATAGGCTTTCTGCTGCTTTGATTCCAGATTAAAAATAAAGCTATAATATTTATTACCAGCAAAACTGCTATTATTATTTTGGAAAAATTATTTTCATTAAATAACTTCATTTTTACTATTCCTTACTAAACTGAATATAATAATTTTTATTAAAGCCGTATTCTTGAGAAATAATTTTTGAAAGAGATGTAATGGAATTACTTCGGGTTTCCGCAGAATGTGAAGGATATAAATAATATACTGCGGTAAAAAGGTTAAACAAAATAATTATTAAGAACAGCACAGGTTTTAATACTGCCCCGGTCTTTGATTTTGCGGGCGCCTGCTTAATGTTTTTGATTCCTATTTCCGCTTGTAGCCTTGTATAAAGGAACGGATTACTTTCCAGAATCTCCAGGTTATCCATTGAATGTATAGTTTTTTCAACTTCATCTATAATTCTTTTATCTTTTATCATTGATCATCCAAAAAATATTTTTACAAATTCTTTTTATAATACATATATAATTTCTTTTTAAGGTTTTTTTTTGCCCTATGGATTAACGATTCAACCGAAGAGATTGTAGTCCCGAGTATTTCTGCAATTTCTTTGTAGCTTAATTCATCATACTTGCTTAGTGTAAATGCAACTCTCTGGCTTTCCGGCAGAGTACTCAAAGCATGCAAGAGGACTTCTATTCTATTTTTATTTTCAAGCATTGTATCCGGGTTTGTTCCCTCATTCATCGGCAACTGTTCTTCCAATTTATCATCTCCAAAAATGCTTTTCAAATGAGCAAATCTTTTCTTTCTTTTTTGAGATTTCAAATAATCCAGGGACTTTGTAACTGCTATTCTGTATATCCATGTTGAAAGCTTCGATTCGCCTCGGAAATTTTTAATAGAGCGGTAGACTTCAATAAAAACGTCCTGTGCCAGGTCTTCGGCAATTTCTTTAACATTTACAAACCTGTAACATGTATTAAGGACGTATTTTTGAAATTCATCAACAACTTGTTTATAGGCTTGCTCATTTCCGTTTTTAAGTCCTATAATTATTTCCGGTTCAACCATTAAAATCCTATTTGAGAATCTGCTTAATTAGACGACAAAGAATTACAAAACCAGCGCATGAAAAAACAAATTTAATGTTATATTTAAAATAGCCATTAGGGTGAAATTAGACCTAAAACAGCAAAAAATTAAATACGTATACAGACGTGTTTAAAAGGTGTTAAAAAAATCACAGTATTTATTATAAAATAGCCATTTATTTATCTGAAACTATGTATAATATATAAGGAGAATTGATATGTTTAAAAAATTGTATTTAATTGTAATTAGTTTTCTTCTTTTTAATCTATAACAAATTATAAAATGACCCTGCAAGGGAATGCTTCTATTTTTAAAAAGGGAATATTTGCGTCGTTACAATCTTAATTAATTTTATCACTTTATTAATGGAAAAACCATTAAAAGATAGGAGCAGTACTAAATGAATAAACAACTTCCTAAACTTATTCCATACAGAAAAAAAGATAAATGGGGTTTTTGTGATGTAAACAAAAGCATTAAAATAGCTGTACAATATGATTATGTCGGAGTATTCCATGATGGTTGCGTTCGAGTTCAATTAAATAGTAAATGGGGTTTTATTAATGGGGAAGGTAAGGAATTAACGGAAATAATTTATGATGATGCAGAAGATTTTATTGATGGTTTTGCAAAAGTAAATTTCGGAATAAAGAAAAAAGATGGCGAAGAAATATTCGGCGGTAAATGGGGAATTATTGATACTTCCGGTAAAGAAGTTATACCGGTGCAATTTCATAAAATAGGTGAACACTTTAACAATACTTTTTCGGTAATGGTCGGCAACAAATGGGGATTAATAGATATGAAAGGTAAACAGGTCGTACCTGCCAAATTTGAAGACATAGGTATATTCTGCGAAGGATTGCTGCCGGTAAAACTTAACGGCAAGTGGGGATTTATAAATACACAAGGCATTCTTGTAATTCAAAATAATTACAGCTCAGCAGGAGAGTTCCATGACGGGGTTGCAATTGTGGAACTGAACAAATGGTGGGGGCTTATCGATATGAACGGTAAAGGAATAACTCCTATTAAATACGATGAAATAATCGACCGCGGCAATCCGCTGATTTCGGTAAAAGTTAACGACAGATGGGGGTTCATTGATAAATCGGGTACCGAATATTTTGAGGATTAGGCAACTTAATTTTATTTCGATGTTTATAGAAACGGATTGACAAACATATTTATACACATTATATTTGTTATGATGATTATCGAATTAGTTTTTAGATGGAAATATCCGAAAGCATAGAAATATTAAAATCCTTGGCGGACACTTCCCGGCTGCGTGTTCTTAAAGCATTGATGGACAAAGCTCAATACGTAGAAGAGTTATCACACCGGCTTGATCTTGCACCTTCTACAGTTTCGTTTCACTTAAAGAAACTTGAAAGTGCGGGACTTGTTTATAAGACAAAAGAGCAATATTATATTATCTATTATGTTAAAGATGATTTAATAAATATGTCCTTAAAAGAACTATTAGATTTTGAAAACCTGGAAAAATATATTCAGGATGAACGGATTGAAAAATACAGGCAAAAAGTCTTAAAGGCATTTTTCAAAAAGAACAAGCTAATAAAACTGCCGGTTCAAAGGAAGAAAAAATTAATTGTCCTCAATGAGTTCGTAAAGAAATTCAGACCGGGCAGGATGTACCCGGAAAAGGAAGTTGATGATATTATAAAACAATCGTATGATGATTACTGCACCATACGCCGTTTATTGATTGATGAAAAGATAATGAAAAGAGAAAAGCAGGTATACACATTAATTATTTAATGAAGTTACGCAAAATGAACCTCACCCCCGTCCCCCTCTCCTTATTAAGGAGAGGGGGCTAGGGGGAGAGGTAAAATAATGTTAAAGTACAACATTTTTTATCTTAATCGATTTTTTTTATTATAACTACTTGTTTAATTTTCTATCATTTTAATTGAATGCGTAACTTCAGCTCCAGATAAAATAGGATATTAAAAAATTGACAAATGAACCACATTTATTAAATACATAATGTAAATGTTTATACAAATCCATAAAGTCATTGAATTATAGATGCTTCCGAATTTGGTTCATTAGCAGTAATTCAAATAAAAAATTTGTAGTAAAGGATGCGAATTACCGCTGTTTTAATTTAACTTTTAGCTTTAAGCAGCATTTCCAAAAATTCCCGCGCACCTTCTTCATCATTTGTTTTATTTATTACCATATCCGCCAAATTCTTTAACTCCGGTATTCCATTGCTTAATGTAACTTTAACTGCCTTGGGGTTGAACATACTTATATCATTATGCCAATCCCCTATAACAGCCGTTTCGCTTAACTTAACTTTAAGGTACTTGCATAATTTAATTAATGCTTTTCCCTTATCGCTGCCTTTCTTTCTTATTTCAAGATAGTAAATACCTTTATGGCTTTCGGATTTATAGTAAAAAGATTTTAAACCCGACGAGTACGGAAAATTCATTTTGTTATACACGTATTTTAATTTATCTTTATAGTCGCTTGCCATTGCAATTTCAAGTACATTTTCCAGGTAATTATCATAAGAACCTACTTCTACATATTTAACTCCGAATTTATCCAGGACCTGAGGTACAACCGAATTCCTTTCCGTATAATATGCAGCATCAGCATGGCATAGGGCAACATTCAAAATTAATTTATCCGCAAAATTAATTGCTTTTAAAACATACTTTTTAGGAACAATAGATTGGAACAATGTTTTATTTTCCGCTTCGGATTTTATCAAACTCCCGTCCAACGAAATTACCGGAGTAACAATGTTCAATTCCTTAATATAATCCTTTAAAGCAGAATGTAGTCTTCCGGATGCAATTGCAAACATCAACCCCTTATTTTCCAGTTCTTTTATAACCCCCTTCGTTCCGGCAGTAATAGAACCTGTATTGTCAAGCAGGGTTCCGTCCAGGTCTGCCACAACTAATTTTATTTTAGCTAACCGTTCTTTTCTAAACATTATAAGAAGATAATTATAACCATAATAAGAAATAATATTTATTCAAGTTTTTAAAGATAAGCTAAAAATTTATAAAATTATAATTATTTGAAAGTACGAGTATAACAATTCGGATTGTTGATTTATGATTGACGATTTATGAATAGAAACTCAAAAACATCATACGTCAACAATAAATAGCAAATCCCCCGGGATTGTTGGTTTATGATTGTTGATTTTTTAATATAATCACCAAAACATCATCCTTCAATCATCATTTATAAATTATCATCCACTAATCATAAATTATCATCTATTAATCATCAATCATAAATCATAAATCGCAAATCCTAAAGCCCCCAGCTTACAGTAAAAGAAAAGCTGTTTTTATCACCAAGCATGAATGAGGGTGTTCTGGTAGGATCCTGATCATGGATATCCGAATATTCATAAGAAGCATTAATAAATAAGTCATGCAGCCATTCATATTGCGCATTTATTCCGAAGTCAAAATCCTTTCTAAGAGGTCCGTAAAGAAAAGGTTGTGTTTCCTGGCCGTGATAAGCATAAAATATATCTTTCAGTCCTCCCTTTCTTACTCGCTGGTAGTAAATATGAAAAGTTAATGGCCTCGAAGGTTTATAATCTATCTGCGCTCTGAATTGATCCGCATTTTGTCCCAGCCAATCTCCAAGTACATACCCTATGGTTGTATAAGTTTCCGTAGAGAATTTATTATCATACGTCCATGGGCTTATCCAGGTATATTCAAGTGTTAAATCCAGGTTCTGCAAACCCAAATTAACTCTTTTTACACCGAGAGTATAACCTCCCCACCATTCGGAATAATTTGCTTTTAACAGCCCTCTGATTGATCCGGCATCAATAAACAGAGTGCCGTAAAACTGAAAGTCTTTTACATTCCTTGAAGAAATATCAAAAAAGATTTGCCCGTTGCTGTCATTTACTCCTTCTGTTCCCAGGACATGGTCCATAA
>JBJKQP010000117.1:0-3879 GCA_046705105.1 Ignavibacteriaceae bacterium | reverse complement strand
AATTAGGGCTTCTTTTGATTCCGCTTTCCACAATTCGCCGTGTATTCTTATCAAATTATATTTATCCGAAGTTTCTATTACATCGCCTTCCTCACCAATTAAACCTCTCCCTCCTGTCTTAACAGGCGGCATCATAGATTTCATAATTTTATAATAAAGTAAGATAGAAACAATTAATATTACCATATACAAAGGCAAAGCAACCGGGAGCGGCAGAATCCAAAAAAGCACCAACCCGAATACCGGCATTAACAATACTAAATGACACATGATTCAAATTACCTTCTTTCATAAAAAAGCTGGTTAGGAACTTATAATATCTTTAAATAACTTCATACACTTGAAGATGAAAGCTTCTCGGTATGCAAGTTCAAGATTAAGTTTAAGTATAAATATATTCAGCCTCATTATTATTTAAATATTGAAAACAATTCCATAGGCAATTCAAAAAGATTGTAAAACTTTAAACTTTTATTATACTTATGCCTGGTTAATTTGGTTTCACTTTCGGATTCAACCATATTATCCGTTTTGGTTTCCGTCAAATTCATTTGCCTAAATTATGTTTCTCTTTTTTTCTTCATATTCTTCTCTTGAAATTTCTCCGCTGGCAAATCTTTTCTTTAATATATCCAGAGGAGTTTCTCTTCCCGCATAATAATTACCTCTTGAATTATTGTTCTGATTAGGGAATAGCTTAAATATGAAAAAAGCAGCGGCAACAAGAAATATTAAACCAAGCCCTCCAAATCCCATCATAACAATTATCCTCATTATATATTAAAAAACATTCAAAAAATATCTTAAAGAAATTCAGTCTTCCTTTTCTTCAGTTCTTACCTTTTCTTTTGATAAATAAGCAGTCGGATTTCTATCGAAAGCTTCTTTGCAGCAAGGACAGCAGAAATAATAAACTTGTCCTTCAAAACTACTTTTTAACTCATCGTTAACTTCCAACAAATACATTCCGCAAACAGGGTCACGTTCCATCTGTTTTCTCCTATTAACTTATGCACATAATAGCATTAAGAATGCGCGGCTTTTTAATTTCCGGTTCATCAACGGAATACTTAACTAATTCGCCGAATTTATTTAATGTTAAATATTTTTCAGACGGAACCAGTTCTTCCAGTTTTCTTAAAAATTCCCCGGCGCAATTTTGAGTATAAAACTCATAATCTTTACCGCGACTGAATATTCTAAATGGCGACGAACCCTCAATTTTATTGCCGCATACCGGGCATGTTTTCGTCATATTAATTTCTTCTAAATTTTTCATAATCTCTCCCTTCACATTATTTCAGCAGCCTCCGCCGCCATGATTTTTATATGCAGCTTGTGCATGGCTATAAGTATGATTTCGTGAATTTACATTATTATCTTCATCAACAACCTAAACTGCCTGTGCGTTTCCTTTTTTTATACCGAATGTATATGCAAGATAAATTGCAGCCAACCCAACAATAATAAAGAGTGAAGTCATTTTAATTCTCCGTTAACTTTGTTTACAAATAATTCTAATCAATATACATGCCATTGAAAAAAGTGAATTTATCCTTGAATTCCTCAATAATATGAAATTGAATAAAGGTAATGATTTAAACTTTTTTAAGTTTTTTTAGAAAATTAAAAATGAAGAAAAATTGAGTAGTTTATTTTTATGTTGTTAGCAGATGTTGAATTTTGCAGAAAATATATTCAAGGATTGAAACATAGCTGAATGAAGGATGCATGTTTTATTTGGCAAAACGTTAAAATACGTTTACAGGAATTGCGAATAAGTTACTTGCAAAAGGTATAGCTTTATTTCCGGTGTATAAAATAATGCCTCTTAAAAATCTTTTTTTTGTTTCTTCGGCAAAAGATTCAATGTTTTTAAACATATCTTTATATACGGTTGATGATGATTTTACTTCAACACATACGAGAGTGCCGTCGTTTTTTTCTATTACAAAATCAACTTCCCTTCCCGATGATGTTCGCATATAGTAAATCGAAAAGTTGTTTTCACTCCATGAACTTTGTTTTATTAGCTCCATTAAAACAAAGTTTTCCAGGATTCTACCCTTAATTAAAGAATCCGTTTGAATTCTGCTTTCATTTATGTCGGTTAGAAAAGAAAGCAGACCTGTATCAGTTAAATATATTTTGGGAGTCTTTATTAATCGTTTTGATAAATTACCGGACCATGCAGGCAAAAAATAAATCATAAATATTGCTTCAAGCAGTGTTGTATATCTTTTTAAAGTAGTTTGCGGAATAGAAGTTGACCTCGACAACTCCGAAAAATTCAATAATGTTCCTGCTCTTGCTCCTAAAAGATGTAACAATCTCGGCAATTGAGAAAGATTTTCTATATTCGATAAATCACGAACATCTCTTTGCAAAATTGTAGAGATATAAGATTTAAACCAAGCATTTCTTCTTTCAGCAGACTTCTTGAATTGCACTTCAGGAAAACCTCCTGAGATAATTTTTGTCCACATATTATTTATATTTAACGGGATAGACCCCACTTTAAATGTTTTAGAAAAAATATAATCAACAATATTAAACTTATTTCCTGAAATTTCATTTTGTGAAAAAGGATAAAGAGGTATAATTTCAATCCTACCGGCTAGTGACTCCGATATTTTAGGAATGAGCATTACATTGGAAGAACCGGTTAGTAGATATTTGCCCGGCACTCTATCATTATCCACCATTATTTTAATTGCTCTAAAAATTTCCGGAACTCTCTGAACTTCATCTATGGCAAGACATCCCTCATATCCTTCTAAAAATCCCTGTGGATCATTTTGTGCTGCTGAAAATATTCCAGCTTCGTCAAAATTAATATAAGTTGCGGAAAGTCCTTTTTCAATTAAATGTTTAATAAGTGTACTTTTGCCGGTTTGCCTTGCCCCGTGAAGCAGTACAACAGGTGTATCACTTAGGGCATCTTTCAACTTTTGTGTAATATTTCGTTCAATCATAATTAAAAAATAGCAAATGCTCTGTAAATAATCAACCACTAAACGGCTGATTATCCACCATTTTTTGGTTGATTATCCGCCACTTGATGGCTGATTATCCTCCTAACCTTTATTCTCTTTTATATGCGGAAAAATAATTCTGAAGTTAAAATTATTTTTACAAGCTCCTTATTATTAGCTAATCATGACTTTTCGCATCACTCCCGTGGTCTCTTAATTGTGCAGCAAACCAAATGTGCAATGCCTTTATTACGTTAGAATTTTTTGAGGTAAATGTAAGCTTCGCACCGTCAAATAATTCTTTGTATTCAACTTTGTATTTGCCTTTTGAATCTGTAAGTACTTTAAGACCGGGCATGTTTTTCCCGTGCAGCGTTTTTGGGTCTTTAAAATCAGCCTTTGAAAACAGACCAAATTCTTTTTTCAGATGTTCTCTTATCAACTTTATTTGAACGGTATCTTTGGGATTTTTGGCTTTAATTTTTAATATGCCTCCAGACTTAGTGTCGATAAAATAATGGGTAACTTTATTCATGTTAAAAGGCATAACCATGTGACTTCTCATATGAATCATTCTTTGACGCATCATCAAAGTTGAATCATTCATTCCCTGCTTTTTATTTTGCATCTGCTGAGCCGCAGCATTATCGACAAAAAATATTGATAACAGGAGTATGAGAACGAGGCTATATTTAAAAGTTTTATAAATCATTTTTAATGTTTTCATTATTCATTTTTCCAATTATAATTAAATTTTATATTTTTAATAAACGAGCATTGATTGATACAATAACCGTACTTAAACTCATTAACACTGCACCTACCGCAGGACTTAACAAAATACCCAATGAATAAAGTACGCCGGCAGCCAGCGGAATAGCTACCACATTATATCCGGTTGCCC
>JBJKQP010000116.1:0-10981 GCA_046705105.1 Ignavibacteriaceae bacterium | reverse complement strand
ATCATCGATCCAAGAGTTACCAAATTTAGACTTCTATAATATCAAATTAATTATTGTTCATATCGTTTATCAATTTCTGCTTCAATTCCCATAATTTATTTGTTAAAGAAACATGGTAAACATGCGGATTAATTAATCTTTTTACACCCGGGTCCAGCAATTCCAAGTCGTTTAATCTTGTTTGCCTAATTTCATCCAGCGATGGAAAGTTATAAATAACTTTTCCTTCATTTAAAATATCAATTAACATGGGCTCGGCTTTTGAAATTTGATTTTGCGGTAAACTTCTATGCTTACCGGGATCTGTAGGATGATGCAAGGATAATACATTTGCAGAATTTATGTCTTCTTCACTTAAAGCAATTAAATCTGCTGTTGTACGGTTGTTATTGTTGTACAAACGCCATACTTGTTTATTACCGGGCTGCGGAATTTTTTCCGGTGTTTCGGAAATTTTTATTACCGGTTTCCAATCTCCGTTATTCTTTACGGCTACTAATTTGTATACACCTCCTAGTGCCGGATCTCCGGAAGAAGTAATTAATCTTGTCCCCACACCAAAAGTCAACCTTCGCATTAAAGCTTCAGGTTCTATTCCGTATTTAGGAGACTCTTGAATAATTTGGGTTATTATCTGCCAGATATTCATTTCGTCTAATTCGTTGGAAAGGACAATGTTAACGTTGTTAAAACCTGCCTCATTCAACATTTTTGCAGCTCTTATGCTCAAATATGCCAGGTCACCCGAATCCAGCCTAATACCAACCGGCCGGTGTCCATTTCGTTTCATTTTTTCAAAAACTTTTATAGCATTTGGAATTCCGCTTTCTAGTGTATTGATTGTATCCACCAGTAGAATGCAATCATCCGGATAAAGATCTGCAAAAGCTTCAAACGCATCAAGCTCGGTCATTCCTAAAGAAATAAAAAGCTGTACCATACTGTGTGCATGTGTACCTTTGGGCTGTAAACCTAAAAGATGAGAGATACCCACGTTTGATGTAAAATCTGCTCCGCCAATTACAGCACCACGTACACCTGCATTAGCTCCTCTATCCTGTGCTCTCCTAGCGCCGAATTCAAGTAAAAGCTGCCCGCGTGCCATTTCTTTTATGCGTGAAGCTTTTGTTGCAATAAGAGTTTGAAAGTTTAATTGATTTAACAATGCCGTTTCCAAAATTTGTGCAATTGCAAGGGGCCCTTGTACTACAGTTAACGGTTCAAAAGGATGGACTACTCTTCCTTCCGGAATTGCTTTTAAGCTAACACTTGTAAAATTGCCGTTTGTTCTAAGCCATTTAAGAAAGTCATCCGAAAAAAGCTGCTTACCGGTTGAAGTCTTTTGCCCTTTAAGCAGTTCAATCTCTTCATCCCGGAAATTAGAATTCTGCATCCAATCTACAAACCATTCAAGGCCGGCATTTATACAATAACCGGCTTTGTGCAAACCGTAGTCCGGGTACTGTCTAAAGTAGTGATCAAATTGTGCGGGCTTTTCGTGGACACCCATTTTATAGTAAAGCTGTGCCATTACAAACTGGTATTGGTCGGAAAATAATATTCCTTCGCTTATTTTTTGATTAAATTTTTTTAACAAAATTTTCTCAGGCCTTTTTATTAATTTTTTAATGCTTAAAGTTAATTAAATGAAAAATAAATATGTGTAATTGTATTAACTTTTCATTAGATTTATACTTAATAATTAATTCATGAGAAAAACAACAAACCCGGAAATATAAAATGTTAAAAAGATTTTCTGCATTGCTATTATTAATCTTGTTTTTGATTAATCCTATTTATTCGCAGTCCGTTCAAAAGTTTGCGGAGATAGGTAATTTCAAACTGGAAAACGGGCAGGTTATTAAAAACTGTAAAATAGGGTATAGGACATTCGGAAAATTAAACAAGGAAAAATCCAATGCTATGTTATTCCCGACATGGTTTGGCGGAAACACTGCCGGATTAATTAATTTTATAGGTCCCGGTAAAATGGCGGACAGCACAAAATATTTTGTTATAGCAGTAGATGCTTTAGGCGACGGTGTCTCATCATCTCCTTCAAACAGTCAGCTTCAGCATAACAGTAAGTTTCCTAAATTCAATATAAGGGACATGGTTCGATCCCAGCATATACTGGTTACCAAAGTATTTAAACTTAATCATCTTTTTTGTGTAATAGGCGGATCGATGGGCGGGATGCAGACTTTCCAGTGGATAGTTTCTTACCCGGGATTTATGGATAAAGCGGTTGCATGGGTAGGTTCTCCAAAGCTTTCTTATTATGATCTCTTACTTTGGAATACGGAACTGCAGATAATTAATACGGATTTAAAATGCGGCACCTCCGAAAAAAATATTATGAAATCTATGGCGGATATTACGGAATTAAATATAAGGACACCGGAATATTATGTTACGCATATTAAACCGGAAAACTTTAACACGGATATTAAAAAGTTCCAGGATAGCTTTTCAAAAGCATTTAACGTTTATGACTGGAGAAGCCAACTTGAAGCTATGATAGACCATAATGTTGCAGCACCTTTTAATGATAATATGAATAAAGCCGCATCAAGAGTTAAGGCAAAATTTTTATCAATTGTTAATCTTCAGGATCACATGGTTAATCCTATGGCAGCCATTAAGTTTGCAAAATTAATTAATGCCAAGACATTGGAATTAAATAATGACTGCGGCCATCTAGGTCCGGATTGCGCTATAAATAAAGTTAATAAAACTATAAATGACTTTTTAGAGAGCAAATAAAGATGCAAGTTTAACTTGCAGCCTTATTTACTTCATCAAGCTTTGCTTTTGCAGCAATGGGAATGTATGTATTTGTATTACGATTACTTAAAAGAGAAATTAAATTTGTAGTATCGTTGTATTGTTTTAGCTTAACCAATTCAGTAAGAACATGGTGAGCACTCTCGCAAAGTTCAACGGAATCGTAATTTTTAATAATTGTTTTTAATAGAGGTGTTACAGAACTCTCACCCAGCTCTATTAAACCTTCCGCTGCAAGCCATCTAATGTCTACATTAGGATCAATTAAAGCTTTGGTTAAAGTGTAAACAGATGAGGGATCGGAAATTTCACCGATTGTTTTTATAACTTCCCATCTTGTATTGTAATCCGGAGAATCTGCAATTTCTTCAAGGAATTTTAAAGCAGGTTTACCGATTTTTTCAAGAGCTTTACGTGCATTATGTCTTACAAGCCACTCTTTATTTGAAAGATTGGAGACGAGTTTTTTTACTTCGGCTTCGTTTATCTCCATAGCAACATTAATTATTTCCATAAATATTTCTCAACTACAACTTCCAAATTACTAGTAGAAGGAAATTTAAACTCAAAATAAATTTTATTCGAAAATATCTTAATATCAATTAAGAATTTAAATCGAATTTCTATTTTAATTAATTTCTAACTTTCTATTAGTGATTTAACTCAATTATAATAAATAAATTATAGAAGTTACGCAAGAGTTCATTTTGTTTTCCGGAATGTGTTTTGAAGATTCTCAATTCCGAAGAAAGATAGATTTAATAATGAGAATCCGGCAAAACGAAAAATATAAAATGCCGTCACTTACGTAACTTCAAATCAAATAATTAAATTTAGGAATTACCGCCAACATAAATATTAGATAAAGTTGGAATAAGTTTCCTGTTTTGGTTTTATATCGTTTATTACTTTTTTAACGCCTTCAATTTTAAGACAATCTTTCTTTAAATTATCAAGAGTCCAGTCATTATTTGAATGGCCTTCTAGAGTTACAACTCCGTTATTCACCGTAAAGTGAATTCTTTTATTCAGAGAAAAATTGTTTTTAATTACATCTTTAACAATATGTTTAAGATTTTTGTTGCTTACTGCAGCATAATGCGGCAAGACTCTTATGTCATTTACAACACCAATTACTCCTTTTTGCCACGATGCTACTGTTTCAGCCTGTAACTTTTCTTTTTTGTAACTTACAGTCCCGCTTAATATTGCTATTCCGTCATTGGTAACCCGGACTTTTATCCGATTAGGTTCGACAATAGAATTATCAATATTTATATTATTTTCAATACCGTCTCTAATCATATTCGAAGGCAGCATGGGTGCATTAACCATTATAAAATCGTTAATACCATTTACTCCTTTTACTCTATCTGCTATATCAAAAACATTATACTTATTATAAAGCCTGTTTACCTGTCCTTCTATTGTAACTATACCTTTACTGTTTGCTGTTACATAGAAATTCCGCAAGTATTGAGTTGAAATTGCATTACGAACTTTCTGTGCCAGTGTGGAAGGATTGGTAAAAGCTAATGCGGTTGTATTTAACCCGAGTAATAAAACTAGAGTCAAAACCGGTATAATAAATACATACTTAAACAACTTTGAGCAAAACATAATATCCTCCGTTATATCTACATATAAATATGTCTAATCTCAATATTAAGACGTATAAAAGTTCCGAAGGATTTTAGTACGTGTTTTTTATCATTAGGAAAATAAATAAGTATTGAATTTAACACACTAAGAATTTATAAAAGTATTACATACTTGCAAAAAAGCTATACAGTAATACAGTTAATACTATTAGTGTAAATACGGTATATAGGTAATCCTTTTCATAAAGGAAGGCTACAACGGAAAATATTACTCTTGCAACAGGTGTTGCTATAAGCAAAATTAATCCGAACTGAATAATGGAACCGGTACTAAATGTAAACATATCGTTAAAAATACCCGGTATGTTTTTAAGGTCGGAAGGTTCTCCTTTAAAAGTTTTGTAACTGGGCAGCGAAGTACCGTGATGTATTAAAAAAAATATGCCGCCGAACAGTACAAAAGAAACAGCAAGAAAAACTCCAATTCTAAGGAGTTTACTCATGATAATTTCAAGATTTTTATCCTGCTTTATGTTGGAACTGTTTGTCATTAAATAGCTCCTGTAATTCCGCTTCTAATCATCTCAAAAGCCATTATGAAAATAATAATACTAAATAAAATTTTTAGCCAATGAGAAGAAGCTACTGTTAAAACTTTAGCACCGATCATGGCACCAAAAGACACGCCCAGCATAACCGGCATAGCAAGCCCCGGATCGATGTAGCCTCTGCTTAAATAAATACCGGCACTTGCCGCTGCGGTAACGCCTATCATAAAGTTGCTTGTGGTAGCGGAAACCTTAAAAGGTATTTTCATTACTTGATCCATTGCAAGAACTTTTACAACACCGCCGCCTATGCCCAGCAGCCCGGATAAAGTGCCTGCAGTAAAACAAACACCAAAGCCTCCGGGAATGTTTTGCATTGAGTAAGAACGCATTCCTCCGTTTTCAGGGTAGCTGCCGTTTAATTTTAGTTTCTCTGCAAGCTTATTAGGCTCGTTGGTCAAGTGCTGTCCTTTGCGCGTTCTAAATGTTTGTGCTGCCGAAAAAAGAAGGACCAAACCGAAAATGATGGCTATTATATTTGCAGATGTTATGCCGGCAAGGTATGCTCCGACAATCGCACCTATGGTTGTAGCTATCTCTAAAAACATTCCTATTCTTATATTGGAAAATCCTTCTTTAACATATGCAGATGCAGCCCCTGATGACGTAGCTATAACCGAGACTAACGAAGCCCCAACAGCATACCGGATGTCAACACCAAATACCAAAGTTAGAAGAGGAACAATTACTACACCTCCGCCCAAACCGGTAAGCGAACCTAAAAATCCGGCTGCAAATGAGCCCATCCCGATTAATATGGTAAAAAGTGTTATATCCACTATTCAACCCTTTTTATAATGTCCGATTTAAAAATTTTTTCTATTAGTATTTCAATTTAATAGTTTTATTTATTAAAGCATTTAAGTAATTGATATGAAATGGCTGGCTGATTCTTAACGTAATTCAAATAATCTAAAATTTTCTTTGTTATCAGGTCTATTAATAAATAAAATTTAATCTTGAAAAGATAAATAAATTTTTAATCTGTAAAGAAGATTTAAGACACATACAATATTAATTTATTATTAAGAATAACTTTTATATTAGTATTATAAATAAAAAAATGGGAATTCCTAATGAAAAAAATAGCGGTACTTGGTGCAGGAATGGTTGGCAGCGTAATTGCTAGGGACCTAGCTAATAGTTTTTCCGTTACATCAATTGATATTGATGAAAGAAAATTACTGAATCTTAAAAATCTATACCCACTAGAATATAAAGTCTGCGATATATCGGATTCCGGAGCAGTAAAAAAGATCGTTAAAGATTTCGACCTGGTCATTAGTGCCGTTCCGGGATTTATGGGATTCAAAACATTAAAGACCGTTATTGAAGCAGGTAAAAATGTTGTGGACATTTCCTTCTTTGATGAAGATCCTTTCTTACTTGAAGGTCTTGCAAAAAAGAATAATGTTACTGCCGTAATAGATTGCGGTGTTGCTCCCGGATTAAGTAATTTAATTTTAGGAAGACATAACTCGACTATGGAAATAAATTCATATGAATGTTATGTAGGCGGTTTGCCGTTTAAAAGGATATTACCATTCCAGTATAAAGCACCGTTTTCCCCTGTTGATGTTATTGAAGAATATACGCGCCCGGCAAGATTTATTACAAACGGTAAGCGGGTTGTTATGCCTGCACTTTCCGGCATCGAATTATTAAACTTTGAACCCATAGGTACTCTTGAGGCATTTAACTCGGACGGTTTGCGTACTCTTCTTCATACTATGAAAATACCTAATATGAAGGAGAAGACTCTTAGATATCCGGGACATGCAGAACTTATGAATTTTCTGAAAGCAGCAGGATTCTTCAACAAGAAAGAAATTGAGATAAAAGGAAAAATGATTAAGCCTGTTGACTTTACTTCCGGGGTACTATTTCCGCACTGGAAACTAGAAAACGGCGAACATGAGTTTACGGCTATGTTAATTAAAATTAAGGGAACAGAAAACGGCGAGTTAAAAGAATATAATTACAAGCTGTTTGATCGATACGATAATAAAAATAATGTAACTTCAATGTCGCGTACCACAGGTTATACATGCTCATCGGTTGCACGGCAAGTACTTAATAATAATTATTCCGTAAAAGGAATTTCACCTCCGGAGTTTATAGGTGCCGATGAAAGTTGTTATAACAAAATAAAAGATGATTTAAAGACGCGCGGCATTATTCTTCAAACAAACATAAATTACTATGGAAAAAAAGAATAGTAATTGTCGGCAGAAGTTTGGGGGAAATGACTTCCGCAAAATATCTTATTGAATAATACTTAATATCCTTTTTTATTCCTATCTGCTAATTTGTGATTAAGCCCACTTGATTATATTTTTAAGCACGCTTAAATTTAAAATAAATAAAAACTTAAATATGAATAATATATCAAAAGAAGATTACTTAGGCATCATCTATAAAAACCTTGATGCAGGCGGCGAGATAAAACCGAATATTATTGCGGATAAACTATCGGTTTCAAATGCTGCAGTTACGGATATGCTTAAAAAGATTTCTAAGGACGGCTATGTTTCTTATGAAAAGTATAAGGGCATAAAACTTACCGGCAAAGGAGAAAAGTACGCCCGAAATATTGTAAGGCGCCACAGAATTTGGGAGGTGTTTTTATATCAAATAGTAGGTATGCCTTGGGATAAAGTACATGAAGAAGCTAACAGGCTTGAACATTCATCTTCAGACGAGTTAATAGACAGACTTGAAGAGATGATGGATTTTCCCGAATATGATCCTCACGGCGATCCCATACCATCTAGAGATGGGAAAATTCCGAAATTAAAAAAACAACGACCTCTTTCCGAATTAGAAGAAGGAGATTCAGGATGCGTGGTGCGTGTAAGTGATTTTGATGAAAAATTTTTGGTTTATATATCCGGCCTGGGAATTAATCTGAAAGAAAAAATTACTGTTAAGGAAAAAAGATCTTTTGATAAATCGATGGAAGTTATAATAAAGGGAAAGTCCTGGAATATAAGCAACAAATTAGCTCAGAATGTTTTTATAGAAAAAAATTAATAATTCCATGAAAAATTTTTTGGATTCTTCATCAATATCGGTTAATGATCAGCTAACAAGAAAGCGGGCGGAAGAAGCTTTATCCGGCAAATCTAAAAAAGGTCTTATTACAAGATTAATCCCTTTCCTTGGACCGGCTTTTATTGCGAGCATTGCATATGTTGATCCCGGCAACTTTGCAACAAATATACAAAGCGGTTCGGAGTTCGGATATACTTTGTTGTGGGTTATTTTGGTCAGCAATGTGATGGCGATGTTAATTCAGGCTTTATCTGCAAAACTTGGTATTGCTACCGGTTACAATTTAGCTGAACATTGCAGAAATCAATTCAGAAAACCTGTCGTTTTCGGTATGTGGATTTTAATGGAATTGGTTGCTATGGCAACAGACCTTGCAGAATTTTTAGGCGCTGCAATCGGATTCAAGTTACTTTTCGGATTCCCATTAATAATAGGCGGAGTATTAACTGCAATTTGTACATTTTTAATTCTCGGTCTTGAACGATATGGTTTTCGCCCGCTTGAAATAGCAATTGCTGTTTTGGCTACGGTAATTGCCCTTTGTTATATTTTAGAAACTATTCTGGACAAACCGGATGTTAAAACGATTCTTTATCATTCCGTTGTTCCGCAGTTTTCGGGAACGGAAAGTATACTGCTTGCAACAGGAATTTTAGGCGCTACGGTTATGCCTCATGCAATTTTTCTTCATTCCGCTTTAACTCAGCAGCGAATTACGGTGAAGGATCCCGGTAAATTAAAAAAGCTTTTCCGTTTTGAAATTTACGATGTATTAATCGCAATGGGCATTGCAAGTTTTGTAAACATGGCGATGTTAATAATGGCTTCGGCAACATTTCATCAGCATGGTTATACAAGTATTGCAACAATTGAAGAGGCGCATTTAACACTTAAACCGCTGCTTGGAGAAGCAGCCAGCTGGATTTTTGCAATTTCAATACTCGCTTCCGGTTTGTCCACTTCAACAGGTGGAACTAGCGCCGGACAGGTTATAATGCAGGGCTTTCTTCATCGTCACATACCAATATGGTTAAGGCGTCTGCTTACACTAATTCCTTCAATAGTGGTTATTGCCGTCGGCCTCAATCCTACCCGCACGTTGGTAATAAGCCAGGTTATATTAAGCTTTGGCCTTCCTTTCGCTATTATTCCTTTAATAATCTTTACAAAGAAAAAAGATATTATGGGAATTCTTGTTAACAAAAAAATTATTACATTTATTATATCCGTTATTGCGGCTTTGATAGTACTTTTGAATATTTACTTAATTTATCAGGTATTATTTATAGGATAAATAAATGATCAAGCATCTATTGGTTCCGCTGGACGGCTCACCGCCGGCAGAATCTGTTTTACCGGCTGCGGCAAGCCTGGCAAAAAAAATAAATACGGATATTACCCTAATTCATATAATCGAAAAAGATGCCCCCGAAAAAATACACGGCCAGAGGCATCTTACATCTGCCGGGCAGGCAAATAAATATCTTACATCTATTTCCGGACTTGATATTTTCAAGGGAATAATTGTTGAGATTCATGTTCATGAAGAAAGCGTAAAAAATATTCCTTTAAGTATTGCAGAACATACAAAAGAACTGCACCAGGACCTTATTGTTATGTGCACCCACGGAAGCAGCGGGCTGCACGGAATGCTTTTCGGCTCCATTGCACAACAAGTTATTTCTTTAGGTAAAAAACCCGTTTTATTAATTAATCCCTTGCCTAAGTATTATAACAACGAATGCAGTTTCTCAAACTTTTTAATTCCGCTTGACGGGAACCCCGAACATGAAAAAGCAATAGAATATGCAGCCTGGCTGGCACATAGATGCCGCGCGGGTATTCACCTTTTAATGGCAATTCCTTATTTCGGCACCATGTCCGGCGTTGTTTCCGCAGCAAACAAGTTCCTGCCCGGCGCAACTTCCAAAATGATGGATATGATTGTACCGGATGCCATGGAATATCTTAACAAATTAAAAATGAAACTTGAAAAACCCGGGCTGAAAATTACAACAAGCGCATCCAGAGATAACCCTGCCAATGCAATTATTAAAACCGCAAGAAATATTAATGCAGACTTAATCATACTGGGAACTCACGGCACGAAGGGAGCAGAAGCTTTTTGGGAAGGAAGCATTACACCTAAAATAGGCAAGTCAAGTAAAATCCCCCTGCTTCTTGTTCCCGTAAGCTAAAAAGGATTATAAATTATTTTAAGCTTAGTAATATCATATTTTTTTGAATATTATTTTAAATGTAAATCCTTATAATGAATCCTAAAAGAATTAGAATAGTTAAATCTTTACCGGCAAAGAAAGGCCCGGTTATTTATTGGATGAGCAGAGACCAAAGAATACGGGATAACTGGGCGTTGTTGTTTGCTCAGCAAAAGGCTGATGAAATTAATGAAGAACTTATTGTAATCTTTAGTTTAGTACCGGGTTTCTTGGGTGCAACTATTCGTCAATTCGGATTTATGCTTAAAGGCTTGAAGGAATTGGAATTCGGTTTTGAGAAATTAAATATCCCTTTCATACTTCTTATAGGCGAACCGGATGTTGAAATTCCCGGGTTTATAAAAAAATACGGCGGCAGTGTACTTATAACGGATTTTGATCCTTTGCGAATAAAGAAAGAATGGAAAAGAACAGTTAATGTTAAAATTGATATACCATTTTATGAAGTTGATTCACATAACATTGTCCCTTGTTTTTATGCCTCCGATAAAGAAGAATTTGCTGCTTATACAATTAGGCCAAAAATAAACCGCCTGCTGCCTGAGTTTTTAGAAGAATTTACGCCGGTTAAGAAAATGAAAAATAATTCATCTAATAAATATCAAAAAGCGGATTGGCAAGGTGCGGTTAAAAAATTAAAAATTGATTTTGTAATTAAAGAAGTTGATTGGATTAAACCAGGCGAATCTGC
>JBJKQP010000115.1:0-13083 GCA_046705105.1 Ignavibacteriaceae bacterium | reverse complement strand
ACAAATAAAGCAATTAATATTCCTGCAATTCCGTCCAAATATTTAATACCAAGCTGAACTCCGACAATACCTACTATTGATAAAGAAGAAGCTAAAACATCATTAAGACTGTCTACCGCTGCAGCTTTTAATGCGGGACTTTTATGAACCTTTCCTACAAAAGATTGGTACCTTGTTAAGACTAGTTTAGTTACAATAGTTACTATTAAAATAATGTATACCGGTGCAGTAATATTGGTTTTATACGGAGTGGTAATTCTAATGATGGATTCTTCAATTAAATTTACTCCGACTATGCCGGTAAAAAGTGCAACTAAAAAAACTGCAATAGGCTGGGCAGCGTGGTGCCCGAACTGATGTTCCTCGTCAGGTTTCTTTAGCGAAATATTTACGCTGTACATTATTGCAATTGAGGCAATAATATCCGTTAGCGAATTAATAGCATCGGAAATTACTGCAATCGAATTCGAAATTATTCCCGCGAATGCTTTAATAAAGAATAAAATTACATTTATAATTAAAGTTATGTTTACTGCTCTTTTTAAAGTTTTTGACATAAAATTAATTTGCGTTAATTAAGCAAGAAGGATGCTATTATGTTAGGAAATTTGTTTTAAAATTTATAATAATTTAATTAATAGAATTGCACAGCGCAACTTTTATATTTTTTCTCTTTAAAATATATTAGCATTTTTTAGTTTCTATCTGCAAAATTGTCTATTTTTTTAATAATATCCTCATAAATTAACTATTTTATTAGTTATTTTTTAAATTCAATTTTATATATTTAAGTGTTTCATTTTGATAATTACTGGATTAAATTAGGTTATGGAGTAATTGCAGCATTTAGGAATGATTATAAATTATTTCAAAAGAATTTAAACTTAAAATGAAAAATGATAGACCTATTAAAAAATACTCTTGGAATTTTAGGTAAAATGAGCGGGAGTTCATCTGGTTACGTATTTAAGCATAACTCCGGTAATGTTGAAACGATTTCTTATTTTAGCCGGGAAGAAAACGAAAACGGTTCCTTAAGAAGCTTTTTTTTGGAGGTAGCAAATTTAGGAGAACACGGAAGTGAGCAGATAAATGATTTAAGTTCTTTTAAAAAATTATCCCCTAAGAACAAGTGGAAATCCGGGTTTTCAAAAAAAATATGGACTGATGATAAAAACCTGGACAGTTATTATTTAATTTTATTATCTAACAAAATAAATAATTACAGCAAGGCTGGCGAAAAAAATTTAATGCCGGTTATTGATACTTTAAGCGAGGAGGTAAAAACTCAGTTTTCATTGCAAAACCAAAACCAGGTTGAATTAATAGCGGTAAATAATTTGGACAAAAATAATAATCTACTTGAAAACTATAGTACGGAATTATCTAAAGGATTTATGGAATGCTCCGAAGATTTGGTCTTCATCCTAGATAAATTCGGATGTTTTTTTATAATAAATAAATACGGTGCCGCAATTTTGGATTATGATGTTGAAGAACTGCCGGGAACACATTTGATTGAATTGGTGTCGACAAAAAATAAGAGCGGATTTTCTAGGGAAATGCATAAAATATTGGAAGAAGAAAAAATGCATTCTTTCGAAACTTCTTTAATAAGCAAATTCGGGAATGAAATTGCATTTAGTCTTTCCTGCAGGGTTTTAAAAGAAGACCAAAAAATAATCGGGATTTTGGGGGTTGCTAAAAACATTACCGATATAAAAATTTATGAAGGTAAAATAAACGATTTAAATAATAAGCTTATAGAAAATGAAAGAGTAATTTCTATTGAAAGACAAAGATCGCAAAGGCAAAAATCGATTCTTTATGAGCTGAACCGGATGAAGAATGAATTTATATCTAATATATCCCACGAGTTAAGAACACCGCTTGCGTCTATTATAGGATTTTCGGAAACAATCGTATCCGACCCGAATATGCCGGATGAAATGAGAAGAGAGTTTAACGAAATAATTCTAAATGAAGGCAAGCGCCTGGCAAAATTAATTAATGATGTACTGGATTTATCTAAAATTGAATCCGGTCTAATCGAATTAAACAAAACCAAGTTTGATATTATCGAAATATTGAACCAGGCTATAGATTCTTACAGGGATAAAATTGAGGAGAAAGGACTAACTCTAACAGTAGAGGTTCCGGTTGAAAAAGTAATGCTTAAAGCAGATAAGGAAAAAATGATTAAAGTATTCGGCAGTCTTATTTCCAACGCTTTAAAATTTACTAAAAAGGGAGGAAGGATAAGGATAACAGCACAAGCGCTTTACAAAGAATTTGAAGTTATTATAAGTGATACGGGGATTGGAATTAATGAAAAGGATTTACCTTTTATATTTCAGAAATTTTATAAGACTGCACCCGATACGGAAACTCCGGGAACAGGGTTAGGCTTGGTTTTTGTTAAACAAATTGTAGATTTACACAAAGGTTTTATTTCTATTAAAAGTGAATTAAATAAAGGAACTTCTGTTGTACTTAAGTTCCCTAGAGAGTTCAAAGTATAACAAAATAAAGGATCAAACGTGAATAAATTAGTCTTTATTGTTGACGATGAACAAGCTATTTCTAAATTACTTACCTACTGGGTAAGAGATAAATGGAAATATGACGTTGAAGTCTTTGCCGATGGAGAAGACCTATTGCGAAGGTTGAACGCAAAGCCGGATTTGATTTTACTGGATATTATGCTGCCCGGTATGGACGGTATAGAAATTCTTAAAAGAGTTAAACAGTTTGATGAAAATTTACCGGTTATAATGCTTTCCGCTCAGGGCAGTATAGAGGTTGCCGTTGATGCTCTAAAATTCGGTGCATTCGATTATTTTCCCAAACCGATTGATATTCAACGCCTTGAACCTTCTATTAAAAACGCAATTAAAAATTATGATCTTACAAAGGAATTGGAAAATCTGAAAGAAAATGTTAAAAAGGAGTACAGCTTCGATAACATTATTTCTTCCGACGGCAAAATGCAGGATGTATTTAAACTTGTTTCCAAAGTTTTAAATAACGATATTACCGTGTTAATACACGGTGAAAGCGGTACCGGTAAAGAGCTTATTGCAAGAGCAATTCATTATAACGGTAAAAGAAAGGACAAGCCTTTTATTGTTGTAAATTGTGCATCGATACCCAGGGAGTTGCTGGAAAGCGAACTTTTTGGTCATGAAAAAGGTTCTTTTACGGGCGCACATCAAAGGAAGCTTGGTAAGTTTGAACTGGCAAACGGCGGTACTTTATTTCTTGATGAAGTAGGCGAACTTGAAATGCTATTACAGGCAAAATTATTACGTGTAATCCAGGAAAAAGAATTCGAGAGAGTAGGGGGAACCGAATTAATTAAAACCGATGTAAGAATTCTTTCTGCCACAAACAGAGATCTTAAACAAGCAGTGGAGAATAAAGAATTCAGGGAAGACCTTTATTACAGGTTGAATTCGTTTCCGATTTACATCCCGCCGTTAAGACAAAGAAAAGGAGATATATTGGTACTTGCACAGCATTTTCTGGATAACTTTAACCGTAAGCTGGACAAAAACATTAAAGGCTTTACAAAGAAATGCTTAAAACTTATTTACGAATATAATTGGCCGGGCAATATTAGGGAAATGGAAAACACAATTGAACGATGTATTATAATCTGCGATAAAGATATTATTGATGTGGATGATTTACCCTCTCACATAAGAGCCGCAGAACCCGTTACGGTTGCTGATTATACCGGGGCGCTTTTCAGCGACGATAGCATAATTCCTTTTGAAAAGCTTAAGGAAGAATCCATTCGGCATGCCCTTAAGGTATCTAAAGGTAATATAGTTGAAGCTGCCAAAAAACTGCAGCTAGGCAGAGCTACAATTTATCGTTTAATGGAAAAATATAATATAGAAAATAGGTCATACGATTGAATAATAAACTAATAATTATTGAGTAGGTATTATGGATTTTATAAGAGAAAAACAAGACGACGTTATTATTGAAACAGTAAATCTAACAAGAGCTACGCTTAAAGAAGCCGAAGAATTTAAACAGACTCTAATTCAGGAAATCGAAACAGGTACAAAAAAAATTGTTGTTGATTTAAGCGAATGCGAGTTTATAGATTCGACCTTTCTCGGTGCACTGGTTGTTTCTCTAAAGAAAATTACCAATTACGGCGGAGACCTACGGCTTGTAGGTTTTCAGCCTGCCGTACATTCTATGTTTGAACTAACCAGAATGTACAGAGTATTCGAGTCGTTTAAGACTAAAGAAGAAGCTGTTCAAAGTTTTAATAAATAAATTATTAAAATTTTTATTGATAAATTTTTTTTTATTTAATTTTGGGGGCAATGAAAATTCGATAATTATATGCCTAACAACGGAAAGAAATCTGTTTTGATAATTGATGACGATATTACGATTAGGAAATTAATCAGTCATCATCTTAGAAAAAACGATTACGAAATTTTCGAAGCGGACGGAGCAAACGCAGGATTTATTCAGTTAAAAGAAAACAGAATTGACCTGGTCCTGTGCGATGTTACGATGGAAGAAATGGACGGATTTACTTTTTGTAAAAAAGTAAGAGAGAATGAGAACTACAGAGTTTTGCCGTTTGTTTTTGTAACCGCAAAAAATACGATGGAAGATAAATCGAAGGCACTGGAAGTCGGGGGAGACGATATTATAACCAAACCTTTCGATGTAAATGAACTGTTGTTAAAAGTCCAGTCGTTAATAAGAAGAGCGGAAATTTATAAGATTTACGGTACTAAAAAAAGTCTTGAACATTCCTTTGACCAGAGTACACCGCAGATTCTTTTGGTAGACGACGATGCTTCTCTTGCAAAATTATTTAAGTATAATTTAACAAAAGCCGGCTTTGAATGTACAATTGCTACCTGTGCAAACGAAGGATTAAAGTCGGCAAAAGCTTCCGCTCCCGATTTAATTATTTCCGACATAATGATGCCGGAGATTGACGGGTTCCAATTTAGGAAAATGCTGCTTGCAGATAGCGAGTTAAAATCCATTCCATTTGTATTTCTAACTTCCAAAGGAAATGAAGACGATATTCTTGACGGATACGATTTGGGAATAACAGATTATGTAATTAAAACAGCAGGTCCGAGAGTTGTTGTAGCAAAGGTTTCGGCAATAATTAAAAGCCTTGGAAAGGAGAGACAAAAAATTGTTTCCGAATTAAACCAGGCTGCCGATTCGTTAAGGGCAAAGGTTGTACCGGATAATAATCCGGACTTTGCAGGTTTTGAAATAAATCATTGGCATCAGCCTTTTAAGGGAATTCCCGGCGGAGATTTTATTGATTATTTTTCCCTTGACGAAGATAACTTTGCCGTAGTTCTTGGCGACGTAATGGGTAAAAAATGGGGTGCCTGGTACTTTGCCTTTGCCTACGCAGGCTATGTTAGAAGTGCTCTCCGTGTAGTTTTACAAACCACAAAGGAATTTTCTCCCAGCGAAATTCTACAGCATGTAAACGATTCGGTTTATAAAGATGCAAAAGTATCTGAAGTCTTTACTACATTATCCGTAGTAATAGTTAATAATAAGAATTATACCGCCAAATACAGCGGAGCGGGAGATATACCTATTATTTTAAAAAGAACTTCGGAAGCCGAACCTGAAAGAATTAAATCCGGCGGATTTTTATTGGGTTTTACTGCTGCCGGAGATTATAAAGATGTTTCTTTGAACCTGAATACCGGTGATTATATATTAATGCTTTCGGACGGAATTACCGAATCAAGAAATCCGGAAGGCGAACAATTCGGTTCCAAGCGTTTTTTTGAGGTACTTAAAGAAATGAAACCGGACGAAAACCCGCTTGAAAAAATTAAAGAAGAGTTTAAAACTTTTACAAATGAAAAGTTCGAAGACGATATTAGTCTGATTATAATAAAGGCAAAGCAGTAAATTTTTAGTTAACTAACACAAAACCAACTTCCGGATTCCTCCATAGCGAAATCTAATAAATTGCTTCCTGGATACTGAATAAGAAATCGAGTATCCGGAATCAAGTATCGTGTAACTGAAAATTTAAATTGAAAATATCTTTTATTCTAAAGGGATTGTGTATAAAGAGTTATTTAAACATCGGCGCTGGCTTGAAGTTTCTCTGTTCTGTCCGCTAATTTTAATTGTTCTATAAGTTCCTTAAGGTCTCCTTCCATTATATTGTTTAGATTATATAAAGTTAAACCGATTCTGTGGTCGGTAACTCTATTTTGAGGAAAGTTATATGTTCTTATCTTATCGCTTCTGTCGCCGCTTCTAACCATGTTTTTTCTTTGAGCAGAAATTTCAGCATTTTGTTCCTTTTGTTTAACATCGTATAAACGTGCTCTTAAAACCTTCATGGCTTTCTGCCTGTTTTTAAGCTGGGAT
The DNA here is from genome assembly GCA_046705105.1 of Ignavibacteriaceae bacterium. Taxonomy (GTDB): domain Bacteria; phylum Bacteroidota; class Ignavibacteria; order Ignavibacteriales; family Ignavibacteriaceae; genus FEN-1297. Next base: position 6,678 of record JBJKQP010000115.1, on the reverse strand, counting down.
CTTTCATCCTGGCACTGTACCACGATACCTGTTGGAATGTGTGTAATTCGAACTGCAGTTTCAACTTTATTTACATTTTGTCCGCCTGCACCGCCTGACCTAAAAATATCTATGCGCAAGTCATTTGGGTTTATGTCAATCTGAACATCTTCCGCTTCGGGCAGTACCGCAACCGAAGCTGCAGAAGTATGCACTCTGCCGTTAGTTTCCGTAGTGGGAACTCTCTGTACCCTGTGAACACCGCTTTCGAATTTAAATTCTCCGTATGCACCTTCTCCGCTTATGGAAAAGACAACTTCTTTAATGCCGCCTAACCCGGTATCGTTTAAATCTATCAATTCAATTTTCCAGCCCTTTATTTCAGTATACCTTGAGTACATTCTAAAAAGGTCGCCAGCAAACAATGCAGCTTCTTCACCGCCGGTGCCGGCTCGGATTTCCATAATTATATCTTTATTATCATTCGGGTCTTTGGGAAGAAGAAGATATTTAATTTCTTCTTCAAGCTTTTCTTTTTGAGCTTCGAGATCATTAAGATCGTTTTCGGCAAGTTCGGTTAATTCGGCATCAAGACCCGAATCGATTATTTCTTTATTATCTTCCATATTTTTTAGTACCGAACTGTACTTATCATAGGCCAGAATAATATTTTCCAGTTCACTTCGTTCGCGGCTTAAAGCAATAATTTTTTCCCTGTCGTTTAAGAACTCGGGATCGGATAGCTGCTGGTTTATCCTGTCGAATTTTTCTTTTATCTTTTGTAATCTTTCTATCAATTCCATTTTACATTATCTTGTATATTAAATACAAATATAGCAAAGGTAGTGCTTAAAATCTAAGTTAAAAAGTAAGGGAAATAACTGATGGAATATGTAATATGTATTATGGAATATGGATGCAACTATTTTGATAATTTATGATGGTGTAACCGAAGGTACGCAAAATGTATTAGAGAAAAGGATGGTATCTTTTACGGAAAGAATAAATATTTATTATTTGATAGAAATAAAACTTTTATAGAATTATTTATAAAAAGAAAAGATGCCCTCTCTCTTCTTGCATAAGTTCGGTTAAGTAAAGAAAGTTTTATAATGCTAAACTGCTTAATTGCCGTGAACAATATGACAATTAAGCAATTTAGCAATTATCGGGAGTTATTTCAGCAATATCATTTTTTTAACAAAATGCCTTCCGGAGCCGGTAATTAAGCTGTAAAAATAAACACCGCTGGAAAGTTGATTTGCATTAAAATTAATTCTGTATTTACCTGCTTGCTCATCTCCTTTAACAAGCGTTGCTACTTCTTTACCCAGCAAGTTATAAACCTTAAGGGTAACATATGATCTTACAGGCAGGCTGTAGCTAATTACGGTTGAAGGATTAAACGGATCAGGATAATTCTGGGAAAGTGAATACCGATGAGGAATTCCCGCAGAAGGATTATCCTCCGCAACGCCGGTTACTGCGCTTTTTATGGACGCCTGGGCAACAGGCCAAATACCGGGAGAAGGGAAACTTACACCTTTAGTGCTGCCTCGCTGCATACTATCGGCAGCAAATTCGTATAACGGCCAGCCCTTATATGTTAGCTGTGTTTTACCATAGACATTAATGGTACCAAAATTGGTGCTGTCTATTCCTATTGGAAATGCCTGGACGCTGTCCTGGTAAATTTTCCATAAGGTACTATCGCTGAAACTGGGATTCGTAAAAGTATTTTTATCGTAAGAGTCTTTTGTGAAGTAATAAAGAGTTCTGCCGTAAGAGTCCACAAAGTATTGAACACTTCCGGTACCGGGTTGGTAATTGCCGTTATAGTCAATACCGTTTCCGCCGACAAGCTGATTATTCATCAGCATAATCGTATAATTAGGTTTAGCAACAAACCAAAGTCCGAAAAGTCCTTCACCGTTAACATCACCCGGAGCGGAATCACCTGAATAATAATATAACGGCCATCCTTTATAAGTAATTTGTTTTGTACTATCCGAACGCGTTATTGTCCCGAAGTCGCTTTTATCAAGACCTGGGCCTACAGTTAAAGTATCCGTATAAAACGCCGGCCATATATTTGCACAAGAACCGTTGCATGTAGCCGTTGTCGTATCTTTTGCAAAAGAGTATAAAGACCTTCCGTTGCCGTCGGTTAAAATCATACCGTACTTTGAGTTGTTTGTTATTTTTATGTTTGCTATTACGGCAGCACTATTTATTGATGTTTGAGCAACAGGCCAAACACCGGGAGAAGGGAAACTTACACCCTTCGTACTTCCGCGTTTCAAACTATCTGGGCCGAATTCGTATAGCGGCCAGCCTTTGTATGTTAGCTGACTTTTACCATACACATCAATAGTACCAAAATCACTGCTGTTTACTCCGGGTGGAAATGCTTGAAGACTGTCCTGGTAAACAGCCCATAATGAACTACGACTGAAATTTGGTTGAGTAAAAGTATTTTTATCATAGGAATCTTTTGTGAAGTAATAAAGAGTTCTGCCGTAAGCATCTACAAAGTACTGAACACTTCCGGTACCCGGCTGGTAATTGCCGTTATAATCCACACCGTTTTCCCCTACAAGCTGGTTATTCATCAGCATAATTGTGTAATTAGGCTTAGCTACAAACCAAACGCCGAAAAAGCCTTCGCCGTTGACATCGCCGGGTGCAGAATCCCCGGAATAATAATACAACGGCCAGCCTTTATAAGTAGTTTGTAGTGAACTGTCCGATCGCGTTATTGTACCGAAGTCGCTTTTGTCTAGCCCGGGACCTATAGTTAAAGTATCTGCATAAAATGCAGGCCATATATTCGCACAAGAACCGTTGCACGTAGCGGTTGTTGTATCCTTTGCAAAAAAGTATAAACTTCTTCCCGTACCGTCTGTTAGAATCATACCGTACTTTGAATTATTAGTTATTTTAACTTCCATCGTGGAATTTATTTTTTCATGTGAATTTTGATTTTGTTTATTAATCGAAATGAACTTGTTATTTCCTTTTAACACCGCTCCATATGTTGAGTAGGAATAAAGTGAAATACCTAATAGGCAAAAAGCCAAAAAGCAAATAGACAACTTCTTAAACATACTTCCTCCAGGTCTTTAATATTGCCGAAACTTATAGATAAGTTCAGCATGCAAATGTTCTTCGGTTAAATTGATATTACCGAGTAATGTGATATTTAAAAGAAAAGATCCGCAAACAAAGGTTTTTTAAACAGGCAAAAGAAAAGTAGTTTTATGAAAGATGTAATATGGAAGAGGTTAAAACTAAGTACTTCAATATATTATCTTTTAATCAACATATTATCCGGTCGTAACAATATTATTAATAAGGGAAATAAGATAATATGTCCTGAAATTTTAATGTAAGTAACTTTTTTTTCTATTGCCTTAATTTTATTTAATGTATTTGTTTAATTACGTTCCGCAAACGTATTTTAGAACTGTAAATTTTACCCGACAATCATAACTTAATGTATAATAAATAAATTTGACTTAAAACAATGCTGTGATATAAGGGACAAAAATAAATTAGATTAATAATTTTGAATTCTATAATCTAATTGCAATATTAACTATTAAACAATATTCACTTTAAGATGAAAACAACAAATAAAATAATTCTTTTAATCTGTATTATGGCATTTACATTTTATTCACAGGCGCAGGACAAATCTACCAAAGTAGATTCGCTGCTGTCTGCATATGCGGGTAATGTACCCGGTGCTTCTTTATTGATAATTCACGATGGTGAAAAAATTTATCAGCATGCATACGGTATGGCAAACCTAGAAGAAAAAATTCCCGTAGCGGCAAATACTAATTTTAGATTAGCTTCGGTTACTAAGGAATTTACTGCTACTGCAATTATGCTGCTTATAGAAAGAGGTAAACTTCATTTTAACGATAATCTGACGGAAATATTTCCCGGCTTCCCCTCTTACGGTAAGAAGATTAAAATAACAAATCTGCTTAACCATACATCTGGGTTGATAGATTATGAAGACTTAATACCGGATACTGCAACGGTGCAGGTAAAGGATAGGGATATTCTGCAGATGATGATGGAACAGGATTCAACTTATTTTGAGCCGGGAAGCGAATACAGGTACAGCAATTCCGCCTATTGTGTCCTTGCCATGGTTGTAGAAAAAATATCCGGTGAAACCTTTGCAGAATTTTTAAAAGAAAATATATTTGCTCCTTTAGGAATGACGAATTCAATTGCATATCAAAAAGGTATTTCAACAGTAAAAAACAGGGCGTACGGTTATTCGCATAAGGATGGTGAATTTGTCAGAGATGACCAGAGCATAACCAGTGCTGCACTTGGCGACGGCGGAATATATACTTCCGTAAATGATTTGTTTAAATGGGATCAATCACTTTATACCGGTAAGCTGCTTCCTTTAAAAATGATCCGTGAATCTTTTACAAGAGGTACGCTGAATGACGGAAAGAAAATTGATTACGGCTACGGCTGGCATCTAAAAAAATTTTTAGGGCACGAAATTGTTTATCACAGCGGTGAGACAAGGGGCTTTAGAAATGTAATTTACAGAATACCGGATTTGAAATTTACCGTAATTCTTCTTACTAATAGAAACGAAGGCGATACGATTAGCCTTGCGGAAAAGATGGTTTCTATATATTTAAATAAGGAAGTTCAAGTTCAAGGTTAAGTGTAAGACTAATCCATTGATACCTGAATTAAGCATAATATGTCACGTAAGTGCTCGCTATGCAATAAGCCTTGGTTTAAAAAAGAGATTGTTCAATTGCTAAATTATTGAATTGTTAAAAAGCAATATAGCAATTAAACAATTTAACAGTTGAGAATGAACTTTTTATTTTAACTTAATCGGCCAAAGATTAAAGAGGTTGTGTGAAAATTGTAAAACGAAACTCTGTTTCGTTTAAAGCATTGCGATTACTTTCAAAATTTAAATTGGCGATTCAGAGAATCGCCATACAAATAGAGCTTAAACACAGCCTCTAAAAGTAAAAGTATTTTTATAAAAATTATGAAGCAATTTGATATCCCTGTTTTCTACAGGAGTAAATTTATAACAAAGATAAAAGAAGTTAGAAATTTAAAAGATCCGCGGAAAAAAGATTATACTCCGACTTTGCTTAATTTCGGTCCGGTAAGGTTTTTAATACCGCGCCATTTCGGGTTCTGCTACGGTGTTGAAAATGCAATTGAAATATCTTATAACATAGTTGAACAAAATCCCGGTAAGCGTATTTTTCTTTTGAGCGAGATGATTCATAACCCCGGAGTTAACGAAGAATTGCAAAGTCGCGGTGTAAGGTTCTTAACTGATACTTACGGCAACCAATTAATTGATTGGAACGAACTTTCCGGCGATGATATAGTTATTATTCCTGCATTCGGAACAACCATTGAAATCCAAAATAAATTAAACAAACTTGGAATAGAGGCATATAAATATAATACTACATGCCCGTTCGTGGAAAAAGTCTGGAACCGTTCCTACAAGCTTGGCGAAGACAATTACACTGTAATTATCCACGGCAAACATTATCATGAAGAAACAAAGGCAACATTTTCTCACACTGTTAAAAATGCCCCGGCTGTTATAGTACGGAATATTGAAGAAACAAAATTCCTCGGTGATGTAATACTGGGTGAAAGAAGTGAGAACGATTTCTATTCTTTTTTCAAAGATAAATATTCTACAGGCTTTGATGTTGTAAAAGATTTACAGAGAGTAGGAGTAGTCAATCAGACAACAATGCTTGCAAGCGAAACCCAGGCAATTGCAGATTATCTTAAATCCGTAATGGCAAAAAAATACGGGGCGAAAGATTTAAAAAGTCATTTTGCGGATACGCGGGATACTCTCTGCTACGCAACTAATGATAACCAGGAAGCGACCTATGGACTGTTAAAAGAAAATGCGGACTTTGCAATTGTTATCGGAGGCTACAACAGCAGCAACACGGGGCATATTGTTGAACTGTGTGAAGGTAAATTTAAAACTTATTTTATTTCCTCCGCTGATAAAATAATTTCGGATAAAAAGATAAGTCATTTTGATATTCATACCAAAAAAGAAACAACCACGGAAAATTTTATCCCGGATAAAAGTCCGGTAGACATTATAATTACAAGCGGCGCCTCCTGCCCCGATTCGGTTGTGGAACAAGTTATACAAAAAATACTTTCCTTTTATAAAGGCTCTAAAACATTTGAAGAAGTTTTGAAAGAGCTAAATTAATTTTATAATTAACATCCGTTGCCGTTCGATTTAAAGGCGGTATGAAAATTGTAAAACGAAACTCTGTTTCGTTTAAAACATTTCGATTACTTTCAAAATTTACATAGGCGATTCAGAGAATCGCCTTACAAATAGACTTTTAACATAGGCTCTAAAACTGAAGCCAGTGAAGTATTTTAAATAATTATAAAATGTTTTTGAGTTTTGACATAGCCTTCTAAATCGAACGGAAAGGGAATACAATGGATGTAACTTATTTAACAACAGGTATCTTGAATGAAAGTGCCTTGATGTTATTATTAAATTAATTTATTTTAATTTGTATAATAATTATAAGTAGGATTTGTAAAACTTGGAGTAATTAAAAAAACAGGGAATGCTTTCTAGGAGAACTTAATATTAATGACAACTTTGCGGGGGTAATGATAAAA
>JBJKQP010000114.1:0-4163 GCA_046705105.1 Ignavibacteriaceae bacterium | reverse complement strand
ATATCGCATCCTTTATCAAAATATTTAAATCTCGCATTAACTTATAAATTCAATATTTTAGGAAATTCAAAATATACCTATTTATTAAGTACGGGTGAGAAATATACTAATTTGTTAATTGGTTTAGTTTATAATTTATGAAAGGACATTAATTCTATAATGGAAAATAAACAGACTTCATGGAGAACAAATGAACAGACTAACTCAATACCCGTAAGTGTAAGATACATTGTAAATGATGTAAATGCGGCTATAGAATTCTACACAAAAATGTTAAACTTCAAAATGGTAATGCATCCTGCAGAAGAGTTTGCAATTTTATCAAGAGAGAATTTAAACTTACTTCTTAGTAAACCAAGTGGGAAAGGCGGCGGCGGGCAGGTTATGCCGGACGGGACTGTACCCTCACCCGGAGGATGGAACCGCTTCGAAATTGTAGTTGAAAATATAGAAATGGTAATTGAAAGACTTAAAAATTCCGGCTGCAAATTCCGAAACGAACTTGTAACCGGACTTGGCGGCAAGCAAATTCTTCTGGAAGATCCTTCAGGTAATTTGGTGGAATTGTTTGAATATTATAACAGATAGTTTGAAATAAAAAATTTATTATGAAAACATTAATTTATTTATTGTCTATTTTTCTATTTGTTTTGTTACAAAGCTGCTCTTTTGAAAATCCTGTAAACCCTATTGATTCACAACTAGAGCAAAATCTCATAGGTACCTGGAAAGGAAGTCAAGGATATTCAATTACTTTTTATAGAGATGGAACTTTTATTGATACTACTTATTCCGAGGGAAGGACCGATTCATCCTATATAAATTATGCCAGGATTGTAAGAAAAGGACAATATAGTATAAATAATTCGATCCTGAATTTAATTAATTTCTACTTTTCAAAGATTGATACAAAAGCTAAAGAAATAGGCTATGAAATTTATGAATTGGGTTATCAAATAAGTTTTGAACAGGGGATTTTAATAATGATTCCGGTAGAAATATTAAAATCCCTTGAAAGCATTAACACTCAATTATATAGTAAATGGAAATATAAAGGTTATTATAGTTCAATAAAAGTTAATAATGATGGTGACATTTTTAAAACTAACGGAAAAGTGGATGAAATTTATAATTTTAAAAAGGATTCTTCAATATATAATTATAGTCAAAATTTTTTAAGCGGCGCCTATGATACGTTAGGGGCATTTACACAATCACTTGACTATAACTATCAAAAGCCATATCTAAATTTACCCGATGCCAGTGATTATAGAATTTTAGTAAAATTTTTAAACGGTAAAATGTATTGGTATTTTACTAACTATATAAAACATTTGACAAAGCAATATAAATAACCGGCTTATACTCATTTTTACAATTGAAGCTTGCAATCAATGAAATCGAAAATCCAGAAGATAATAAAGTTAAGCTTGTTCCTTTTAATGAAGTGGAAGGAATGATACAAATAAATTCAGGCAGATAATAAACAAATACTTTTCTATGCACATTCCATATAAATATTCTTTAACTAACAGAACCCCACTTAATTTTTAATAATCTTTTATTTCATATTGATTCCGGTTAAAGATTAGTTCCTACAATAAATTCCTAGACGCAATTCGAATTTATTTTATAATATTCTGTTATAAACTATAACGGTATTTTAATGCATGGGAGCTAAGGTAAAAACTACCGCAATGCTGCCATAATTATTAACTCGAATTTTTAAATGTTCAGAATTCTTCATTCAAATTGAATACATTAACATAGAAAAATAGAATGAAGAATTAAGAAATATGAATCTATGTAAAATTCCTAATATCTTTAACGAGTGTAGTGGTACTATAATACTATAACATAATGGCTCTTCTGCGGATACCAATAATTATTTACTTTAGGATTGAAGTTATTAAGATATTTAAGGAATCTAATTTTATTTAAGGAGAATTAAAATGAATAACAGACTTGATTATGGTAAAGTTCTTCCGGAAGGAATGAAAATAATTTACGATTTGGATCATTACAGCTCAACAAGCGGTTTGGAACCCGGACTGCTGGATCTTATTAAGTTACGCGCTTCTCAAATTAACGGATGTCCGTATTGTATAGATATGCATACGAAAGATGCGCGAACCGGCGGTGAAACTGAACAACGGTTATACAGTCTAAGCGTCTGGCGGGAAGCACCTTACTACACTGATAGGGAACGTGCAGCGCTTGCTTTAACAGAAGCCGTTACTCTAATTTCAGAAAACCATGTATCCGATGATATTTATGAACAAGCTCAAAAGCAATTTAATGATAAAGAACTTGTTAAACTTATGATCGGGATTTCAATTATAAATGTGTGGAACCGGTTTGCCGTTACTTTTGGAGATGAGCCGGGTAGTTATAAGCCTGATCATTTTGTAACAAAAAAATCTAATTTATAAAGCCAACTAAACATGAGGAAGCAAACAATGTAAAAACGAATGTTTGAATGACTGAATGTTTATCAGAATTGACAGCAATGCGAAAATGATTTATCTTTCCATTCAGTCATTCATTCATCCAACCAATCTCTAATAATTATGAATAAAATTCTGTTCCGAAAATCTTGACCGAATAAATCCGCATATAGGTAAAAGGTCAATTTTAACGGACTAAAATATAACTGAGAATACTACACAACAATGCTTTATTAAATATGATCAAGCTACCATTTCCCTGTTATATTTTTTCTTATACTGAGCAGGAGACAAACCTGTAATACGTTTAAATGTTACACGGAAGGCTTTGGGATCCTGGTAACCGACATTATACATAACTTCGTTAATATTTTCCCGGGAAGATTCGAGACTCATTTTTGCAGCTTCAATTTTTACACGCTGAATATATTCGGTTACAGTGTTACATGTTGCCTTCTTAAAACGGCGTTCAAGGTTCCTCCTGCTTAAGGCAAGCATAGAGGCAAGCTGATCGACGGTTATTTTATCCTGGAAATTATTCTCAATAAAATCCTGTGCTTTTTTTATTGATTCATCATCATGTTCTTTTTGTCCTTTGAACATAATAAAGGGTGACTGGCTGCCGCGTTCTATATCTATTTGAAACATCTTTGAACAATAAACCGCAACATCCCTGCCTGTATATTTTTCTATCAGGTATAAAATAAGATTTGCAGAAGAAAATGCTCCGCCGCTTGAGTAAATACCCTGTTCATCGGTAATTATTTTATCGACTACTAAATTAACATCAGGAAAATTTTTCCTGAAATCTTCCGCTGCTCTCCAATGGGTGGAACATTGCTTACCTTTCAATAAACCGGTTGATGCCAGAAGGAATGCGCCTACACAAAGACTGGCAACCTCAGCTCCGTTTTCATATTGGTTTACAATCCATGGAACAAATTCCTTATTCATTTCCAGTGCTTTCTTTAAATTACCTTGCAATGCAGGGATAATAATCAAATCGGTTTTTTCTATTTCATTTAAAACAAATTGAGGTTTTACCGTATATAATCCATTATTTAGTCGCACTTCTTTGGCCAAACCAATCAAATGAACTTCGAACAATGGTTCTTTTCCGTCAGAAGCTAAAATTTTATTTGTTTCATTAAATGCCTGATAAGGTTCTTCAATACTATTTAATTTAGCTTCGTTTAAAACTAATATCGATATGTGTTTCATAATCTAAAAAAGGCTAATTCGAGATGGACTTAATTATAATATTAAGTTATACAAATAGATGAATCCGTAAAGTTGCCAAAATCACATAGAATATCTAATGAAACTTTTCTTCTCTGGAAAGCATTTCAATAATTTTCATCATTCTAGCTTTTCTTGTTTCCGGCTTTTTTGCAGTTTGCAAACGCCAGCCGATTGAATATAAATTTGTTCTGTTAAGTGTTTGGTAAAATTTAAATGCTTTTTTATTCTTTGAAAGTTCATTTATAAAATCTTCCGGGATCTTCATGTTGCCGGATGAATCGTAGGCTTTTTCCCATCTACCGTCTTCTTTTGCTTCCCCAATTTCTTTTAACCCGGCAGGTTTCATTCTTTTAAGTTTTATTAATTCGAGAGCCCTGTCCGCATTTCTTCTAGACCAGATGCTTTTTGTACGACGCGGCGTAAATTTTTGCAAATAGTAATTATCATCTCCTTTTTTTAATTGTCCGTCAATCC
>JBJKQP010000113.1:0-9084 GCA_046705105.1 Ignavibacteriaceae bacterium | reverse complement strand
CCTTCGGAAAATTTGTTTTTGGTCGATGGAATTGTAATTCCGAATATAAATCATTTCGGTACCCAGGGTGCGGCAGGCGGGCCGGTCAGTTACATAAATCTCGATTACGTAAAATCAACAACATTTTCCACAGGAGGATTTCCAGTTACTTACGGAGACCGACTTTCATCTGTTCTTTCAATAAATTTAAAAAACGGAAGACAGGATAGAATAGGCGGGAAGGTAACGGTTTCCGCAACTCAGTTTGGTTTGGATACGGAAGGACCGATTAATCAGAGTTCCGATTTTATTTTTTCGGTTAGACGAAGCTACCTTGATTTTATTTTTATGGCTGCCGGCTTTGCATTTGTACCGGAATATTATGACTTGCTCTCAAAGGTAAATATAAAAACAAGTACTAACAGCAATTTATCTTTTATCTTTCTAGGTGCACTTGATAACGTAAAGTTTTTCAATGATACTCCCGATAAAAGATTTGATAATTCAAGAACTCTCGGAAGCGATCAAAAGCAGTATACTGTTGCGGGAAAATTTCAGCAAATATTCGGTACAGGATTTTTGGATGTTGCATTAAGCAGAAATTATGTCGGCTATAACAGCATTCAGAATGATACCGTTCAGAATCCTATTTACAAAAATATCTCTATGGAAATTGAAAACAGTCTTAAATCCGATTTAACCGTTAAAGTTTCATCCGAAAACGAATTGAACATCGGTACGGAATTAAAATTAATTGAATTCAATTCGGATATTTATTCTCCTGCAAAATTAACTTCCTTCGGCGATTCCATTGCTGCTGTAAATTCTCAGATGAGCAAAAATTATTTTAAATGGGGAGGTTATCTGAATTTTAATACCGTAATGATGAAAAGATTAATTGTAAATCTTGGTATAAGAGAAGATTACTTTAGCGGAATAGATACTAAATTTTATCTCAGCCCGAGGTTTTCTCTTTCATATAATCTGTCGCCAGTTAACAGCATTAATTTAAGCACCGGGATTTATTATCAGTCTCCGTCTTATTTATGGTTAACGAACGGTAATAAAAATTTAAAAGACATAAGAGTAAACCAGTATATAATAGGATTTGAAAACCGCATAAGAGAAGATATTCTATTTAAAGCGGAAGGATTTATAAAAGATTATTCAAACTACCCGGCGAGCACAACAAGGCCTTACCTGATTCTTGCAAACACAGGCGCGGGATACTCCGATGATAATTTTACATCTGTAGGACTTGACCCGCTGATTTCTGCCGGTAAAGGACTGACAAAAGGGATTGAGTTTTCTTTGCAGAAAAAACTTTCCGATCTGCCATATTACGGCATAATGAGCCTAACAATTTCCCGTTCAGATTTTACTCCTCTTGACGGGATACAACGTCCGGGACTTTATGATCAAAATGTCCTTTTGAATGTAAGCGGCGGTTATAAATTTGATCCTGAATGGGAGGGAAGCTTTAAATTCAGATTTGCATCCGGGAGCCCCTATACACCGTTCGGTGCTAATGGAGTTCAGTCGGTTCTTGATTATAATTCGAGACGGTTAAGGCCGGCACACAGTCTTGACTTAAGGATTGATAAAAGATGGAACTTAAGTTCCTTGGTTCTAATTACATATCTGGACATACAAAATATTTACAACAGGAAAAATACGGCATCCATAAGATGGGATCCGCGAACAATGCAGGTTGACGAATCATCATCAATAGGTATTTTGCCTTCAATTGGTATAAGCGCTGAGTTTTGAGAAATTAATAGATTTTAGAGCGATAATAGAGATGAAAAAATTGCTGCTGAAGATCGTATGAATTCATGGGTGCATTATTGAATTTATGATTAAACCATTGAAAGGATGAAAATTTTGTAAATTATGTCTTAGTTAAGATTAGTGAATGTAATCACTCCCTTTTCAGATATATGAACAAATCCAATGGACAAATTTAGGAACAATAAATCATATTGACACCTCGATTTATCGAGGTGATAATAAAAGAATAAATAAATAGCTGCTTTAACGGCTTTAAAATAAACTGTCTAAGTATTATGTTAATAAGAAATAATTAAAATAAAAAAGCCCTGTAACCGGGCGATTACTGGGCTTTAGCTCCTTAACTTCAAAAGGCAGGGGAGAACCTTTTGAAAGAGCCGATGTAAATATATAGGTAAATTTTTTTTTGCGCCAGTGATAAAAATTAAATGTGTTGTAAAACACTTTTTGAGTCAAAATAATAAATGTTGGTCTAGTATTAAATATTTTTAAAATGGAAAATTAATGTATTATGAACCGTTTTATAATTAGCATTTATTTAAAAAAAATTCTAAGTTCATTAGTATCCTTAAAAATTTTTAACAGAGCAATTTAAACAATTATGATAGCTTACAGCATAACTTCAATAGTAAAAAAAGAAGTAGAAAACGAATGGTTCGGATGGATGAAAAGTACTCATATCCCTGAGATTTTGCATACCGGTTATTTTAATAATCATAGAATGTTTAAGGTGAGAATTCCTACCAGCCTCGAAGGAGAATCGACTTATATAATTCAATATGAATGCTCTTCAATAGAAGAATATTTAACGTATGCCGAAAAAGAAGCACCGCGTCTTCAGGCGGAATATGCCGCCAAATTTGCCGGAAGGGTAACTACTGCCAGAACCGTGCTGGAAACCGTTTGATTTTTAAGTCCGGAAAATTTAGGACAATAATCGGGATAATTGTCTGAATTATCCGGCTTATTAAGACCTGCCTAAAAATATCAATTGATTTTTATAGTTTAAAATCATTATTATGTTTTTAAATAAAAATCATCCTTGTTAAATGAATGTGTTTACAAAATTAAAACGGATTTTTATTATTCTGTTGCTTATAAGCATTGTAACTCCTTCTTGCAGAGACGATATTTACGACCCCAACGGTTCGGAAAGCAATGTTAACGAGCCGTTGGTTACGAATAATCCGGATTCGTTTTCATTTATTCTTAATGCAAAAAATATTACTTACTATGTAGTAAATAAAACCAGGCTAAGCGATCCTTATACATCGCTTAGTATAAATGTAGATAAATATAAATCGGGCTATGCTTCCATTTCTATCAGCGATACCGTGCTTAATGCATCTTTTTACGTAACAATGGATTCAAGTAATACAAACGTAGCAACCAAATTAACAAACTACATCCCTGAAAGGGTAGCCATTCAATTTCATAATTTTACCGGTAAATTAAATATTCTACTTACCAGTGCTTATTATTACTAAAATGTTTTTCAACTTTAATATTATATTCATAAATTGATAACTGATTTTTTATGAATTGATAAAAACGGAGGGAAATAATATTTTATGCCGAAACATCTCAGTAATTTGAATAAAAACTTTTCCATTCACGAACATGCATCTCTTCCTACCAGGGATAAAATAAATGAAAAATACAAATGGAATTTAACCCACATTTACGAAAGTGATGAATTGTGGGAAGCCGATTTTAACTGGGTTGAAAGTAACTTGAGTAATTACAAAAAATACGAGGGAAGACTTGCCGAAAGCTCACAGGTATTGCTGGAATGTTTAAAATTTGATGATTCGATAGGAATGAAATTGGAAAGGTTGAACTTGTTTGCGTCGCTGTCTAAAGACAGTGATATGAGAGTGACAAAATATCTGGCAATGGATGATAGAATAAAAGGATTGTTCACCAAGGTAGTCTCTGCGGCTTCATATATCCGGCCGGAACTTTTAAGTATACCGGACGAAAGTCTGCTGCAAATGATTAATTCAAATGAAGAACTGAAAATATATAATCATTTTTTTGATGATATTCTAAGGACAAAATCTCATACTCTAAGCAAAGAACAGGAAGAAATACTTGCTCTTTCCGGGGAAGTAATCCAGGTGCCTTACGATGCATTTTCAATCTTTACAAACGCCGATTTAAAATTTTCCAGGGTAAAAGATGATAAGGGAGAAGAATTGGAAATGTCTCACGCACGTTATTATGCTGCAATGTATTCACATGACAGGAATTATAGAAGAAGGGCATTTAAGAATTATTATAAAAATTTTAAGGATTATTCAAATACATTTTCAGTCCTTTTTAACGGAAACTTGAAGACTAATATTTTTATTGCTAAGGCAAGGAAATATTCCGGCGTCCGCGAATCATCACTTGATAGAAATAATATTCCTATTTCTGTGTACGATAATTTGATTGAATCTACAAACCAAAACCTTGAGCCTTTACACAGGTGGGCGAAGATTAAAAAGGTATTGTTAAAAATCAGCAGGCTTCATCCTTACGATACTTACGTAACTCTTTTTCAAAATAAAGATGAAAAAAAATATTCTTATGAAGAAGGCAAGGAAATAGTAATTAATGCCCTTCGGATTATGGGCGATGATTATCTTAGTTCTTTAAAGCAAGCATTCGATAACCGCTGGATAGATGTATTTGAAACTCAGGCTAAAAGAAGCGGTGCGTATTCTTCGGGGACAACCTTTGGAGTTCATCCTTACGTATTGTTAAACTGGACAGGATTCCTAAATGATGTTTTTACTCTGGCACATGAAATGGGACATAATATGCATTCGTATTATACTGGATTAAACCAGCCTTACCCGTATGCAAACTATTCTATTTTTGTTGCCGAGGTTGCATCTACTTTTAACGAAGCTCTCCTGCTTGATTATCTTATTGCAAATTCAAATACAAAAGATGAAAAATTATATTTAATAGAAAAATATTTAAGCAATATTACTTCTACATTTTACAGGCAGGCAATGTTTGCCGAATTTGAAACGGCAGCATATAAGAAGTCTCAGAGCGGTGAGGCACTTACACCGGATATTTTATGCAAGTTGTATAAAGATATGTATCAAAAATACTGGGGAAGCGAAATGGTAATAGATGAAGAAGAAGAATATACTTGGGCAAGGGTACCTCACTTTTATTATAATTTTTATGTTTATCAATATGCAACCGGATTTGCTGCTTCCGAAGTTTTAAAAAGAAAAGTCTTAACCGAAGGTAAACCTGCAGTTGATAAATATATCGGCTTTCTAAAATCTGGAAGCTCGGACTACCCGATTAATATTTTAAAAAATGCCGGTGTGGATATGAACTCGCCGGAACCCGTTATTGCAGTTACCCGTAAAATGAATGAACTATTAAATGAAATGGAAGCACTTCTTTAATAACTACAAAATTAAATTAAAAGTTTTAAAGGGAAAATTATGAAAGTCTATTCAAAAAAAGAATTAAATGATTATCATCAGTCATTAACCTACGACGATATAAGCTTAATTCCTGTAGAAGTTTCAAAGGTAAGATCCAGAACAGAATCATCTACTTCATGTAAATTTTTAGATTTGGATTTATCGCTGCCGGTTATATCGAGTCCTATGGAAACCGTTACCGGATTGGAAATGTCCAGGGAATTAACAAAGCTCGGCTGCTTAGGTATACTAAACAGATTCGATTCATCACTTGAGGATATGGTAGAGCATCCTGATTTTAACGGTGAAATAAAAGCTGTTTCGATCGCACTAAATTCACCGGAAGGAATTATTGAAAAATTAGCAGGCCTAAACAAAATTATTTGTATTGATACGGCAAATGCCAACAACAATGCCGTACTTCAAAAGACCGAAGAATTAAAGAAGAAATATAATGTAAAGATAATAGTAGGAAATATTGCTCACGGTGCAAGCTTAAAAGTTTTAAAAGATGCCGGTGCCGATGCTGTAAGAGTTGGAATTGGCAGCGGAAGTGTTTGTACCACTTCTATTCAAACCGGTATCGGTATTGGTCAGGTTTCGTCTTTATTAAATGTTTTGTTTTTTAGAGATGAATTAAAACTGGATATCGGCATAATAGCCGACGGCGGCATTAAGAATCCGGGAGATATTGCAAAAGCCATTGCATTAGGTGCCGATGCGGTAATGCTCGGTAGAATGCTGGCAGGTACAAGGGAAACTCCGGGTGAAGTAATTAAATATAACGGGCAGCTTTGGAAAAAATACCGCGGCTCCGCTTCATTCGGTGTGAAGATGAAAAATGAATTTATTGAAGGCGAAGAAACCATGGTTCCTTATAAAGGTGTGGTTAAAAATGTTATAGATAGTATTTCCGACGGATTGAGAAGCTCTATGAGCTACATGAATTGTCTAAATTTGGCTGAACTTAGAAATACAAATTATTTTACTATACTTTCGAACAGTTCCTACTTAGAGAGACTGCCGAAGATTTAAAAACATTATATGAAAATGCAATATGAAAAATTTATTTAAAATTGTAGTACTATTCGTTTTTTTATCTTCAATAATTTTTGCACAGAAAAAAGCTTTTACAATTGCAGACCTGTATAAAATAAAGAATATCGGATCTCCCGTTATTTCTCCCGACGGCAAGTTTATAGCATTTACTCTTACAAGTTATGATCTTCCCAAAGGTACATCCATGACTGATATTTATGTTATGAATAACAAAGGTTCGGATGTTAAAAACATAACTAACGAAGAAAAAAATTCTTTTGAACCAGTATGGGCTCCGGATAGTAAGAGTATTTATTTTGTATCGGAAAGAAAAAGTGCACCTGAATTATTTAATTATAATTTCATAGATAGATCTACAAAACAAGTTACAAATTTATCTACCGGTATTAATGCACCTGTCATATCTCCTAACGGTAAACTTGTTGCTTTTTCTACAAAAGTTTACCCGGAATGCGGTGCTAATGATGAATGTAATAAAGAATTGGATTCATCATCAGCCAAAGGACCTGTGCAAGCCTATATAGCCGATCATCTTCTGTTCAGGCATTGGACGAGTTATTCGGCCGGTAAATATTCTCATATCTTTATATATAATATGATAACTAAAAAATATACCGATGTTACTCCAGGCGATTACGTTTCACCTACCTTTATGCTTGGCGGCGGAGTCGGTTATAATTTTTCTCCTGACAGCAAAGAATTATGTTACGTCTCCAACCATGATAAGCATCCGGAAGCATCTACAAATTCCGATTTGTGGATTGTGCCTGTTACAGGCGGACAGGCTGTTGATATTACGAAAAGCAATAAGGCATGGGACGGTTGGCCGATTTATTCGCCGGACGGTAAATATATTGCTTATAGAACCCAGGTTATTCCTAACTATGAATCCGACAGATTCAGATTGGCTTTGTATAATAGGACAACTAAAGAAACGAAAATTATCACGGAGAGTTTTGATAATTGGATAGATGATTTTAAATGGAGCCCGGATTCTAAAACTATTTATTTTATGGCGGAAGTTGAGGGATATGAACCTATCTATAAGATTAATATAACTTCGGATAAGATTACACCGCTTTTAAATAATCAGGCAATATCAGGTTTTGATATTTCTCCGGATAACAATTTTATATATTATAAAGCCAGTTCGGTTGATAAGCCTGCGGCAATTTATGCATTAAATTTGTCCAACTTGCTGTATGTACAGTTAACCGGTTTTAATAAACTGTTGCTTAGTGAAGTTGATGTCCGGCCGGCTGAAAAAATGTGGGTAAAAGGTGCAGGCGGAAGCAAGATTGAAGTCTTTATAGTAAAGCCGCATAATTTTGATCCGGACAAAAAATACCCTTTAATACTAAATGTCCATGGCGGCCCTCAAATGCAATGGATGGATTCTTTTAGAGGTGACTGGCAGATTTATCCGGGTGCCGGGTATGTAGTTGCATTTCCTAATCCTCACGGATCTACAGGTTACGGGCAAAAATTTACTGCCGAGATTTCCGGGGATTGGGGAGGCGAAGTCTATACTGATTTAATGAATGTAACAGATGCTCTTGAAAAACTTCCTTATGTTGATAAAAATAGAGTAGGCGCCATGGGATGGTCTTTCGGCGGTTATATGATGAATTGGTTTCAGGCAAAAACCAAGAGATTCAAGTGCCTTGCTTCTATGATGGGAATTTATGATTTAAGATCGTTTTGGGGAGCGACTGAGGAACTATGGTTTCCCAACTGGGATCTAAAGGGACAGCCATGGAACTCTAATGAATATGAAAAGTTTTCTCCTTCAAGTTATGTTAAAAATTTTGCTACTCCGGCTTTAATTATAACCGGACAAAAAGATTTTAGAGTTCCGTATACTCAAAGCATTCAGTATTTTACAACACTGCAAACTTTAGGTATAGATTCCAGGCTGATAATTTTTAAAAACGATGGGCACTGGCCGAATTATGTTAAATCGATGCCGTTATATTATGATGCACATTTGGATTGGTTTCATAAATACCTGGGAGGGGCTCCTGCACCTTACAATTTAACGAAGCTTGATAGAAATATAATCTTTAAGGATGGTTTAAAATAAAAAAGTAAATTACGTTTTTATTTTATGCATTGGCTCAAATTTTTTACTTGAGTAATAATTATATATATTAAATTTGTTTTCGCTAATTTGATTATTCTCCTGATAATTAATTACGTTGAATTTGGTAATCTTAAGAGGTTTTACTTTTGGAAAGGGATTAACCTGAAATCTTGGTTCGTAGTCGTTTAATACTTTGTAACGTTTGTTAGGCGTATCTACTTTTTCTTCATTTTCTTCTACTTTAATTTCTTGTTTAACTTCTAAAGGTATTGGCTCAATATTGGTAGGACGCATATAAGGTTTAATTCTTCTGCGATCTTTAATTTTAAAAATAAAATAAGACAACAATACAATCATAGCCGCAGTTAATCCAAAAAGTTTTAACGATATGGCTATTATATCTATAAGTCCCATTGTATATACCATTTTTATTTATACATTGAAAGAAACTTCAAGTTTTATACCATTTGTAAACAGTTTGGATTTGCATAAATAAACATATCCTTAATACTATAATGAGAATTCCATATCATATTGAGACTATTTTTCTAGGCAGTTCAAATAATAGGGTATATTGCTTTAAAAAGATTGTGTGGTGAGATAACTTAATAATTTGATTTTATTTTATTTGTTTGATAATTTAAATAGTTAAATTATAATGATTTATAATTATTAAATAAGATAAGATAGGGTAATAATATGACTAAGGCAGATATAGTTGATAAAGTTGCT
>JBJKQP010000112.1:0-18220 GCA_046705105.1 Ignavibacteriaceae bacterium | reverse complement strand
CTGAACGGAGATAATCCCATCTTATCGAACCATCCGCCCGATACTTTGTAGCTTTTATCTTCTTCAACTTTAATAATATAAATCGAATTTAAAGTTTTAAGATGAACCTCGTCACCCGGCTTAAGATCGGCCTTCTTTACCTGTTTTAAATTGTCGGATTGTTCTACAAAATTTTTCAATTCATATCGTATCATATCTACTTATCCTTCATCAAATCGATATATTCAGCTTCGTTGCGTATGTTATCCAAATCCGGATCTCTTTTTATCCATTCGAAATTTGCAAACCCCGCATTAATAATTTTTGTTAAGGTATCAATTGCATGCTTTTTCTCATTCATCATAGAATACATACAAACGGCGTTGTACTGCATTACATTATCGTCGGGACTTAATTCCAATGCAATTTTTATTTCCTCTTTGGCCTTATCTGTATTTCCGCTTAATAATAATTGCTGCGAATAAAAAATATGAGCCCGCGAATCCTCAGGAATTTTATTAAGATATTTTGGAAAAAACTCCAGTGCGGTTTTTAATAAATCATCATGTTTTTCATTCAACCTTTCATAAGCTAAATGCAAATCGCTATAGACCGTATAAAACTCCGGATTTAATTCCAGTACTTTTTTAAAAGGCTCAACGGCTTCCCTATTTTTATCCGTTGTAAAATATATTCTGCCCAAGATCCAGTAAGCAAAAAAATTATTCGGATCTAATTCCAGCGATTTATTTACGGCAGTTAATGCTTCATCTATGGAAGATTGATAAAAATATGCAAGCGCCAATGCGGCATAAGCTTCGGAAAGTGTTGCATCATACATTATAGCTTTAAGACTAAGCTCCAAAGCTTTTTCCAGCCATTCATCTTTTCTATCGAAATAAGCGTAACGTATTGCATATGCTTCGGCTAAACCTGCGTACGCTTCCGCATAACGGGAATCCAGTGCTATGGCTTTTTCAAAAAATTGAATTGCAATCTGAATATTGTTTTTCGACTGCCTATACAAATAATTCCTTGCGCGTAAGTTATAATCATATGCTTCGGCATTTAATGTAGGGCGTTTTGTTAATTCCACTTTTTCGGTAGGAGTTAACTTCACCATTAAAGCATCGACAATTTGTTTTGCAACTTTCTCTTGTATATCAAATATATCGGCAAGCTTTCCTTTATAAGTTTCCGCCCAAAGCTGTTCATCGCTTTCTACATCAATTAATTGCGCCGTAATTCTTAAGTCATCATGAAATTTTCGTACACTGCCTTCCATTATATAACGTGCCCCAAGCTCCGTACCTATTGTTCTAATATTCTTCTTGGTTCCTTTATACTGCATAGTAGTTGTACGGGAAATTACTCTCATTTCTTTAAGCCTGGAAAGGTTGGCAATCAATTCCTCGGTTAAGCCGTCCCCGAAATATTCGTTTTCTTTATCGGAGCTTATATTATCAAAAGGAAGAACAGCAATAGCTTTCTTTTTAACCTGCAAAGAAGCCTTTTCAATTTCTACTTTAACGGTTTCCAAAGTTTTTATAACTTCATCCATATTCTGGTATCTTTTGGAAGGATCCTTAGCAAGCATTTTTTGAACGATAACATCCAACTGATGAGGAATTTTCCTGTCCAGCAGGCTTGGTGCCGGAGGTTCTTCGTTTACTATTAAATATAATAAGGCAGCTTCATACTCCGCCTTAAACAAAGTTTCACCGGTAAGCATTTCGTAAAATACAACTCCCAGCGACCATATATCGGAACGATGATCAGATGGAAATCCCTGAGCCTGCTCGGGAGACATATAAGAAAGAGTTCCGAGTGATGTTCCGGTTTTGGTTAAACCGGTACTGCCTTGCAGCTTTGCCAAACCGAAGTCCATTATCTTCAGCAGGCCGTCGCCGGTTAACATTATGTTTTCGCTTTTAATGTCGCGGTGAATAATATTTTTATCGTGAGCAGCTTTTAATCCTTGAGCTACCTCAAGCAGCCACCCAACTGCTTTTAGATAAGGAATACCGGAACCGGACTTAAGCCTAGCGATATATGATTTTAATGTTTCCCCTTCTATGTATTCCATAACAATGAACAAGGAACCATCCTGTTCATCTATTTCGTATACATTTAATATATTCGGATGGTTTAATGCTGCGGCTGCTTTGGCTTCTAGTAAAAACCTGGATTTATTTTCTTGTACGGAAGCAAGGTTGGGAGGTAAAAATTTAATTGCTACGGTTCTGCCTAACTTTGTATCCTCAGCTTTATACACAACACCCATTCCGCCTTCGCCAAGCTTTTCAAGAATTTTGTAATGTGATATTGTCTTACCTGTCATCTTTTCCCCTACTTTTACTATTGCTTCGGCGGACAGGTCCGCCTTCGCCAAGCTTTTCAAGAATTTTGTAATGTGAAATTGTTTTACCTGTCATTTTTTTTCCTTAAGTATTGGAACGGCATAGAAACATAGCTTAAAACCTTATCATATGTTTTTCCCTTGTAACTCTAATCTATGTATTGTGTGATTAATATACACAATTTTAACATTAAAACTAATGTCTTTATTCAAATTACTTTAAATACTTAACCATCCAGTTGATCCATTTTTTAAAAATATCCGTGGTTCTTACAATATCATGCGGAAAGTGAGTATCCGCCGGGTAGACATAAAATTCGGTGTGAACTCCGTTATCTCTTAGCGCATGGTACATTTCATAACTGTTAACAATAGGTACGTTAGGATCACCTGCATCTCCCATTATAAGTGTAGGTGCCTTTACATATCTTGCATAAATTATCGGTGACTGTTCACGCCAAATCTTCCAGTATTTTTTTACCCATGGCGATCCGCCGAAGAAGTAAAGATCGCCGGTCTGGTAATAAGCAATTGTATAATCCATTACCCAATCATTAAGTGCTGCACCTTCAACAGCAGCCTTCCAATAATTAGGATAATAACCGTTCAGCCAGGAAGTCATGTATCCGCCGTATGACCAGCCGGATATACCAATTCGGCTCGTATCTATAAAACCGAGCTGTTCTACTTTTTTCAGTCCGGCCATTACATCTTTTCCCGGACCTTCTCCTGTATTTCTGTAAATTGCATGCTGGTATTTATCACCAAGGTTTATGCTTCCCCTGTAGTTCGGCTGAAACACAAAAAATCCTTTTGCGGCCAATAGCTGGCAAAGCGGAGAAAAGCTTACGGTAGATGCACCTTCCGGCCCGCCGTGAATTACAAGCACTAGAGGATATTTATTTCCCGTTTTGTAATCAACAGGATATGTTAATACTCCGTCTTCATCAAAATTATCGGGGCCTTTCCAATTTATCCCTTCCGTTTTTGCCACAGCAAGACTATCAACAAAAGCATTGAAATCCGTTAGGCGCTTTGGTTTACTTGTTAAAGAAGATAACATGTACAACTCGGAAGGATGTGCATCAGTATTTCCTATAAATGCCATTACCCCGTTTTTAGAAACGCTTATATTTCCGTAACCGACTTCAACATTACCGATATTTAACTGTTGCGCATTTCCTTCTACCGGTTGATTCCAAATTACGGAATGTGTCCCTTTTTGTCCTGTTAATAATAACGATTTACTCCCAGGCAACCAAGAGTAACTGTTTATATTCCTGTCTAATTTTTTTGTAGCGTCCGTAATTTTGCCGTTCACAAAAACATAAACCGCATTGCCGTTATTTTGATCTCCGTTTCTGGGACGCATGAAAGCAAGAATATCTCCGTCACCGGAATATCTAGGCTGTCCCGAGCCTTGTTCTTTAATTACGGTTTTAACCTTCCCGCCGCCCGTATCAACTTCTGCAATTATACAATGCCATGCGTTGCCTTCCCAAACATTTGGAAATTGCTGGAATAAAATTGATTTTCCGTCATGTGTAAATTCAACGGGAGAAATTGTATTTTGATCAGTGCAAAGACTTTCTACTCCCTTAGTAAGCTGCTTAGCTTTACCGCCTTTTGCGGATACAATCCACAAATGCCACGGCTGAAGAGCCTTACGTACTTCATAATTATTATCTGTTACGCGGAAAGCATCTTCGTGATGTTTAATTGCTTTCGGATTAGGTACGGTGTCCTGCGCAACAAATGCAATTTTCATTCCGTCGGGACTCCATGTAAACTCCGTTACTCCGGTTTTGGATTTGGTAATGCAGACAGGGTCTCCGCCGTTCATCGGCATAATAAAGATTTGTGGTTTCTTAGTTGAAGGGTCTTTGGAAATAAAAGCTAGCTTAGTTCCACCGGGTGACCATCTTAAATTAGAAATTCCTTCTCTTTTAAATGTAATACTGCGGATAGAACCGCTTTTTACATTTATAAGATCAATCTTTTGTTTGCTCTTATCGGTTTTCCAATCGGGTTTTGAAACTACTACCGCAATTCGGCTGCCGTCAGGTGAAATTCTAGGACCGGACAGCCGTACAAGTTTTCGTAAATCTTTTAATTGAAAATCTCTCCTTTTGCTTTGAGAAAAACCGATGCTTGTTGTTAATAGTAATAAAACAGTAAGACTTGCAATAAAAAATGATTTCATTATATGTTCCTTAAATGATAGCGTACTGAAATATAATAATATTTTTTTTATAAGAGTATGATTTATCAGAACTTAATTCTTCTCCGATTCTTGTTTAATAAATCTTTCCGTATAAACCTCCAGTGCTATCTGTTCAATATAAGTATGATATTTTACGGGCAGCTTTTTATATTTAAGGTGAAGTGTTTCCTTAATTGAATCGAATGACGGGTTGCCGTCAATGTGTTTTAAAAGATGGGAAATATATTCATTAAGTTTTTTCTTTACCCGTATCAAAGTCTCTTTATCTTCTGTCCTGCCGATGCTTCTAACCGTATTTTCTATATTGAAATTATTAAGGCAATATTCTCTAAAACAAATTCCTCTTAGATGCTCGGCCACCGTGCTCCTATGTATACCTCCCAAAATTCTTGCTGTTTCATTTATTGAGTTCCGGGAAAATTTTTTCCTTCTTAGAGAATTAAGAATTTGTTCTTCCATATCAATCCGCATGGTTAAACTGTTCAATATTTCGGATGGTAAAAAATTAATTTGAATAACTTTCTGCCCTTCCGAGCCTGCAAAAATTACCGCATGTTTAATTACACTCTCCAGTTGTCTTACATTTCCCGGCCAATTATAGTTAAGAAATGCCTGCATAACATAACCGGATATTTTAAAATTTTCTCCGGCTTCTTTTCTTAAGAAATAACCTGCAAGCAGGGGAATATCTTTTTTCCTTTCTCTTAAAGGAGGCAAATACAATCTAATTACATTCAGTCTGTAATAAATATCCAGCCTGAACTTCCCGTCCTTTACAAGCTCATCAATTTTCTTATTTGTTGCGGCAAGAATTCTAACATTTACTTTTATGGTTTTGGTACCGCCGAGATGGTTAAACTCTCCCTGCTGAAGTACCCGTAGAAGTTTGGTCTGGAAAAGCTCGCTTGTTTCGGTTATTTCATCCAGGAAAATCGTTCCTTCGTCAGCCGTTTCAAAATAACCTTCTTTCGATTTATTAGCGCCGGTATATGCTCCTTCCTCATAACCGAACAATTCACTTTCCAGCAATGTTTCCGGTATGGCACCGCAGTTTATTGCAACAAACTTTTTGTCTTTTCTATTACTAATGTCATGAATTGCCCGCGCAGCAAGTTCTTTACCGGTTCCGCTTTCACCTAATATTAATATTGTTGCATCCGTAGCAGCAACCTTTTTAATTAAGTTAACCACCCTTTCCATTTTTCCGTTTTTTGAATAAACCAGGCCGAAAAATTCTGCCGTTTGTTTTTGCAGGTAATTTACCGGGTAAACGTCGGTATTATTATACTCGGCTAATAACTGGCCTGCAGCGGTATCATCGTTTACATCAGCCGAAGAGTTTGCATGCCTGTTGTTTTTAAGTACTATTAATTCCGTTTGCAAAGATTGAATTTTATCGCTGCTGTTTTTAAGCAATGCCTCAATTTTCTGTTTTTCCTTCTTAATATTTTCAAAGCGGAGTGAGATAATCTTCATCTGTTTTACAACTCCGGTTGAAACAAATATTAGTGAAATGAAAACCGGCTGAATCGATAAGACTATATTATTTTCAAATAAGATAAATGAAATAATAATGTATAAAAAAATTATTCCTGCCGAAGCCAACAGGGAAAAATAAACTTTCTTACCGTTTCTAAATAAAAAAGAGAAAATGAAAACGGCAAAAACTACGGAAATAAGTAATTCCGGAATTAACGGTACTTTTCTTAAAAACTGCTTGTGAAGTATTGTAGCAATAGCATTTGCGTAGACTCCTACAACAGGGAATTTATTTGAAAATGGAGTTGAAGTGAATTGCCCCGTATGTTTAGCCATAGAACCGATAAGAACTATTTTGTTTTTAAATTTTCTTAATTCATCTTTTCCTTTTCCGGTTCTAATAAAAGAATGATAATTCTTTAGAAACTCGGAAATTGAATGCATGTTAAGTGTGTTTATTCCGCCGGCGTAATTAATAGTCATTTTGCCGTATGATGCCGGAATATTTATACTTTTTCCGCCGTTTTTTATCAAGATATGATTGTCGGATACTTGGATGGAATCGAAGGGTAGTTTATAATAAACCCGCAAGAGTTCAAGAGTTATGGAAGGTACCGCACTACCTTTTTTAATATAGCCGGAATCGGCGTTATCTATAATCAAAGGAAGTTTTCTTATCGAAAGATCGTTATCAAAATTTAAATGCCCGAATCCGGCTGCACTATTAAGCAGCCATGGAAACGGAATATTCAATCCCTTACCGTATGGGAAATATTTTAAGGAAGTTTTTATAATATACTTATTAGAGTTTGCATGTAAATTATTTTTTACGGAAACAATTTTTCCTTCGTTAAACACTTTATTAAAAAACATACCTACACAAACCCGGTGAGATTTTTTAATCGCCCCGACAAGCCAGGCAGCCTGCCCCGGATAGTCCGGGCTGTTTTTATCAAATAACATATCTATACCAATAGCCCTAACACCCAAATTGGAAAGATCATTTATAAGCCGGTTATAATAAATCCATTTCAGCGGAACACTACCCAATGAATCCATTATGGCATTATCTACATAAAGAATTATAATATTCGAATCAATTTTACTTTGTCCTCTAACTTTAAACTCAAGATCCGCATAATTGTTGTTAAGAATTCGCAGCGGCTTACTTAATATTAGCAGCAGGAAAATAGAAGCAGCTATTACTAATGTAATTTCTTTATATTTTTTATTAAGCATTAATAATACTCACTTCATTTTTTTAATAAAGTATCCATTACAATATTTATAATTTATTCGCCTTCCTTAAAGATTTGCCAATATTCTAATTACTCTTAATGAAAAATTTAATCCCCAAAAATTACTTAAAGGATTATCCATACTAGACCAGAGCCGAAAAATTAAGTACAAGATTGCAAAATTACCCGCATGTTTCAGCCTCGGACGGATGGGCAAGATTTCAAAATTGGTTTTTCATCTTGTGGCAAAGTTATCGAGACTGTATAAAATATGTAAAACGAAACTCCGTTTCGTTAAAATTGTTTTAAATTACTTTGAAGTTTGCAAAGGTGATTTGGAGAATCGCCTTATAAAAAGAGTTTTTACACGGGTTCCATTGTAATGTGATAATCTTTAAATCATATTATGTTGTAAGTTCTTGTCCAATTTGCGCAAGACTTTATGCTAATAGAATCATTTGCTGGTTAATTTTCAAGGCAATTATATTCTTAAGAAGGGAATTTGTGCTTTACACCCTATTCGTATATTTATAACCTAAAACGAAATTTGTTTAAATTAATAATCCCCCATCCGGCATCAACGTACCGGAAGGAGGAATTTATTGCACATTTATTGCAAGCATTAATAACCGCTTTTACTGCTTTTACCGCTTTTGTTTGCAGCAATATGAACTTGATTACTCGGCGGGCTTTCTTTACCGCTTTTACTTACTGCCGTTACGTAATAAGTTACAGAAGCAGCAGTGGAATGCATCGCACTTCCTTTAACCGTGAATTTTGTTGACTTAGTAGATGCAATCTTCATAAAATGTAAAGATGGCATATCGGCAGTCATTCCGGGATTATTTGCTCTACCGGAATAGCTTGCCTTATATATATTATATTTAGCAGGGGTTCCGCTTTGCGGTGCTTCCCATGTTAATGTTACATTGCCTCCTTTTGATGATGCCTTTAAGTTACGAGGCGCAGCAGACTTTGATTGTGCATAGCTGTTACAATAAATAGTTAATAAAACTATTATACTTAAAAATACCGTTGTTTTCATAACGGCAACCCAGCGTTTTAACATTTTAACCTCCAAAAAATAATTAATAAATAATTCTACCCGCTGTTGAAAACGGCAAAGCGTATGCCGTTATTAAAAATTGCATATTAGCCGTATTTTATAACTTTTTGGAAAAATGATAATGCAGGAAATGCGTGTTGTTATGAAGGAAAAATCAATTTCCGCATTAATTATATTTTATAATTATTTTTTTCCAGATGTATAAAAAGTATCCGGAAAAAATAAACCGGATAAAATTTCAAAGGAATAAAAGTGAATCCACATCTCTTATATTATTTCTTCAAGTAATAGCATATGTTGATAAGCAACAGTTAAATATCTCACAAGAAAAATTTTTAATAAAAATTTAATTTGACTTAAGACGGTTTGTTTATTACGTTTAAAAAGAATTTAGAGAGAGAATTTTTACTAAAAAATATACCCTGGAATTAAAGAATATCCGATCATCATCTTACATTCTTGTTTTAATTGAATATAATTTTATTATCTTTTTAACTAATCAGCATATTGAAATCTTCAACTGTTATTCCGGGAAATAAAATAATTTTATTATTCGTATTTTAATAATTTAATTTAAGGGTTAGCTATGAACGACAAAGTGAAAATTCTTGTTGCCGAAGACGAGTTGCTTTTAGCAATGGATATTAAGCAAAAGATTGAAACGATGGGATACGAAGTAACTTCCCTTGTAAGCACCGCAATTGAAGCAATTACAAAAAGCGAAATCGATAAACCGGATATAATACTAATGGATGTTCAATTAAGCGGTTCTTTAAACGGTATTGAAGCCGCAAAAATAATTATTTATAAGCATAAAATTCCAATCATTTTCTTAACTTCAAAAAACAGTGAAGTTGAATTGCTTAGAAATCAGAATTTTAATAATCTTAACCATATTTCAAAACCAATAGATTTTACAGCTCTGCAAAAAACTATTCAAAATACTATAGAATTATTAACGCTGTCTTAAGATTCCAAATTCATTATATATTCAACTCTTTAGCAGCGGCAGAGAGTGTAGCTAGCTCATCAACCGGTATTTTGTTTTTGCGGCCGCATCTAGGACAAGTAATTTCTGGTTCTTTATAATTCGGCGGGACCTTAATTTTTAAGCCGCAGGCACATGCAATAAAAGCGTAATTGTTAACAGCCATCATTAAATCGCCCAGCTTTCTTTTTTCATGGACATGTTTTGCAGCATCTTCCGCTCCTGAAGGTTTTCGTATATCCAAGGTAGAATTATCGCTTAATCCCGACTTTGGAATAAGAGGAGTTTTTTTCCCCTTAATAGTGTTAAATGCATTCTGATAATTTATAAAATTGGCGCCTCCTCCCATGCTTCTTAATATTTTTATCCTTTCCGATGTCGGCGGATGCGTACTTGTCAAATCGGAAAGCTTCATACCTTTTTTCTTTAGAGGATTTACAATGTACATGGGCGCCGTAACTTTGTTGGCAGCTTTAAGATCTATAGTTGTAGATGAAATTTTTTCAAGTGCAGACGCCAATCCTTCCGGGTAACGGGTAAGCCTTGCACCGTTTGCATCTGCAAGATATTCCCTTCTTCTGGAAATTGCAAAATAAAGTAGTTGCGCCAGAATAGGTGCAAGTATTGCAAAGATAAGTGCAATTACCATAATGATCATCTGCCCCTGCCCGCTATCATTTGAAGAATTACGGTATCTTGCGGAAGGTCCGGGAGTAAACCATAATCCTCTTAAAAATACTTCGGATATAATTACAATACTGCCTAGCATTACTCCGGCATACGTCATTAAAAGCACATCACGGTTAATTATGTGGGACATTTCGTGCGCAATAACTCCTTGCAGTTCATCCCTATTCAATTTAGAAAGCAGCCCGGCTGTAACGGTAATTGCACTGTTCTCCGGTTTAATTCCCGTTGCAAAAGCATTGGGAGCAGCTTCATTTATTATATAAATTTTCGGCATCTTGGGCAGGTTTGCTGCGATGCGCATTTCATCAACTATGTTAAATAACTGCTGATGTACCTGAGGAGTTACTTCCTTTGCATGACTAATGGAAAGCATAATTGAACTGCCGGAAAAGTATCCTAATACCGAAAGAATAAACCATATAAACAGTGCAATAATAATTCCAAGGATACCTCCTCCGTTGGGAAAGAAAAAGTCGCCTACCAAATAACCTAAGAGAACAAGCGCTATTCCCATCGTGATGAACAAAATCATCGACTTTCTTTTATTTGCTTGAATTAATTCCCACATAACTTCACATTTCTAAATTTGAATTTTTAATTTCTAATTTTTAATTGTTTTAAGAAAAACTTACTTTAGGCACTTCCCTATCGGCCTGATCTTCAACCTGGAAGAAAGGTTCCTGCTTAAAGTTAAACATTCCCGCCATAATATTAGTTGGAAATGTCTGCATCTTGTTATTAAAAAACAGCACCTGGTCGTTATAGTTCTGCCTTGAAAAAGATATTTTATTTTCGGTAGAAGTTAATTCTTCCTGAAGTGCAAGAAAGTTTTGGTTGGCTTTTAAGTCAGGATAATTTTCTACAACCAAAAAGAACTTACTCATTGCACCGCTTAGCTCGCCTTCTGCTTTGGCCCGGTCCTGCACGTTATCCGCACTCATTGCTTTACTTCTTGCGTTTGTAATATTCTGCAGAGTTTCACGCTCGTGAGTCATATAACCTTTTACGGTTTCAATTAAATTAGGAATAAGATCGTGCCGCCTCTTAAGCTGAACATCTATCTGCGACCACGCATTTTTCACCTGGTTTCTTAAACGAATAAGCGAATTGTACATTGAAACCATAAATAGAATACCAATAACTATAATTGCCAATATTATGATTAAAGCTATCATATTATACTCCCGGTTGATTAATATTTAATTTATGCCCGAACATATCTTTTATTAAAGTCATTACTTTATTATCCTTATCAAAGTTCCCCATTCCTATTAATTCTTCAAGTTCGCCTTTATCGAACCAAACTCCGTGATGTTTTTTACACTTATCTATTAAAATACTTTCGTCCGTACCGCATAAAATTTTGTCCATTTTTTTGCCGCAAATAGGGCACTTCAAAGGTTTTTCTTTGGACTTTTTATCAACTCTAAAAGAAGATAAAAGTTTTTCTTTTTCGGAGGAACCTTCCAATAAAATCTCAAGTTCTCCTCCGTCCAGCCATATTCCATGGCATTTCATACAGTGGTCTATCTCCACGTTATTAAGTTCAAGAACAACAAGAGGATTCTTACATCTTGGGCAATCCATTGTATAATCTCTTTTAAAAATTCTTATTAAATAAATATATTAGACGGTTCAACTACTTTTATGTTCATCAAAAATACAATAATCCTAGTAATTAAAAATAAAGATAATAAATAATAATGTAATTTAACACGAGACCAATCAATGGTGTATTGGATTCCTACATATGTTAATCCAGCCACATAGCAGCGGCAACGCCGGAAAAAATCTCTTACATTCTAAATTCGAATGTTCAAATGATCATCATTCCTAATTCAAGTTGAACAATTGAATGAAGAACAGTAGAATTAAAAACATATGAAGTATTCGGTTAAACAGAATTTCAAACCCCTTTAAATGGAATAATTGAGTAAATATAAATATTACAGCCAAAGATATTTGCAATTTCTAAAATTTAAATTATTTGAACAATGAGAATTGATTGTTGGAAATTGAAAATTCTCAATGCTCAATTCTCAACGCTCAATGTTCAATTTCTAAAAGATTTTCTCTTAGATTTATGGTAGTAGGGATCCTTCACTCCATATTTCCGGTATATTATGTAACGTGATTAATAATGTAAGCTTACCTTAAACTCAAAAATTTTTTTTGCAATAGTGATTTAATAAATACGTATTTTATGTCTTTAATATTAAATTATTTCGATATTTATTTTGTCTAAACTAATAATTAACAAATCTGCAGGTAACAATGAAAAATTTATATAGTTTATCAACTGCTTTCTTTATCACATGCCTCTTTCCTTTTATTATTTTTGCACAGCAAATAAAACCATATAACCCTCGTGCAGCATTTGATCCTTTGTTCGACAGTAACCCCGGTACTTATTACAGGAGTGCAAGCGGACAACCGGGGCCCGGCTACTGGCAAAACCAGGCAGATTATAATATAAACGCCTCACTAGATGACAAGAATAACATAGTAAGCGGAAATGTTGAAATAACTTATACAAATAACAGCCCGGATAATCTTCATTACGTTTGGCTTCAATTGGATCAAAACAGGTTTAAGGATAGTTCACGCAGTGCGGCGGTTTCAGGGTTTAATCCGAGAGCCGAAAAATTTAACGGCGGGGATAATATTAAATCAGTTAAGATTATTCTCCAGGGAAAAACTCAAACTGCAAATTATCTAATTACGGATACGCGTATGCAGATAAGACTTCCCGAAGCATTAAGAGCTAAAGGCGGCAAGCTTAAAATTTTAATTGATTATTCTTTCAAAGTTCCACCTCAGAATATGGGTAGATGCGGATGGATGAATTCGAAAAACGGAAAGATTTTTGATATTGCACAATGGTTTCCCCGAATGGAAGTTTATGATGATTTAATCGGATGGAATACTTTGCCGTTCCTTGGAGCAGGTGAATTTTACCTTGATTACGGAAACTACGACTACTCAATCACCGTTCCATGGTATATGATAGTTGTCGGTTCGGGTGAATTGGTAAACCCGCAGCAGGTTTTAACAAACCAGGAAATCAGCAGACTTAAGGAAGCACGAAAAAGCGATAAGACGGTTTTCATTAGAACTGCAGACGAAATAAACGATCCGGCATCCAGGCCTGTGCACAAAGGTAATTTAACCTGGCACTTTAAAATGATAAACGCCCGCGATGTTTCATGGGCGGCATCAAAAGCATTTATATGGGATGCGGCAAGAATAAATCTGCCCGGCGGGAAAAAGTCTCTTGCAATGTCGGTTTATCCGGTAGAAAGCGCCGGCGATTCCGCATGGGGAAGATCGACGGAATATTTGAAACGAAGCGTAGAAATATTTTCCAAGTACTGGTATGTTTACCCGTATCCGAATGCAGTAAATGTCGGCGGTCCCGTAGGCGGAATGGAATATCCGGCAATTGTATTTTGCAGTTACCGTGCAAAGGGTAAGTGGTTATGGATGGTTACCAACCATGAAATCGGACATACCTATTTCCCTATGATTGTAGGCTCGGACGAAAGAGAAAATGCCTGGATGGACGAGGGCTTTAATACTTTTATTGATGTACTAAGCTACATACATTTTAACCACGGCGAGTATTATCCCAAACGCGACGGCGAATATGCACCCAAAGGAGGTAATCCTGCAAGAGAAATAGTTCCGGTAATCTTGAACAAAAATTCCCAGCCTATAGTTTCTTATGCAGATCAAATAAAAGGACAGTTTGTACATCCGCTTGAATATTTTAAAACCGCATTCGGGCTTGTAATGCTTAGGAATTATGTCCTCGGCAAAAAAAGATTTGATTATGCATTCAGGACTTATATCCGACGATGGGCATATAAGCATCCCGCACCGGAAGACTTCTTCCGCACTATGAACGATGCCGCCGGTGAAAACCTTAACTGGTTCTGGAAAGGTTGGTTTGTAAAAAACTGGAAACTGGATCAGGCTGTTAAAGATGTTAAATATGTTGACGGCGATACTGCAAAAGGTGCTCTAATTACAATTGAAAATAAGGATAGGATGGTTATGCCGGCCGTAGTGCAGATAAAGCAAGCCAACGGCAAAACCGGTGAAGTAAAACTGCCTGTAGAAATTTGGGAACATTCCGGTACGTACACTTTTAGATATAATTCAACCGGATTAATTGATACCGTTAGAATCGATCCGAAAGAAGAGCTTCCGGATGTTGATTTATCTAATAATATCTGGACATCGGGAGCAAAAAATTAAATGTAATTGATTGCTTTATTTTTTATAATTATGATTGAGTTAAAAGTCTATCTTAGTCTTTAAACTTAACACACCCCTTTAATTTAATTTAATGAAGAATAAAGGGGTGTGCTGTTTTAATTATAAAATTTTGTAATTAAACTAAAGGCGTTTTTAAAATATCGATAATGAATTTCTCTGTTATCTCTGTTTTTCCTCTGTGTACTCAGCGGTAAAAAGAATTTTAAACCACAGAGTACACAGAGAAAACACTGAGTTCACGGAGCAATTAAAAACTTATGATTATAAGGCAGCTAACCGTCTTCAACCAGTCTGCAATTATATTCCATGAATATCCTCAAGATGGTTTTAGTTTAATTATTTAAAGCCTTGGCAAGCAGTTTCTATTTTATCGTTAACTTTGCTTTTTTACTTGTTAAACTTCCTACAGTATTTTTAATTACAACCCAATAATCACCGGCATCTGCAAGCTTAACATTATCAATTTTTAAAATTGAACTTGTTGCTTCACCTATTGCTTTACCGTTTTTAAACCATTGATAATCTGCTTTAGGAATTGAGGCAGCTTCAATTTTAAATCTAACTGTCTGTCCGGTTTTTGCAGTTACAGGTTCCGGCTGAGATAATATTAAAGGAGCCATTTCCGGCATCCATCCGCCGAGCACGTAAGAAGGTTTCATATAGTTTGCGATAATAACCGAATCTTTCGGCATTGTAAGCTGCCGTGAAGCAGGAAGACGCTGGCTAGCATCCACCGGTTTGCCGTTGCTTATATTCGTACTGTTATATTCCCAATAATGTATATGTGAAGTTTCTCCGCCGACAGGTCCCCACCCTACAGGTACAATACCTTTAAGTCCGCAATTAATTAATACCGCTTCACAATAAGGATAATTTTTACCGTTGTTAGTAGGCGCCCGTGCAATTACTGTTTTCTGCTTTCCTATTCCTTCAAACTTGCAATTGACAAAAACATTTCCGTGGTTTGCAGATGTATTTCTAATCCACATAAAAGGACCGAAAGAAGTAAGTGTACAATTTTTAAAGAAAGCAGGCCCGCGTCCGAGTATTGTATCTCCCAGTCCGTCTATCCGGCAATTGGTATAATAAACCGGACCGTTGGATTGAAGTGCATCACCCGAACCGATAATTGTAGCATCGCAGACAATTATTTTTCCTCCGTTAATTAAAAGCCCTTCTGCCTGTCCGTATGCAAGATTTTTAAAAGTAAGATTAACAAGTTTTATGTCTGTACAATGATCTACCGCGAATGCTGCACGGCGGGAAGGAAAAGTACCGGGCACTTCATTTGTTTTTATATTTACCGGATGAGGATTAAATATTTCATTGTTCGCATATTGAATAATTACTCTTTTCCTGTTTTCACCAACTATTGTAATATTTGATTTGTTTCTGAAGTAAACAATTTCTTCATATGTTCCGTCTTTAATAAATACGGTAACAGGATTAGGATCATAATCCGGGATAAAATCTATTGCACCTTGAACTGTATTAAAATCACCGGAACCGTCTGAGGCTACTACAAGTCTTTTTGCACCGGCGGGAGGCGGAGTTTTCTTTGTTGAGAAAGTCCATTCGTTTTTTCCTGAAATACCTTTAAAGCTCTTATCCTTCAACTTCAGTACACCGGGATCAATCTGCACATAATATTTCTTTCCGTACTGCAGAAGATTATTATGCGGATAAATTGTTGCAGAATCACCGTGAACTATAATAGGATAAAAATGAAATCCGTCCGTAAATCCGCCTATGATTGTAAGCTGATAATCATCCGGTGTCGGAAGTGCCCTGCCTGAAGGAGTTCCCGGTTTTGTATTTGCATTTGTAAAATGTCCCTTTATATATTTATAAGGAACCGGTGTATATACTGCATTCGGAGAAGGAGTGTGTTTTGTCGGTCCCGGCGGAATGCTCATATCAAGCGAGTCGACAAGATGATTATCAGATGCATCGTAAATTCGTATCATCCCTGGATGTCCGATTACCGGTGTAGAATTAAATATTATTAAAAGATGAGTATCCGGATTAACATTAACAGCACTGTTCTTAGGAAAAAGTGTAAAGGATTTTAATCCGCTTTGATTTGTTTGAGCATTTATGAATAATGCGCTAATTAACCAGCAGAGTATAAAGTTAATGAACAATGTCTTATCTATATCCTTCATAAATCCTCCGGCTCAATTCAAGGATCAATTTATAAAAAATGGATTTTATTACCTATTCTTTAATTAGAAAATTGTGTCTATCTAAGTGAAGATGGAAATCGAATCCAAATTTTGATCACTTTTCGTCTCTTCCTTTATTCAGTGAATTCGAGAAAGAAATTAGGGCGGTGTGTTTTTTAATTGAAATGATTATAACATACTAATAAGGGTGTAACTATTATATATTGAAAACCTACGGTGTTCTAGTTTTTTTTTGGAGGGGGGGCATACATTTTCTACAAGTATATCGCTCCTCCGGAACGAAATCATCGAGTCTAACTCCGTTAGGAGTTAAATATTTGTAGAACGAATAAGTCCCATGCCGAAGGAACTCCGTTAGGAGTTCAATGGCTTATTGAATATTTATTCGTTGATGACAAGTTTTCACACAACCTCTTAATCCTATAGTTAATGAGAAAAAGATAATGGTTTGGAACCGTTTTAACGGTTTATAATTCCAAGAGGTCGACTTGAGTAAGTTAGATATCAAACGTTACATTATCATTTTATAAAATTCATTTCAATAAAATCATTTTCTTTACGGCACGATATTCTTCCGAACCGTCGAGCGGTTTAGCATCTATCGAATACAGGTATATGCCGCTGGCAAAATTGGAAGCGTTCCATTTTATTTGATAATTTCCTGCTCCCTGAACTTTATCCGCAAGTACCATAACAGCTTGTCCCAGCATATTATATATGGTAATCCGGACATAGGAAGTTCTCGGAATTGTATATCTAATAATTGTAGCCGGGTTGAAAGGATTGGGATAATTCTGCACCAATTTATATTGCTCCGCCGAAGTTGTAAGGTTATTATTTACAATATCATTCAAAACATATCCTTCGTAACATCCTATGTCAATTCTATTGTCAATGATCCGTTTATTACCGTCTAAATCCGAAGAAGGAATATCCAGACCCGAAGTATCCGGTGTGCCTGCATTTAAAGCCGGGCTTCCGGATAATAAATGGAAATTATTAGCAGCAGTATCCGCAAACATAGGATTTTCATAAATTAAATTACTCCCGGTAAACTCCTGCGATAACAAACAATAGCTTGCATTTATTTTAGACGAGTCGTAGCTCCTCAAAGGAAAAGTCCACTGACTTCCTGTTATCCACAAAATAGAATTAATTACATTAACATTTGAATTTATGGAAACGGCAACACCAAATCCTACACCCGCTGTATTCATGTATACAGTATTATTACAGATAGTTCCGGATGAATTTGAAAAATTATATGCATCACCGCAATTTGTAATTAAGTTGTTGCAGCTCTTTATTGAAGATTGATTAATTAAAACGGCCCCTGAATTATTTTTCATTTTATTGGATTCCAGATATGCATATGAATTCTTTTCCAAATCTATTAGCCAGTAAGTTTGCTGTATAGGATAATCCTGACCCATAAAGCTGTTTCCAACCGCTGTTAGTTTAGCCGAATCACAATAAACTCCCGAACCATAAAAAACATTATTACTAAGTTTCACTTCGGAAGTTTTATAGCAATTGACATCCCTGACTCCCGTGAAATTTTCGTTTTCAAAAAATATATTACCGGTTATATCCGCTTTGGAATTTTTTCCGCAGTATACAGCACCATAGCCGTTATTAAAAAATGAATTATTGATAGTGATATAATTATTGCGGCATGAGATAACTCCGCCTAAATTATCTGCATAATTATAAGAACCTTTTTTTATAAC
>JBJKQP010000111.1:0-2708 GCA_046705105.1 Ignavibacteriaceae bacterium | reverse complement strand
AAAATTAGAAGATGAATTGTTAAAATATGATGAAGATTAAAAACTTTGTGTTATTTAAAGAATCGATACTATCCCTTGAAGGGATAGTATCGTTATAAGCATTTTTGAATGTTGCACTCAGCTAAATTGTGGCTCTCCGTAACTTCTTAGTGTAAATCATTTATTGAACGGAGTACCTTTAGAAGTTCAGAGAAATTACAAAGAACTTTTATTGGGACATCAATATATTAAAATATTAAATCCGCTTATTCGTCTATAATAAAGGTAATAAGAGAAATGCATTATAAAATTTTTACCGGTAATTTATATAACTTCACCGATTTAAATTAATACGGGAAATATTTTTTAGCTAATTTTACGCTTCAAATAAAAAAAAGGATAATGAAAGGAACGAAGAAACATAATATAAAAAGCAAACCGAAAATTACTTCGTTGCTTAAACCGTATAGATGGATGGTTCTTCTCCTCATCTTGTTCGTTTTAATAGGCAACGGGATGAACCTAGTTATTCCGAAAATTATTTCACACGGAATTGATTCTTATACCGGAGGTAATTACAATTTTAAGACAATTGCTGCGGAGTTTTTAATCGCCTCTTTTATAATTCTAATTTTTACATACCTGCAAAGTATTATGCAGACTTACACCTCGGAAAAAGTGGCACGGGATTTAAGAGAAAAACTTTCCGATAAAATATCACGACAGAGTTACTCTTACATTCAGGATGCAAATCCGTCATCATTATTATCATATCTGACATCTGATGTTGACGCAGTAAAAATGTTCGTTTCTCAGGCCGTTGCTTCAATTGTATCTTCTGTTTTCATCATTATAGGAACGGTAGTACTTTTATTAACAATAGATTGGAAGCTTGCATTAACCGTTATTGCTATCATTCCGATTATTGGAGGGACATTTGCAATCGTCTTGAAAAAAGTAAGAGTATTATTCAGAAGAGGTAGAGAAATTATTGATTGGCTGAATAAAGTAATTAATGAAAGCATACTGGGAGCTGCAATAATCCGTGTAATAAATTCTCAAGCGTTTGAATATCAAAAATTTCTGGATGCTAGTACGGAAGCAAAAGATGTGGGAATTTCGATTGTTAAATTATTTGCCGTATTAATACCTGTGATTGGGTTTGTTTCTAATCTTGCTCTAATTTCCGTGCTTGCTTTAGGCGGCCATTTCGTAATAATGGGAACAATGACGCTCGGTAATTTTGCGGCGTTCAACAGCTATATTGCAATCCTTGTCTTCCCAATTATAGTCATCGGATTTATGAGCAATATAATTGCCCGTGCTTCCGTTTCTTACCAAAGAATTGAAAGGGTACTGAAAGCAGATGATCATGTTGAAACAGGAACAGTAAGCGAATCTATTAAAGGAAATATTAAGTTAGAAAATGTAAATGTTTTGTATAATGATAAGCCTGTACTTAAAAATATTTCATTTGAAATAAATGCAGGATCACAAACTGCATTAATTGGCCCGACTGCCGCCGGGAAAACGCAATTGCTTTATCTTTTAACCGGGTTGATAAAACCTAATTCCGGTACCGTAAAATTTGACGGAAGAAATATTGAAGATTACCAAAAAGAATCATTTCATAAACAGATAGGAATTGTATTTCAGGATAGTATAATTTTCAATATAAGTTTGCGCGAAAATATTGCTTTCAACAATAATGTTACAACCGAATCTATAGAAAGAGCAATTGAAACAGCAGAGTTAAAGGATTTTATTGATTCACTTCCGCTAAGGCTAGATACGGTAGTTTCAGAACGCGGAACAAGTTTATCCGGTGGACAAAAGCAGCGCATTATGTTAGCCCGTGCGTTAGCATTAAATCCTAAAATTTTACTTTTGGATGATTTTACCTCACGAGTCGATTATCAAACCGAACAAAAAATTTTATCGAATGTAATGAACAATTATAAGGGAATCACTTTAATTTCAATTACACAAAAGATTGCACCGGTGGAAAACTTCGACCAGATTATTCTTCTTATGGAGGGCGAAGTTATTGCATCAGGTAAACACAGCAATCTTATAGAAGAATGCACGGAATATATTCAGATTTATAATTCTCAAAGAAGTACGAGCCGATATGAATTACAATCTTAATTCCCTATTTGAAAACAAGGATAAAAAGAAATCAGCATTAACTGCATTAAAAAGCCTATCCAAATATGCTGCAGAAGATAAAAGACTTCTAATAATGGCTTTCATCTCTATGGTTTTTTCAGCTGCTTTCCTTCTTCTTGGACCGTATTTAATCGGATACACTATTGATAATTACGTGCGGACAAAACTTTACCATGGAGTTCTTGTATTCAGCGGAATTTTATTAGTTATGTATATGCTGTCTTTTATTACATCATATGTACAAACCAAATTGATGGGAACATTCGGGCAGCATATGCTTCTTACTTTGCGTAATTTATTATTCGGTAAGCTTCAGGAACTTCCAGTAGATTTTTTTAACCAGAACAAAGCGGGCGATTTGATTTCAAGAATAAATAATGACACCGATAAGATAAATCAATTTTTCTCTCAATCATTAATGCAGTTCTCACGCTCCATTCTGATAATGATCGGCTCGGCAATTTTTTTGCTTTCAATAAATCTGCCTTTAGGTGCAGCAACACTTTCTCCTGCTTTATTTATATGGGCTTTTACTTACTTTATTTCTCCCTGGGTAAAAA
>JBJKQP010000110.1:0-9608 GCA_046705105.1 Ignavibacteriaceae bacterium | reverse complement strand
TGGATATGGCATCATAAAGAATTACAGGTTTACCAAAGCTCGGCGCTTCCGATATCCTAACATTACGGTGTATAATTGTTTTAAATACTTTTTCTCCGAAATATCTTCTTACTTCCTCGGCAACTTGCTGAGAAAGTTTAAGACGAACATCGTACATTGTCAGCAGCACTCCTTCTATATTTAATCTTTTATTGAAGTGCTGCTTAACTATATTAATCGTGTTTAACAACTGTCCCAATCCTTCCAATGCAAAATATTCGCATTGAACAGGTATCAGTACCGAATTGGAAGCAGTTAATGAGTTTAATGTTAATAGTCCTAAGGAAGGCGGACAATCTATCAAAACATAATCGTAATTATTTTTTATTTTATTAATGGCATCAGCTAAAAGCCGTTCGCGGTTTTGCACATCAACCATTTCAATTTCCGCACCTACAAGGTTTATATTTGAAGGTAATATATCCAGGTGGGGTAAATAGCTGTTTACTATTACATTTTCTATTTCTTCGGTACCTATTAAAACTTCATAAACCGAAGGATTATGATTAGTTACACCTAAGCCCGATGATGTGTTCGACTGCGGATCGATATCTATCAGCAGTGTTTTTTTTTCGGCTGCAGCCAAAGACGAGGATAAATTAATAGCAGTAGTAGTTTTACCTACACCGCCTTTTTGATTAGCTATGGATATTACTTTTGCCATTAATTCTTTTTGAAATCAAAATTATAACAATTACTAATAACACCAGAAATAATAATCCGGTGTATTAAGATAAATATTATTGAAGTATTTTCATAAAATAATTACATCTAAAAAAAATTAAAGTTCTATTTCTTCGCCAAAGTTCATTACCCTGCACTTTTTACCAAGGCTTTCAACTTTTTTCTTGAATTCGAGCGGGTCGGCCGGAATAACCGGAAAAGTATTGTAGTGCATTGGTATTGCTACTTTAGGGTTGGCAAGTTCTACTGCTTTTACCGCATCCGTTATTCCCATTGTAAAATTATCTCCTATAGGAAGGAGCATGTAATCTATTGGAGTCATTTCACCAATTAACTTCATATCATAGAACAAGCCGGTATCTCCGGTATGGTATATATTTTTACTGCCTATGGAAAGAATTATACCGGCAGGTTCGCCTGCATATCCGCCTTCGGGAGTTTGCGAGCCGTGATGCGCAATTGTAAATTTTACTCTCCCGAAGTCAAAATTATAACCGCCGCCAATGTGCATATTATGAGCTTTGAATCCTTTGGAACTGCAGTAATTACCCAGCTCGTTAACACAAATAAAAGTTGAACCGGATTTACCTGCTATTTTAAAAGCATCACCAACATGATCACCGTGCGCATGGCTTAAAATAATATAGTCTGCCTTAACATCTTTGGATTTAACCGGTGAATTAGGATTATCATCCAGAAACGGGTCTATTAAAATTATTTTACCGTTATCCGCAGTTACCTGAAATGCCGAATGAGAAAAATATTTTAGTTTCATAACAACCTCCGTAATTTAATCTAACAATTTAGTAAAATCTTTTAAAGATTTACTATGAATGAATTTTAACAACTCCAACCTTAGCTTTTCATTTATTATCTTTTTCTTTTCGTCAATTCTTAAACGGATATTTTCATTAATAGTAACTTCATCGCTTTCAGTTAATCCGTTTATATTCTGAAGTAAGACGTCAAGATCTCTTTTACTTCCTGTAAGATCCTGAAGCGAAGAAATATTTTTATAGAATGATAAGAATTTCTTTTTATCAAAGCAAGAATCGAAAATTTCCATATTGTATCGTAGTCGTCTTAACGAGATTCTAACTTCATGAAGATTCTCAACTGTTTCCTCCTGAAAGAACACATGAATTGAGGAAATAAGTGTATTAAGCCTTTGTGATAACACAATAACAGAAATACCGGTTAGATTCTTATCCTTTTTTAGACCTTTAATTTTCCATTTTTTTTGCTTAGCCATTTTAACTTGCTATTTTAATGAGTTACATCACTTAAACATATGTGTATTTAATACTGATTTTCTTTTGCTCAAATCAGCATAACTCTTATAAAACCCAAAATTGCCTGAACCGGTTTCATTTTACTCTTTTCCATTCCGTAAATAGTTTGAACCGGGATGAATCCGGTTTTATAATTATTTCTTGCTGCATAAACAAGAATTTCGCTTTCGGCTTCAAAACCGTTAAATCTTGGTAAAATATCATTAAGGATAATAGTTTTATAAACTCTGAATCCGCACTGCGTATCTAATAATTTATACTTTGTTTTTTTACCGAGCAAATAAGAAGTTATGGTATTGCTTAAAATTCTCTGAACAGGCATATTCTTTTTATCAAACATCCGGTTGCCTATAACGATATCAAAATTTTCAATTGCAGATAAGAAAAGCGGAATATATTCCGGCTTGTGTTGAAAATCCGCATCGAGAGTTATTGTATAAATAAAATTTCTTTTAATACTTTCTGCAAAACCTCTATTAAGCGCATAGCCTTTGCCTTTATTCTTCTTATACGAAATTAAAACAACTTTATCATTATGTTGAATTTTATTTACCGAACCATCCGTCGAACCGTCATTTACGGCAATAACCAGATCTACATAGGGTATTGTTTGACGAATAATTTCATTTATTGTATTACGTTCATTATAAAAAGGAATAATTGCACAAACACTATTTTGATTTGAATAATTGTGCAAATATTCCTCGCCAACCTTCAACCACAGGATTTTTAACTGCCTTTTTTAATCTATTAACCAAAGCTTCTTTTGAAAGTCCCTTTATCAACTGCCCGTCTTCTGCCAGCGAAATACTTCCGGTTTCTTCGGAAACAATAATGCTTAAGACATCGGCTTGTTCCGAAATACCAAGTCCGGCTCTATGTCTCATTCCAAGGTGCTCGTCGTTAACAATGGTTGTTGTGG
Organism: Ignavibacteriaceae bacterium; assembly: GCA_046705105.1. Taxonomy (GTDB): domain Bacteria; phylum Bacteroidota; class Ignavibacteria; order Ignavibacteriales; family Ignavibacteriaceae; genus FEN-1297. The sequence goes on along the minus strand of JBJKQP010000110.1, from coordinate 6,671 downwards.
AAAGCGGTAAAGTACAACCGGCTGCCTCTATGGTTTCGTTTTTAACTATAACTGCCCCGTCGTGTAAAGGTGAACGGGGATAAAAAATTGAGCCGAGTAATGCAGAGCTTAGCCGGGCATTCATTATTTCGCCTGTTTCCGTATAGCCCCTTATACCGGAAGACCTTACTACTATTATTAAAGCACCGTGCTGACGCTGTGAAAGTTCGAAAGCGGCATCTGCAAGTATTTGCATGGCCTGCGGAGAATCCGGCTTAACGAATAGTCTAAAGAAAGGATTCCTCGCAAGCATTACAAGAAGCCGCCTAATTTCCGGCTGAAATAAAATTACAAATGCAATTACCCAAATATCCGTTACTAATTTTAATAGCCAGCTTAATACTTTTAAATTAGCAGCCTCGGCTGCAAATGATAGTAAAAGTATTATTATAAACCCGATAAATATTTGAGCGGCTATTGTACCTCTTAACAGCGTATAAAGTTTGTAAATAATAAAAGTAACTATTGCAATATCTATTAAATCCGTAAATGTAACTGTAAGGAATCCGATTCTAAAAATGTCAAACATAAGTTTACTCTTTAACAAAGATTATTTAGTAATTTGCAAACCTGAACGCCGTTTTTAACATTATGTGTACGAATAATTCTTGCGCTGTTTTTTATTGCAATAGATTCGGTTGAAACTGTTGCGGCATCTCTTTCAGTAACTGCTAGATCCAGGTATTTCCCAAGAAACGACTTTCTGGAAATGCCTACAACAACCGGAAAGCCCAGACTCTTAAAATCTTCAAGTCTTTTAATTATTTCAAAATTATCTTCTACTCTTTTACCGAATCCGATACCCGGATCTACAAAAATATTTTTTATACCGTAATTACTTGCTTCCGAGGTTCTTTCATATAGATAATCATAAATTTCATTAACTGCATCATCATAATACGGATTTTTCTGCATATCTATTGGGGTGCCTTTCATATGCATTAAAACAAGCGAAGCATTATATTTTCTAACAACATCCGCAATTCCCGGTTCAAAGGTTAATGCGCTAATATCATTAATAATTTTAGCACCCGCCATAAGAGCCTCCGATGCGACTTTTTTCTTGGTTGTATCTACGGAAATAATTGCATCGGGATGCCAGCTTAGTATTTTTTTTACAACGGGAATTACCCGTTCAATCTCCGTATCTTCGCTTATGGGTTCCGAACCCGGCCGCGTTGATTCTCCGCCTATGTCGATGATATCCGCACCATCATCCAGCATCTCTATTCCATGCTTAACAGCATCATCAACATTTAAATACAGGCCTCCGTCTGAAAAGGAATCGGGTGTTATATTTAATATTCCCATTACATATGAATTATCAAACCTAAATTCTCTGTTTCCTATTTTATATATGGTTGAAAAATATCCTTCAAAATTTTTTATTACACTTGTAATTTTATAACCCAGGTCTTCATCACCGTTTGAAAGAATTTTCCTTGAGACCTCTTTAATATTCCATAATGAACCGGGAATAAATAGATTAATTGTTTCATTACTTTCCGTTTTGCTTTTATAGCAAATTTCATTTTCGCTTAATACAATCTTCTGAACATTTGCTGCAAGTTTAACAGGCACATCTCGCAATTCAAGTGCAATAAGATGCGGCTGATAAACTTCCCTGTAAATTTTATATATATTACTGTATTTTTTAAAAATATCATTAGAAGATAAATTAATAATCTGGATTATCACTTTTTTCTCCCGCCGTTTTCTTTAATATGTTAATGCACCAAAAATCTTTTTAATTGTTATATCAATATAATTTTGCTTTGGAAAATTATCAAAGTTTTTATTAGAAAATATATGGAGTTACGGATAATTTAAAAGAAAAGCAGTTGTTTAAGAATCCAATATTATAGTTCCAGTCTTGTTACCACACCATGCAGCTTGTTATAAGGTAAATCATAAAACCTTACAAATGCAGGAGTAATCTTTTTCAGGAATGCATAAAACTTTAAGAATATATTCTTAGTAGTAATATCTTCAACTCCGTAAAAGATTACTTTCTCAGTAATACCGTTTTCTTTTAGGAGCTCCGGTATATTTAATATTTCCATATAACCGGAATAAAATTGAATTCCTGATAATCCCGGCGCTATTTCGTCGGTCTTCTTTATCGAGATGCCGTACGGGTCATCCGTAGTAATAATGGAGACAAAAATATTTTTTTCGTAAATAATATTCCCGCGAATTATGCAATGCACTACATAGGGCGGAACTTCGTGCAGGCTTTTTGCAAAAAATAATGCTGTGCCTTTAATGTTGTTTCCGGCTTTGTAAATCTGGTTGTAACTTTCGAGAAATGTATCTATGGGCAGAGGCCTAAAAGATCGGTGCATAGACATTCCTCCCCTTGACCATAATTGAATAATAAAGAAAGGTACTGCAGCTATAACAAGCGACCAGAAACCTCCGTATGGAATTTTATTAAATACAGCTATTAAAAAGTAAATATCGACTATAAAAACAAGTAACGAAACTAACATTTTGGTCTTGTTTTTCCTTATTCTGAATATCCAGATCATAAACGAAGAGCTTATAGTCATTGTGGCAGTAACCGCAAGTCCGTAGGCTGCAGCAAGGTTGTCCGATTTCTGAAAAATAAAAATCATCAATAATACTGCTAACAGTAAAATCCAATTTACGCTTCCGATATAAATCTGGGACTTTAGATGAGTGGAAGTATATTTAATTTTCATCAAAGGAAAGATCCGAGTAGTAATACCTTGGTATACCAGGGACATTATAGCGCTTATCATAGCTTGAGAAGCAATAATAGTTGCAAAAAGAGTTAAGATTAAAAAAGGTACATATATAACACTCGAAATCGATTTAATCATTGAAAACAATACGGCTTCTTTAACATGATGAATAGACACAAAAGCACCCTGCCCGAAATAATTTATTACGAGTGCAAAGAAAACAAAATACCATGCATGTCTAATCGGCTGGCTGCCGAGGTGACCCATATCGGCATAAAGAGCTTCACCGCCGGTTGCGCATAAAATTACTTCGCTTAAAACAAAAAATCCCGTTAAGCCGTTATGGAGCATAAATTCTATTGCATAATGAGGACTTAATGCTAGAAGTACATTAGGCCCGCGCAGTATATAATAAATGCCGGATAATAATAAAGATGAAAACCATACAATCATTATCGGGCCGAAGGTAAAAGATACTTTGTCCGTACCATGATACTGAAATGCAAATAATATAATTGTAATTATGCACGTAACAATAATAATAGTGCTTAAGGAAATATGACCAATGCCGGGAATAAACTGCAACCCTTCTACGGCGGATAATATACTAATTGCGGGAGTAATAACACCATCGCCCATCAGCAAGGAAACACCCATGAAGCCTAAAAATGTTGCAAAGGCAGCCCTTCTTCCGGTTTTTACGCTGCCTGCTAAAATTTCTTTTAATACAATAATTCCTCCCTCACCTTTAATACTTAAGCTCATTGCAAGCCAGGCATATTCAACTGTAACCAGCATAACAAGTGTCCAGAACATAATAGAGAGTATTCCCATCAAATTTTCGGGGGTTGGTGCGGTTAATGTGAAGATTACGGTTAGCGTATATATCGGACTTGTTCCAATATCCCCAAATACAAGACCCATCGCCTGCATAATTTCTTTAAATGAAGAAAACTTTGTAGCCTTAGGCATATTATTATTTAGTGTGTTAACAAAAAAGAATAAAACAAAAAAGCCGGATAAATAAAAAATCACCAAAAAATGAACGAAGGTGCTAACGGGAAAATTCCCCGTTAGACCTTCCCGGTTAACACAAACTTAATAATAATTTTTATAATATCATCATTGAATCTGAATTTAGAATTTTTAAGAAGATATACCTCCGTTTTGGATTTCTTTCTTTTTCCAGGCAATTTTAACCATCAATAATAAACCGCCAAGAAGTATTAGCATTAAAATTCTGGAACCCCAGATATAAGGAACATTTTGCGCCGGAACATTTTTTAATAAAAAGACCGGTATTGCATCCCTGATGAGCCACCAGAACATAACTACCATAAGAATTAAAGGAGTAATATATTTCATTAGGAAATAAAATACTCTTGGAATTTTTATATCGCCTCCCCTATTCATTTCATCCCATGCTTTATCCGGTCCGTAGATCCACATAAATATGATAGTTTCGCAAAGCGCAAACAGAACCAATCCGAATGTCCCTGCCCAATAATCCATTTCATTTAGAAAACCGTACTTTAAGAAGAAGACTACAAATTGTACTGCAATTAAAACAACGATTGCAAGCAGTCCCGTAGCTTTTTTACGGCTCATATTAAATTCATCTTCCATAAATGCAATAAGCGGCTGCCCCATTGCAACGGAAGATGTTATGCCTGCAAAGAATAGAAGCAAGAACCATATAAATCCGAAAAACGGTCCAAACGGTATTTGATGAAAGATTAGCGGCATCGAAACAAATCCTAGATCGAACGCACCGGCATTTGCTATTTGCGTAGTCATTGCTATTCCGAAAAATGCAATGGCAGCAGGAATAGCAATAGAACCTCCCATAATCACTTCTACGAATTCATTTGTTGCGGCAGTGCTTAGGCCGGATAATGCAATATCATCTTTAGGTTTTAAATAGCTGGCATATGCCTGAATTGTACCCATTCCTACGGAAAGAGTAAAGAAAATTTGACCTGCTGCCGCCAACCATACTTTTGGATTGCCAAGCATTTTGAAATTCGGGTTCCATATAAAGGCTAGTCCAGCTCCAATTGAATTTTGCGGGTGTGCAGGATTTGGAGTGCCTAATGTTAATACTCTTATTGTTAAAATTATTCCGAATATGAAAAGAAGAGGCATACCGATTTTTGCAAGTTTTTCTATCCCTTTTGAAATTCCCTTGTAAAGAATCCAGAAGTTCAATCCAAAAGTGATAAGCATAAAAATGTAAGCAGGCCACAAGGTAGTAAAATGACTACTTGTCATTTTACCCTGGAAACTGTATAAAAAGCTCCTCATTGCAGCGTAGTTCTGTTCGTTAAAATACGCTTTTGTAACTGAAAAGAAACTGTAGCCGAGAGTCCACGATTCTATATAAGTATAATAAATTAGAATAACCATGGAAATAAACAAGCCGAGCGTACCGAAATATTTTGCGGCTTTATTGTCCCATAAAACATCAAACATACCGGGTGCACTTCCGTGGTTATATTTCCCTCCGTTTCTGCCTATTCCCCACTCTATCCACATAAGGGGAATGCCTAAGACCAGGAAAAAAATGAAATAAGGAATCATAAAAGCGCCGCCGCCGTTTTGAGCTGCCTGCACGGGGAATCGTAAAAAATTTCCGAGTCCTACAGCATTGCCTGCTACAGCTAAAATTAAGCCGATCCTGCTTCCCCATTGCTCGCGTTCTTTTTGTTCCGCCATTAATACTCCTTCTTAATTATGCTTATTTTGAATTGTCCGCTTTGATGAAAGCTAAAGAAAAATAGAAAAATCTTTATCATATACTTGCCGGTCCGGATAGAGCTACATTTATAAATGTTATTAAGATGTTAAATATATTAAAACTAAAAAATCTAACTGTGGCAGAAATCAAAACATAGTTACTGAAAAGCACATTATAAAACTGTCGTATTCACATTAAATTAATTTTATTGAAGGCTATGTAAATGGAAGTGGCAAAATTATGATATGCTGCATAATTGTATAGTCCGAACAACTTTGAGAATTATAAAATTACGATTGCATAATTAATATATTTTTGCGTTAAAATCAAAAAATCATTTGAGTTTGATTTTTATAATTGTCAATTTGAAATTTAAAATCTATAATTTAACATAACAAAAACAACAGAGGGTAAATGCAGAATACCGGAAAGAAAACCGAATTAGTTAGAGGTCTAGGGGTAACGGCTGCAATTATGATTGTTGCAGGTTCAATGATTGGCTCGGGTATCTTTAGAAAGCCGGCTACGATGGCGGGGCAATTAATGTCTCCGGAATTACTAATTATCGTCTGGATAATAGCTGGAATAGTAACTTTTATAGGTGCGTTAACAAATGCGGAAATCGCCGGCATGATAGATGCAACCGGCGGACAGTATGTCTACTTCAAAAAAATGTATGGCGATGCAACTGCATTCTTTTACGGCTGGTCAATTCTTGCAGTAATTCAAACCGGGAGCCAGGCTGCTATTGCTTATGTTTTTGCCGAATACCTCGGCTATTTTATTAAATACCCGCAGCTTCCTCACGCAATTGAAAAATTTTCTTTTTACTTACCGGTAATAGGCAGCATTCATCCTCTATATCAGTTCGGAACTAAGGCAGTTGCCATTATTACAATTATATTTTTAACCGGAGTTAATTATATCGGCGTGGTTTTTGGCGGTGTTGTTCAAACAATAATGACTTCTATAAAAATTGCATCAATCATTATACTTTCCATTTTGCTCTTTGCCGCAGGAACCGGAAGCATGGGAAATGTGTACACAGGATTTTCAATGCCGCATAATGTTTCCAACAATCTTTTTGTAATTATAGGCTTGGCATTGGCAGGGGCTTTCTGGGCGTACGACGGATGGAACAACGTAACCTTTGTTGCCGGCGAAGTAAAAAATCCGCAGCGTAATGT